>CAZWGF010000017.1:0-4646 GCA_964633605.1 Candidatus Woesearchaeota archaeon
TCTTCCTCTTCATCCTCTTCCTTCTCCTCTGGAGGGTTTTGAGGTTCAGAAGGTTCTTCATCTTCCTCCTCCTCCGAAATACAAGCAATTCTATCATCCTTTATTTTCTGAAGAGTAGTTGGTCCAATCCATTTAACATCAATTAACTCATCAATAGTTTCAAATGGGCGAGCATCAATAATTTTTTGTGCTATGGAAGGACCAATTTCAGGAATTTCATCCAATTCAGTTAAAGACGCAGAATTAATATCAATTTGCCCTTCTTCACAGGTTGCAAGAACAGTTGGAATAAGTAACATTCCAATAACAATAACAAATAAATAAATTTTATTTTTCATATCTCTCTTTAAAGTCAACATATTCTATATTAATATTTCTGCCTTCCTTTATAGCCTTTGCAATAAGTATCTTTGAGAAAATATTATTTTTAAGATACCATCTGCATTTTTCTTTTTCTATTTTTGAAAGAATACCATTCATCTTAACTTCTACTCCAATTATATTATATTTCCCATTACTAATTTGTTTAAATGCAATAAAATCAGGAAATCCTGTGCCAATGGTCATAATTTTTGAAAAGGGATTGAACTTTTTCTTTGCAATCATCAATTTAGGCTCGCTAGAGTCATTGTCAGAATCCAGATCAACATTATTATTCCACTTATCCAAAATCCATCCATCAGCTTCTAAATCTTTTCTAACTTTTAATTCAAATCTTCCTCCTGCAGCCCGAGAATTTTTCCCTCTTTTGACATTAGATTTCTTTTTGTATTGAGGGATTCCTTTTTCATCCCAGGAAGTTTCATATTCAGTACTCCCGGCTTTGTTGATCATATCCATAATTTTATCTTTATTCTCTTTTTTTACACCAACCATAATCAAACTAATTATAAGAACTATTTAAATTTTACAAATCTCTTGCTTTTTGGGAGTAAATAAACTACCCTCATAAACCACAAACCTTTCCCTTCTTAAAATTTTAAAATAAACAAACACCTGATTGTTTACTTAAATTTATAAATGATACTTTGTTAATTAATATATGAAAAAGAGTTTAGTGATTGGAATTTTTATTTTAATTGGGATATTAATTATTGCCTTTTTTATTTCTGCAAACATAACTGGGAATGTTGTAAAGATTGGTTGGTGGGACAAAAAACAAATTTATACTGTGGAAGAAGTTGACAACCTAATTAAAGATTTAAATATGGATGGAGAAACTGTTTATTATACAAAATCTGAAATTAACAATCTTCTTAATGCTTTATCAAAAGGGGAATCAATTGTTATCAATAATAATGATACTTATACCAAATCACAAATTGATTCTTTAATAAATTCTATAAATAAAACTACAATTCAACAAAATGGAATTGATGCTAAAGAAGTTTTAGAAATTTTAAATCAAAATACTCCAACTTATGATTACTTGACAATAAGGGGTTCTGGGAATCATCTTTTTCCAAATAATTGTGATGAAGTTTGCGAGAATACAGAAAATTGGAATATAGAAGAACCCATGATATGTATTGGCGCAATTGGTATTTTTTGGGGCGATATTGAGAATAGGAAAGACTTCCATTCTCACCATTATGAATGTGATACTTCAAAATCAACTTACATTCAAAATGCATTTTCTGAATCTGAAGAAATTTATGCTCAATGCATTTGTGTTTCATATTAATTTTTATTCATAAATCTAAAAAATAAACAAACACTAGTTTTATTACTTAAATTTATAAAGTATTTTTTGTTAATTGATATATGAAAAAGAGTTTGGTGATTGGAATTTCTATTTTAATTGTTGTATTGATTGTTTCTTTAGGATTATATTTTTTTATGCCAAATGAAAGTTCCATAATTAATTCTGCAAAAAATGGAGAGAATAATAGTGGAGAGCCAGTTTCAGTTGGATTGGAATGTATAGAAAATCAGGATTGCTCTAAAGAATTTAAATGTGTGAATTCAGAATGTATTTCTGTGGGATGTGTGGGTGATGGGGAAAATACTCCTGGAGCAATTGGTCCAGAATATAGTGATCATATGGCAACTGAATGTTGTGAAGGATTAAAAGGATTAATATGGAATGTTGATATTAAAGGTTGTGAAGAACCTATGGTTGGCGGGGGTTATTTATGCACTTCAAAATGTGGAAACGAGATTTGTGATTCTAATGAAAATAAATGTATCTGCCCAGAAGATTGTGTTGAAGAAGAATGCGTGGGGGAAGGAGGAAGTATCGTAATATATCCAGAGCAACCTAATTGTTGCGAAGGATTAACAAGAATAAGTTGTGATGGTCCAATAAATGATACATGTGAAGTAAAATGTGATGGGAGCAGTATTTGTGCAAAATGTGGTAATGGGGAATGTGGAGCAGGAGAAAACAAATGCAATTGTCCTGCTGATTGTTCTTAATACCTAAACAAAAAAATGAATTCTAGAAAAATAAACAAACACTAGTTTTTTTACAAATCTCGTGCCTGTAATGTTCGTCTCCCATTTGCCTTTATGCGAAATGTATCTTCATAAGCATCTGCATTTATTCGGGGCAAATGTTAAAGGTCTCTTGCTTGCAATGTCCGTCTTCCATTTGCCTTTGCACGTTCAATGGCTTTTACCAAAATATCTTCAACTTTTCTATCAAGTGCTCGTCCAACTTCATCTGCAACACTTGAGACAGAATTCTCTTTGTCTCGTTCTACATGATTGGAGGACGATTGAGAATCTTTGATTCCCTGTAGATCTTGTACAACTTTTTTGATATTTGATTTTACAACTAATGCCATTTTAATTTTTCTTTTCTTCTTTTTGTCCTTCTGGTTTCATAAAAGGAAATAACAAAATTTCTCTTAATGAATTTTTATCTGCAAGCAACATTACAAATCTATCAACACCAATTCCAAATCCTGCTGCAGGAGGCATACCATATTTCAAAGCTTCCACAAAGTCTTTATCGTGCTCATGTTTATCTCCTTTTTTCTTTGATTGTTCAATAAATCTTTCTTCTTGATCAAGAGGGTCATTAAGTTCTGAAAAAGCATTAGCAATTTCAATCCCATCAATTATTATCTGGAATCTTTGAACTGTTTTATCATCTTTCTTTTTTGCAAGAGGAGAAATATCCAATGGATGGTCTGTTATGAATGTTGGTTCTTTAATATTTTTTATTGCTTCCTTAAATGCTTCATCAGTCATTTTACCTTTTGTTAATTTGTCAAAAGTAATCCTTTTAAATGGTTTTTTAACTGTAATTTTTTTACCTGCACGCATAATTTCTGCTTTTCCATTAACTTTCTTTACAACTTCCACAATCATGTTTTCTGCTAATTTCATTAATTCATTGTATTCCATATATGCTTGGTAAAATTCTAAGTTTGTGAATTCAGGATTATGGCTCCAATCAACACCCTCGTTTCTAAAACATCTTGAGAATTCAAACACTTTTTCAAATCCTCCAACTAATAATCTTTTAAGATATAACTCAGGAGCAATTCTCATATACACATCAGTATCATATGCATTGTATTTTGTAATAAATGGTTTTGCTATTGCTCCGCCCGCAATTGCTTGAAGCACCGGGGTATCAACCTCTAAAAATCCTTGATTATTCAAAAAATCTCTCAATCCTTTTATTGTTTCACTTCTTTTTTCAAAAACTTTTTTTGTATCAGGATTCATTATCAAATCCAAATATCTTTTACGATACCTATCTTCTTTATCCTGCAATCCATGCCATTTTTCAGGCAAGGGTAAAATAGATTTACTTAGGATTGTAACTTTTTTAACAAGGATAGATATTTGTTTTGTTTTTGTTTTAAACACTTTTCCTTCTACTCCAATAAAATCTCCAGAATCTACATATTTCTTAAAAAAATCTTTTATATTTTTTGGAGTTTCACCTTCTTGTAAAACAATTTGAATTTTTCCAGAACTATCCTGTAGATTTGCAAATGCAATTTTTCCCAAATCTCTTTTTGTAACTAATCTTCCAGCTGTTTTAACACTTGTACCAATTTTTACTTTTGAACATTCTTCAGCTGTTTGTTTTTTATCTGATTTTGCAGGGTATGGATCAATTCCTTGTTTTTGCAACTCTGCAATTTTTCTTTTTCTTTCATTAATTATTTGTTCTTCACGTCCCATGTTTTATCCAGGTTTTATTTATTTATAAATTATTCATCTTCGATATTTTTTCTTATATCCTTGATTTTCCAATTCATCATTTAATATTTCGTCAGCAATTTGTTGGAATTCATCTTCTCTTCTAACATGTTGATAAATTACTTTATTGAAATTTTCTTGAAGTTTTTGTACTTTTAAAAAAAGTTGGAGCAGTGTTGGATTACGCACACGATATTCTCCAAGAAGTTGTTTAACAACAAGCTCAGAGTCTAGAACACAAGTTAGTTCATCATGGGTATAGATTGAAGCAAGTTCAAGTGCCTTAATCAAGGCTTCATATTCTGCAATATTGTTTGTAACATTTTTTCCAATAAATCCACTGTATTTTGTTAAGATCTCCCCATCCTTTCGAACAATAACTCCTATTGCACCTGGGCCAGGATTACCTCGAGCACCCCCATCAGAATTTGTATATATCATATAATTAAAAAATAATTGGGCTTTTTATATTTTTATTAAAT
>CAZWGF010000017.1:4746-8069 GCA_964633605.1 Candidatus Woesearchaeota archaeon
TTTGTATATATCATATAATTAAAAAATAATTGGGCTTTTTATATTTTTATTAAATATGTTTTACTTCTAGGGAGGGTTCATATTTTTGACATTCTTCTGCCAGTATTTTTCTATGGCAATAACGAGCATCTTTTTCAGAGCATAAAAGAGTGATTGTTTTTTCAAGACCTTCTTTAGCCAAGGCTTTAACTTTAGGAATAATTTCTTCCGTCCTAAGTTTCTTTTTATAATGTTTATTATATGCACTTTGAGGCAATTTTCCACTAAAAAGAGCATAAACCAATTTATCTTTTGGAGCCAAGTCTTTGTCCCATCGATCATATTTATCCGGAGTTATTCTTGGATCAGGTTTCTTCCCACCATTATCAGTATGTCTCGACATAACAGATATTCTAATCCCATCTTCTTCCTCAATTTTATCAAAAATAGATTTAGTACGAATCATTTTAGAAATGCAATACCTTGAACCCCTTTAAGTCCTGGAATTTTTCTGGTTTAACTTCAACATTACGAATTTGAGAATGTTTTGGACCTTTTTTACAAAGTTCAATCATCTTATTTACGTCGTTTGAATCTCCTTCTAGAAAAACTTCTATTCGTCCATCTTCAAGGTTTCTTGTAAATCCTTTAATGTTATATCTTTCTGCATTTTCTTTTACAAATGCCCTAAAGAATACTCCTTGCACTGTTCCATCAATATAAACTCTAACCGATTTTTTCATAAATAAAGTAAATGAGGGGGAGTTTATTAATTTTGTTACCCTTTATTATTTTGAGCGATAGTAATTAAACAATGTCCGGGGTAGATTCCATTTTCTTTGGAGGCAATATTTTGGGGTCCATCTAATCCTTGGAATAGATAGTCGGCTTTGTTAAGAATTATTTTAATTTTGAAGGAACATAATCAGTTAGTTGAAATATGCTTGGAGAATATATTGTTACTCCTCCATGTTTCCAAAGATCATCTTTCTTAACCATATCGTTAAAATAAACTAAACTATAAACATTACCCATTAAATCAAATTCATTTTTCGCATCTCGAGAACCACAGATTCCTGCAACATAACCAACTCTTTTATTTGGAATTCCTCCATCCCTGTGTTCAACAACATCGGTTATTTCAGCAATTTCTAAGAAATCCGAATTTCTTTCTAATTTTTTTTCCAGCACCCTAATTGCTGAATTTCTCGTTTTTCCCAAATTTCTTAAGTGAGATATTCTTTTATCTTTTAGTTCCATCAGTTATAAATTTAATTTAAAGTTTATAAGATTTTATATCCTAAAAATTACATAATAAAGAACTTCTTTTTTTCTTTTTAGGAAAAAGAAAAAAAAGTGCACTCTTTTCTAAACAATAGTTACTTTCAGCAACATGATGTTAAATTCCCCTAACATCTAATTCATTATTAACTACCGCAACTGTCTGGGATGCAAAGTACATTTTAGGTCCAACAGAAACAGGAGTAGCTATTTTTTTCAATCTTTTCAATTCCTTACTTGGCAATCCTTCTTGGTCTCCCAACACAAATACACAATTATCTGGGATCTCTGCTTTACGAATGTCTTCCCCTCTTTTATCTAATATAAATATTTCTGAGCCATCATTTTCAAGTTCTTCAATGACTTTTAAGAAACTTTTTTTCTCTACAGAACATCCAGGAAGGACTTCTGTTTTTTGGCCTTGTTTATATTTGTAAAGAATCTTTTTTACCAAGTTTCCAACATCTTTTTTAGAAATTATTGATTCATCTGTAACTTGTATTTCAATGTGTTTTGGAGGGTCTGGTATACCATAAAATACAAAATGGAACTTCACATCATCACGAAATCCATTTGAGAGAAAAACTCCTTGGATAAAACTATGAATTGCAATATCCATTCGTCCTGCTTTCATCAGGTCTTTAAAATTACCGCTTGTAGGTCCTTTTGCTGAAAAATAAACAAAGTGTCTCATGATTATGATTAAATTTATATAGATATAAATGTTTTCGTTTTTATGACAAAGAAAGTCCAAACAATTGAAAGTAGTGTCGCAGAAGATTTGGGACGGGAAACTAATTATGATACAATGGCCCTTAATGTGAGAGATACTCTTTTGGAATTTACTAGTTTTAGAGGCAATCCCTATGATTCATGGACAAAAGTTATAATAAATCCTCGAAAATATAGAAAAGATGGTTCAGAAGTTTCAAAATAAAATAGCAAAAGAAAGTAAATTAGTAAAGAAAGTGAGAAGGGCAAAGACAATTAATGTTACAACTGTTTCAATAAATGCAAGAAAATATTTAGAGAAATTCTATACGGGTTCTAATAAATATGAGTATTTAGGTGGAGAAAGAAAAAAAGGAACTTACAACTCAAGATAATTATATTTCAAAATTTTCAGGAAGATATTCTATATTTAGTCCTAAGCTAGTAACTTTTTTATGTTCCCATGTTGCTCCAAATGAATTTTTCCAATCATAAATAAAATATGAGGTTTTAACTTTTCCTGATTCAAAAATAGGGGCATAAAAATTTTCTAAAAGATCCATATTTTTTTCTTCATATGCGCGAGCATCATTGGTCCATAATTTTTCAAGAGTTTTTTCAAAAGGAAGTTGATTGAAAATTATTTTTCCGTTCCCTTGAAGTTTTCTAATGGTTTGATCAAAAACTTTGAGGTTTGCTTCTATGGATCCTTTTCCTCCAGAAGTTAATGGGCCACAAACCTGTCCTATGGGATTAGGCATGGAACCAAGAATATCTAAGGCTATCGGGGCTAATCCTCCATAGGTTTTAGCGATATCAGATCTTTTTTGATGTTCTTCGTTAAAATATTGTTCTATCTCTTTCATTACTGTTTAGAAATTTGATCATTTATAAAAATTATTGTGTTGGTTGCATTATGCGAAACGTATCTTCGTGAGGATCAACTAATTTATTCTTTTATGGGTTGCATAACAAATGCAGATCTTGCAAAAACATCTATCCCATCAATTATTTTATACATCCCCACAAATTTATCTTCACAGAAAACAGAAACACTATCTTCTTGAGACACTTTTGGTTTTCCAATAACATCTGCTCTATGAATTGGTTTGCCTGTAAAAATTTGTTTTAAATTGTTTTTTTTGATTTCAATGGGAGTATAAACTTCAGAAACAATTTCTGCAGGAATTATCATTTCTCTCAGTAACTTTTCATCACCTTTTTCATATTCATCAACAGCTTTTTCAAAATCATAAAGATTAATTATTGTTTCCTCTTTGAAAATTCCTGCTCTAACTCTTCGAAGCTCAAGCATATGTGCTCCAATATTCAATTCCTTACCAAGGTCATCA
>CAZWGF010000017.1:8169-14280 GCA_964633605.1 Candidatus Woesearchaeota archaeon
TCTTCGAAGCTCAAGCATATGTGCTCCAATATTCAATTCCTTACCAAGGTCATCAATTAATTTACGAATATATGTTCCACCTTGAACTTCTGAACGAAATAAAATATCTTTGCCATCCTGTTCAAGCAATTCAAAACTTTTTATTTCTCGTTCTCTCTCAGCTCTTTTAACTCTAGATTTAAGTGGAGGAAGTTGAATTATTTTTCCAATAAATTTTTTCTTAATAACTTCTTCAATCTTTTTCATAGGAACATCTTCATGCATTCGCATAATGCCAATGTATTCTTTATCTTCTCCAAGAAAATATCCTGTAAGCTTACAAGCACGATTAAGTGCAACAGGTAAAACTCCTGTAACCTTTGGGTCAAGTGTTCCAAAATGAGATGTTTTTCGTAAACCAAGCTTTCTTTTAACAAATTCAGATACATTAAATGACGTTGGTCCTGATGATTTATCTATGTTAATTATTCCAAATTCAAGTAATTCTTGAATTGATTCTTGTTGTTTCATCTTTTCCAAATCCATGATTAAATATCAATAGTTCCCTTTAAATATCCTAGCCTTTTTTCTTCATCAAATTTTTCAATAGCATATCTTAACATTGTCCTTGGCATTGTTTTATAGTATTTTTTTAAAAATTCTTCTTCGACATCTATGTCCCTGTTGCCAATTTCCCTTAACATCCATCCAACTGCCTTATGAATTAAATCATGAGAATCATTTAATAATATTTCAGAAATACTTAATGCATCATAGAATTTTTCTTTTCGAATGAAACCAAAGGTAGAGATGATTGCAATTCTTTTCTCCCAAAGGTTTTTTGATTTAGCAAAATCATACAAAACTTTTTTGTCTTTATCCAATAAAAAATCCCCAAGAATTTTTGGAGCACTTACATCAACCAAATCCCAATTATTTATTCGCTTAGCATTTTTCAAATAAAAATTAGCAATGTTTGCTTTTTCTTCATCATTAGCTTTTTGATATTTTTCCACTAGAATAATAATTGCAGCCATACGGTGTTCATGAATATCACTTTCTAATAATTCTTTTATTTTAGATAAATTTAATCCAGCATAATTTTTTGCATTTTCTCTTTGAGTCGGCATACTTATTCCAAGGAATATATCTCCTTCCCCATACTCTCCAACTCCGGTCTTAAAAAATCCTTGCAGGATTTTTGCTTGAACAGGGTTAGCTAATTTATTTAAGCTTTTTTTTAATTCTTCAATATCCATATTAAAATAATTCTCTAAATATTTATATAGTTTAATGTTGTTTGTTTACGAATGGATTTTGGTGATTTCATTGAGCTCCCTGAATTAATTCGAAGAAAACACATTCAGGATAGAAGGTGGTTTATGGGCATTGAAAATCCTGGTGTGGAAAGGATTATTTGGGGGGAAGCAGTTTTTGATTATCTTGAAAATTTTTTAAATTTTAACACTAACAATATTCCTCAAGAATTAAAAAATTTTGATGACAATGTTTGGAATTATTCTTGTGTAGATTGTAATAATGTATTCAGAGGGCATTATGAGGAAAAATTATTTTCTGTGGATAAATCATTAATTCCAATAATTAATCTTTATGATATTTCTTCTGGTATCTGTCCATCTTGTTTTTGCGAAATAAAAGAACATAAGAAATTTAAGGAAATTCCTTTATACTATTAGAATTATTTATTCAAAACTTTTCTTTGAGGACGTTTAGGTTGTTTTGTCTTTCCACCCACATCGTGCTTTGTTTTCTTTGCTGCAGCTTTTTCAAGTTTTGCTGTTGCTTCTTCGCCTGATTTTACTTTTTCAGATTCTTCTTTCTTTTCTTTTTCACTTTTCTCTTCAGGTTTAGGCTCAACAGCTTCAGGCGTCTTTTCTTTGCCTCCTTTAGGAGGTACACCTTTAGGTGCTTCTAATCCTTTTGTTTCACGCTTTTCTAATCTTGTTTTCTTGAATACCATTTGTGCAGGCATTTCAGCAAGTTCAACACGAACAATGTCTCCTTCTTTTATTGCTTTAACTTTAATCTTGATTGGTGGCTTTTTAATTCCCCTAAACCAAACAATTTCATTCAAATATGAATCAATTTTAACTTTTTTCAAATCTCTATCTTGAATCTTCATATGTCTAGCTATGAATTCTTTGATTGTTTTGATTGCCTTGTTTGTTTTCTTATATCTTGGAACAACACGACATTTTTCTCTAAGTGGAATAGTATAAATTCTTTCAACTTTCTCTACTTTTGGTTCGGGTTTTTTTTCTTTTGCCATTTTTAATAGTTAATTTGTTCAAGTCCTTGAAAGACTCTTTCTTTATTTATTTTTGTTAAGAATCTTGGATCTTCTTTTTCCATTATATTTGGGAATGCTTCATGTAAGTTTGAAACATATTCTGAACCATTTTCATGAGCAGTGGTTTGAAAATATGACCTAATTTTATGCGCCTCATTTTGACTAATCTTGAGGGTTTGATAATAATCATCGAAAAGATGATTTCCTGCAGCTTGTTCTATTTTTTCTGCATTAATTACTTTATTTGGATTTCGAACTAGTTTAAATGCACTTCGATCTTCGATAATAACTCTAAGAGCTCTTTCCAAAGGTTCTTTAATATTTTCAAATTTTTCCATTTTTATCCAAAGTGTGATTTTCTTATTTTACGTGGTTTGATATGAAGTTTAGTTCTTCTCCATGAACGTCTATTCTTTGTCATAGTAGAAGGATGTATTCTTTTACCCATTCCAAATCTTTTCAAAACAGCCCAGACAGGAGCCCACTTAGTTTGACGGCCTTTCTTTGCTAGTTTTATTTTTTTAGTTTGATGTTTGTGTCCCATTTTAAATGTTAAATGTTGATGTTATTTTAGTTAATTCTGAATATTTATCCAAATTATATTCATGCATTTCCTTTTTTTCATTTATTACTTTTGCAAGATAATTAGGTTCAAAGTCTCCTATACCTTCAACATCTATCAAGTCACATTTTGATCTTAATAGATTTAATGTATCCTGGTTCGAGGTTATTTCCATCCTCATTTTATCTCCTCCATAAATTCTTTACCTTTAGCAGTAAGTTGTCTTCCTGGTTTCTTTGATCTAACTCCTCTGATATCTTGAGCAATTTCAGTAAATCCAGCTTGATCAGCCTGCTGCAAAATTGTTCTAATTATTTTTCCACCTGCTCTTTGGAATCTTTCAGGAGCAAATCCACGATTCTTTTTACTTCCATATTTTGTTCTTAATCTATTTACTCCAACAATGTTTTTCTTATAAATTTGTTTCAAAATACTAGCAGAACGTTTATGCCAGAAATCAGGATCATCAATTGGTCTTTCTTTTGAAGGACTAGATTTAACAAATGCAGCCCATTCAGGAGCTTCAAAAGCTTCAACTTTTTTCAAAGCTTCTGCTAATTTTAAGTTATACTCTTGTGCGTCAATATCATATACGGTCATTTTATTATGTAGCCATTCCTTCGTTCGAATTTAACTTCGGACGAGACGAATTTATTCAGTCAACGGAATTAGATTCCCCGGTAAGGGATTTAGCCTAAAATTATGTGAAATTCTTAGTATATAAAGTATTCGGAAGTTTTTGTTACCTTTTAGAAGTAATTACATATAGAAAAGTTTATAAATGATTTATTTTTAAATATTATATGGAAAAAACACCTTCAAAATTAGAAAAATATGAATTTGTGAAAGATCTTCCAAAAAACATAGTTAGAATTCCAACATTTTTATCTGGAGATTTTGGAAAAGATTTTTTAGACGAATTTCAAGGAAGAGCAAAAAAGGAATATGGAAATGCTGACGTTTTAAATGTTCTTAATGAAAGTGATGGGATAATTAAGGGGTCAAATGACTATGCAGTTGTTTTAGCTAATCAAATTTTAAGGCAAGTAGGATTAAGGACAACAACCCCTGCAGATCTTGAAAAAATTTTACGTTCTAAAGCTTTAGATTTGAATGAGGTTTATGTAGATACTGCTTTGGTTTTAAGAAGTAAGGATAACTCAAATGAATATTTAGCAAGAGATTTGAGAAAACAATTAGGAAAGAAAAAACTTCCCAAAATGATTCCTTTAGCAGGATTGGATTTAAGGGTTGATGATAATGCCCCTTATGGGCTTGCATTTAATGTTAGAGAAGATGCAGAAGTTATTCATGATAAAATATTAAATTTTCAAAGTGAGTATTTTAATTCAGAAGATATTAATGAAAAAACAGGATTGCCTAAAAAGTTGAATGGAGGGGATAGATATTTTTATGCAGGTAATTCAGGGTTGTCTAGGCTGGGCCTTGGCGGGAACTGTGGCCTTAGCTCGGGCAGTAGGGATCTCGATGATTCGAACAACGATGGCAGGGTGGTGGTGACAGACGCCGAAGGCGTCGGAGCAAAAAAATAAAATGACAAATAAAATATCAATCCCAAAAGTTGAAGTTCCTACAGATAATTACTTTTTAGCAGAAAGTGACATCTACAAAGAAACTCAAACAAAAGCAAAAGAAAAATTCAAAGATAGTAAAGCTTACAAAACAATAATGAATGGAATTAATTTTGAAAATGGAACAGGCTCACAATTCTTTTTTAATACAGAATTAAACTTACATCTTCCAAAAAATAAAAGAGTAATCTTATTAGAAGATTTAGAAAGGATTTATTCTTCTTCTGAAGCAGATAATTTATTTGATGGATCTTTTTATACCGATACACCAGAAATAATTTTAAGAACAGAAACTGCTTCTCTGGATAAAAATAAACAAATTTTAGAACATTTAGTAAAACAGGTAAAAGGTGCAGGTTATAAATTTTCATTTCAAAATCCCTTAAGAATATCTGGTTTGGAATTAGTTAAAGATGATAATAAAGATAATGAATATGGAATATCATTGAAGATTGGAAAAGATACAAGAATAATTAATGATGAAAGATTTGATTATAAAAATAATGATATTAAGTTAGGCAAACAAACAAGAAATCTTTGGACAAAAGAAAATGGTTTGTCTGGGCTGTACCTTGACAGGAACGCTGTCCTTAACGCGGACAATGGGAATCTCGATAATTCGTACTACAGTGGCAGGGTGGTGGTGACAGACGCCGAAGGCGTCGGAGCGCAAAATTTTGAGATTGAAAATTTAATTGATGAAAAGATTGCCAAATTAGTATCATTAAGGCAAGAATATTTAGATAAAATAGAAAGTATTTAAATTACCCTCCCTTTCTAAAATTCCTAGCCAACTCTTTTTAGAGAAATGCTGGGCCACATGTCAGTTTATTAGAACATTATTTTGGTTTATTTTAAGTCATAAAATTCAACAACAACAATTAGTAACTTTTAGTGAAAATTTGAAGTTGTGGTGGTAACTGATAAATTGGCTAATTTCCATTGTCTAGGCTGTACCTTAACAGGAACTCTGACCTTAACTCGAACAATAGGAATCTCGATAATTCGAACAACAATGGCAGAATGGCTCAGCTAGCTAGTTTTTATAATCAAAACTTACAAAAATATTTACAATGAAATAATTTCCTTAAAAAATCTCATTTTGGCGTGGAAAAAGGCTAGAAAAGGAAAAACAAAGAGAGATTATGTTAAGAACTTTGAAGAAGATTTAGCTTATAATCTTAAAGTTTTACATGAAGAATTAAAATGCCAAATATATTCTCCAAAACTTTTGAAAATATTTATCTTAAGAGATCCCAAAACCCGCAAAATTTCTAAATCAATTTTTAGAGATAGAATTGTTCATCATGCATTATGCAATATTATTGAACCTATTTTTGATAAATCGTTTATTTATGATAATTGTGCTAATAGAAAAGGAAAAGGAACTTTGGTTGCATTAAAAAGATTTGAAAAATTTAAAGGAAAAGTAACTTGCAATTTAATTTCCAGAGCATATTGTTTAAAAGCAGATATAAAACATTATTTTAAAGAAGTGGATAGAAAAATATTATTAAAAATAATTAAAAAGAAAATAAGATGTAAAAAGACCTGTAATTTGATAGGTTTAATCTTAGATAATTTTGAGGGGGCAAAAGGTATTCCTTTAGGAAATTTAACTTCACAATTTTTTGCAAATGTTTATCTTAGCGAATTAGATCAATTTG
>CAZWGF010000018.1:0-10392 GCA_964633605.1 Candidatus Woesearchaeota archaeon
AGCTCTCGCCAAAACTTAAAAAAAAAAGAAAAAGAAAAAAAATAAATAAATTTTTTGGTTTGATTTACTATTCTACAATAACTGTAGCGCTAGTTGAAGAAGTACCTTTGTACGACTTACTAGTATCTACTGGTTGAGTTCTTAGATATGTAGCAGCATTTGTAGTGTCTGCAGATTCATAACCAGCAACAACTAATACTAATTTACTAGTGATTCCAGAACCACTAATACCTTTGATCAAGAATTCACCTGATCCAATACCAGTTGCGTCTGTGAACGCAGCTCCACATTTAGCACCACCTAATACAGTAGCAGCAGCCGAATTAATACAGCTTCCACCAATGATAATCAAGTTCTTAGTGCTAACAGTGCTAACTTCAGTATCCATAACTAAAACTTCTCCTAAAGAAGAAGTACCTCCAACAGTTGTTAAAGTAGCTCCAGCTTCTGTCACATAAACTTCAGCATATGCTTCTGTTCCATGGTAAGTAATATCTAAGTCATTAAGACCATTTGTTGGTCTATCTTGCTCAATCATAGTAGCAAGATCACTTGAGATATACGCTACATAATTATCTGAATCTTTTTCAGTCTCATAGAATGTAGCACCTTCAACTGTAGATGAGCTTTCAAAACCATCAGTTCCATCTGCTTGGATAGTCACATTAAAGTGATTTCCACTATCAATAGTGTCATCTCTATCTTCTTCAGAAAACCTCATCTTCCATGAAGTAGGTTGGTTAACACTATCTATATTAATTTGATAGTTTCCAATTGTCTCATTCAAATGTCCTGTAGCATTAATAACTGGTAAAGAAATCTCCATTCCTTCTACAGTAACTAGTTTATGTGTAGAAACATTACCACTGCTTGCAGCAGTTATATTTATGGTAGCATAACTATCACTAGGATTTTCTTCCAAGGCAACATCTGATGTGAATTTAATATTCCCATCTACTGTGTATTCTCCAACATTATCAATAGTAACGTCAGAACCAGTAATTATGTTAGTAAGAATAGTTTTATTTTCAGTTTGGTCACTATTCTCCTCAACCTCAAATGTATATGCAAAAGTCTCAGCTTCAGTTGATCCAGCATTCATCCATGTAACCACAAAGTAATTTGAAAGTGTTTCATTTAGACTTATTGAAATTACATCACCTGTAGTACCTGTAACTTCACTAGTAACTAATTGATTTTCTGAATCAGTACCAAGACCTGCAATACCAGATGAACTACTATTATAGTAGAAAACATCTAAATCAAGAGTCCCATCTTGTATAGGGGCACTTAAAGTAAAAGTATTACTATCTCCATTAAGATTAGTCACTTCTGCCTTATCAGTAATAAATCCGCCCATTGATATCTTAATAGATTCAAATCCAGGCATCATTAATTCTGTTCCAGGTGCAATCCAAGTATCATCTTTAATCTTCCATTGTAGAACAATACTGTCTAAGTTTGTTGAAACATTATTGATATAAGATTTAATTTCATGTTGAAGTTCTTTTTCAGAATTTTCAACAGAATATTTCGCCTTACTTAATTTGTCACTGTTCAACTCAACTTCTTTAGTATTTTCTAAAACAAGTTTTCCAGAACCAATACTAAAGGCAACATTACTTGCTCCTCCAGTAACTCCTTGGAAACTTACTTCTTTAACACCAACATAAGATCCATCACTTAATTTTTGAGTTTCACCTTCACCTAAACTATCAGTAGTTTCACCATTAATAGTCAACTTAACATTTGTGTCATCAATATATGCCACAGAAACGTCATAACTTCCATCATCAGTAGTAAGTGAAATTGATTCACCTTCTGCTAATTCTCCTGATGCCGCAGCATTAAGAAGTGTAATCTTAAGTCCAGTACCAACTGTATTATCCACAGATAAAACATAATATTCTTCACCTAAAAGAGGCAAATAGGTATTTACAATTCCTGCAAAAGCAGAATCTGTTCCTTGTGCATCATCTGTGAATTTTAGTGTATAGTTCATAATTAAATCATTGTTATTCATATCAAATCCAACGATTGGTTTATTATCATTAAAATTTGTATTCTTAAAATGAGTTAATTGAAGATCTACTCCTAATATAATGTCTTGGGTATAATCGAAATCATCATGAGCATCATTTGAATATACTCCATCTGCTAAAACAGTAGATAATTCACTATCATCTATTCTGGCATAAAAAGAACTCATGTTATTTCCTATGTTGAATTTATTACTTGATCTTTCTAACATAATACTATCTCCAGTAACAGTTGAACCAGTAGCCCCTGTAGTTGTCATTGCTGACAAATCAGTTTGGATACCTACTCCAGCTGTTCTATCTAAATCAGATACTCCATCACCAGTACCATAAACAATTGCTACATCAGCTGAGCCTCCAGAAACAAACGGTGCCGGATAACTTGCTGCAGCAGCAACTCCCATAGTCATACCAATCATAAGTACACTAGTTGTTATTGCCGAAATTTTTTTAAAGTTAAATTTCATTTTTTTTTATTTATAACCTCCTTTCATCTATATTCATTATTGTTGTCTATGACAACGTGTCAGCCGATTTGATAGTATAGGGTTAACCATCGCGTCAGTTGAATATTAATCCCCCATTAGATAATATACAATATTCATTTTTCTTTAAAAAGCTTTAAACGATTTTAGCCAATATACACTAAAAATACCTTTATTTGGAGGTTTTACTTATAAAGCTTACTGTGTCACTGGAGTATTAATACAGATTGAGGATTAGGTCAAAAACAAACATTTATTAACATAGGGTAATTAAGTATAATATATATGGACATAAAATACATATATGTAAAGCATATATTTAACATATCTATAAAGAAAAAACATATATTAAAATACGTGTAAAATGCCTAAAACCACAACAAGAGAAATAACAATTGAAGGAGACAAGGGAGTGTTTTCAATCTTCAAGAAGCAAGGCAGTGAAAAAAAAGACTATGATTTTGAAGGAATACTAGCTTTAAGGCAACTTTTGAGCAATGAAAAAGCTAGAATTTTGCATGCCATTAAGACTCAAAAACCACAGTCAATTTATGATTTAGCTAAAAAACTAGGAAGGGGATTTAAATCAGTAAATGATGATATAAAGCTTTTAAAACGATTTGGATTTATAGAATTAATTGAAGAAAAAACAAAGAATAGAATAAGGCATAAACCCGAGATAATTGTAGATACAGTAACAATTCATATCAAGGTCTAGTAATAAACAGCAAAAATAATGTCTGACCCACTTAAGCTTACATTGTTCATTTTGTTGTTTCCAGTAAGATTTCCTTTTTGAATTGGATCAAATAATGGTTCTCCTTCTACCATAATATCTAATCTATAACCCCTAATGGGAGTATCTTCACCAACTATCCAACTTGCATCAATCATCTCTGTCAAGGTGTCATTTAAAACATCACAAACTTCTCTTCCATCAAGACAAGCTGGTTCTAGTCCATCACAATCATTTATCAATTTCCTTATGGGAACAGAGTTTTCTTGATAATTATCACAATCAGTGTTATATTGCTGAATAGCACTAAGAAAGCTCTCAATTTCATAGCTAACTGTTACCTTGGCAGGGCTGTTCAAAGAAAATCCAATAAATACCATCAAAATGATTGAAACAAGGACCACTATTAATGCAAATCCTACTATTTCCTCCTGTCCAGATTTATTTAATTTTAGTTTTCTCATTTTTTTTCATAACTAACCATTATTTTGGCTAGATCACATTTATTTTCTCCTGAAGTTTCTTTTCTACATAAAGAAACAAAATTAGAGTATTCTGCTTCTATGGGTTCTCCTTGCATATTGATTACGTTGCAATCTGGAAAATAATGTCCACCTTCACATTCAACATCTCCAGGAACATCCATAAGCGGGTAAATTTTCCTTATTTCGATATTTTTTACCTCGCTGCCCCAAAAATCCTTATATTCATCTATGTGTGCTTTGACAATCATTGCTTTATCTGCGTCAATACAATTAATTTTATTCATTCCAAAAACATTTCCGCATGCAAAATCTGGGGAATTCGCAATACGTGTAACTAAAGATATGGCATTTTGCTCCCCAATCAATGTGGCAGAATCTTTTAATCCAGAATATTTAATCACCAACATAAACATTCCAGCCAAAACTAAAAATAATGTAACTGCCATTAACATAAACGCCATTTGCTGAATTTTTAACTGCCCCCTGTTATTTTTATTGCCCTTTGCAGGCAAACTTTTGAATGTTACCATATTTTACAATCTGTATTTCCCCCATTTTGTTTTTCTAAATCTTCCACAATACTTGTTATTGAAGAAAGATCTCTAGAACGTGTAAAATCTCCTGTTTTTAAGATTAATGAGCCTAAATTAAGATTAGCACTGCATTTACCCGAAATAAATCCTATTTTATCCTGATATAATCCAGCTAACTGTTTTGTTCGCATCATCAATCTTTTTATTTGGCTTTCATAAACCTCTGGATCTGAAAAAATTGCTCCATACATTAATGCATCATTTCCATAAAAATACATCCATTCCCCATCTTTGTCTACGTAATTAATTTTTACAGTAATATTGCAACCATTTCCACCATCAAAACAAACATTAATGCTATTTTCAGGGCAATTAGGTTCGGTAAACAATATTTTTTGATTACCTTCTTTATCTGTAAATAAAGTATCTATATCATGTTCCACGTCAGTGGTAGGATTTTTAAAACAATATGTTGTTTCAAATGGAATAATATAAATTACATCAGCAACTTTAAATGGAAAATCAAATGGTTTTGAAAATAAATAAAAATCTTTACCTTCCACAGGAGATTTAGAGAAAAAATATTTATTCACACTACTAACTTCTTGGTTAGTGTCTGTCCATTTTTTAAAACTTAATTGAGATATTTTTATTAATTGTCTTCCAAAGACTTCATTTTTAGATCCATTGTTTGGTCTATTGTAAATTCTTGTTTTAACTGGAAAACTTATTGTATTTAATTTTCCTGTTTCAAATCCAGATTCAAGGGAATTTGTCAAAACTAAAAAATTCTTCCCTGTTTTTATGTCCACAGTAGTTTGATCAACTCCCATTAGCATCACAACAGCATAAATTGCAAGAAATAAAATAAAAGCCCCAGCAATTAATGCGAATAACCATGCAAATGAAATTTGTAAATAACCTTTTTTATTCATTTTCATTTTAAATATTTTTCAGTTAATTTTTTAACCATATTTTTTATTTCTTGAATATTCTCTTTAGTTTCTTCTATAGAAATACTTTTCCCATAATAATTTATTGAGTTCCTTATCCTTCTAAATCTATCAAATTTAATAGAAAATAAATTTTCTCCCTTTTCTTTTAGAAAATAAGTAAAAGCTTCATGAGAATATATTTTATAGCCATCTTTTGCAGAAATTGCTTCTAATACACTTCTTAGAATTTCGTAATAATTTGTCATAATTTTTCTAGCAGAATTTTCATTAATTTTTAATTCATTTAAAAAACATAGATCTTGTTTTGCATTTTGTGTCAAAGACTTGATTAATCCAATATCCACTTGTGCCCTTCTTACAAGTTTATTACTAATAAAATCATTAAAATTCATTTTAACACCTCCCAAAACCCATAGATTGTATTACCATTGACTAAGTTATTAAATAATTCTTTATTTTTTTCCATCATTTGTTCAATTTCTTTTTTTGAATGTACAAATAACTGGATTTTATTTCCAATATGTTTCTCATATTTTTCTAAATTTATCTCTTTTTTTATTGGACTTATAATTAACAAATCTATATCACTTTTAGAAGTATTTTCAGCTTTAGAAAAACTACCAAATAAAATTATTGCTTCTGGATAATTAAATTCTCCTACTAAGAACTCAATAAGTTTAGAATCAAATAAAATATTTAAGTTATAATTAAGCTTTAGTTGTTTGAATTTAATGTTCTCTATATTTGCCTTAAACAAAAGATGATTTAATTTTTGTTCAGATATTAAGATACCTTTTCTTTCGAATCCCTTCAGATATTTTGAGATGGTGGTGGGGGATTTTTTTGTTAATTTAGATAATTGTCTAATATGAAATTCTTTTTCTGGTTCTTTAATAAAAAATTTTAATATATTGTCCATTTTATATAACACTTGTCCAATTTAATGAACATTTGTCCATTTATAAATCTTTTCTTATTCCGCAGTAACTGTCACAAGTGTTTCACCAAATTTTTTACTAAGAACCATTTTAACTTTTCCTTTTATATTTTCAACACAAAAATAATCTTTTATTTCAATGTGGTCAATTGTTTGTTCTTGAGGAAATGTCTTTGGCCCAAAACTTATTTCTAAATTTTTGTTTTCATTTTTAAAACAAATTTCTTTAACTTTTCCAGGTAAGATATATGTTACTTCTTGTGCTCCCTGTGAGCCTCTCCAAATTTTATCTACGTCAGATTGTAAATTATTAGTAAAAGTTCCAATTTGAGCAGTATCTTTAAAGTCTAGGAAAATTTTTATTGCATAGAATGTAAAAGCAAGAAAAATAATCATTAAAATGATTGAAAAAATCATTCCAAAAGACATTTTCATCTGACCTCTTTTGCCCCTAGTAAACATTTTCTTAGAAAATGTTTCGGGGTACGCCCGTGGTGCATTACCTCTCATAATTAATTAAGAATTCTTTTACTTATAAAGTTTATTCAGTATCAAAAGGTTTAGCAATCATACTACATTGATCTGGGTAAGGTTGATTCCCAAATTTATCTTGACATTTTACATAAAGAATATCTTGAGTTTCCCATTCAGTAAAGTGATTGATATCTTCAAAGACATTCATTTTTATTCCATCAGCAAATGAATAACTACAACTATCTTTGCTATAAACACATTCTGCTGCTTCGCTGGTAATTAATTTTAATTTGTTAACTTCTCTATATGCCCTTATTATTCTTGGAGAAGAAGAATCAGATTCAATTGTAAAAGTAATTTCTGCAGTGTCTGAATTTCCTCCAAGGTCAACACACATTATGTAATAAGTATAATCTCCTGCAAATAACCATAAGTCTTGCGAGTGTTCATATGAATTACTGTTTCCAAATAAGAATTCATTATTTGTTTCTTCTGTTTCACCGAAATAACAAGATGCTTCTCCTTCTTTATATCCTGCAGAGGTTGCTGCTTCAAGAGTTATCTGAATACTGTCTGTAGCATCTTTGATTGTGCCGTTTGGACCCACAAAATCAATAACCAATGGTTCTGTTCCAAGTAGTGTGAAGGGATAAGATTCTGCCATAACATTTCTATCTTTTTCTTCAGCCAATGGTTGGTCTTTACATCTAAAATAAAATTTATTTTCTATTTTATTCTTTAATCCAGATAATGTTGTTAAACATTTGTAAACCATTTGAGCATTCATGTCTGTCACACTATTTTCACAAACCATTTGAGTTTCCATATTTTCATATGCTTGGTCTAGGTGACTCCATTTACATTCTGCAGGTTCATTAACATAAACTTCAATATCTACAGAGGTTTGGTTGAATGCAACAGGCATGCCATTTAGTAAATCAGTTCCAACAATAAATGGAGGTGTTGTTTTTGGACCATCATCAACACAGTACTTGAATACAAAGTTTGCAGTATTTACATTTCCATTTGCATCTTGACATCTTGTGTATAAATTATAATTTCCTCCATCATAGATAATTGGAGAATTTTCTTGTGCTTCATTAGGTCCTGGTAAACTAAGGGTTTCTTCATGTTGCATCTTGAATGTTGAACTTCCTCCAAACCAGAATCCCATTTCATCAAAAGTTTCTGTTCTTTGATAATCAATTTTACATTTTGCCAATTCATCTGTTTCAATTCCAAAAGTCATTGGAGTGAATGCTTGAACACATTCAGTGTCTGAATCTGTTTTAATAATCATAACTCCCCTATCTGGTGGAGAAATTGCATTGTCTGGAGTATATTTGTATGTCTCGTCAATTAACGCATCATTCCATGGTGTAATGATTGGGAATGCAGCATCATTTTTATCTTTCCAAATACATTTTGGTTCAGCAGTTTCTGTATTAACCATTTCACAGGCTTGTCCTAAACTTCTACATTGATATTCACTACAAGGTAAGTCTCCTATTTGATCATTACACTTCTCGCAGTCTTCTCCTTTTGTAGGTGCATCCCAAGATAAACATTCAAAATTAACTGTTTCAGTAGATTCTTTTTTGTAAGTTGCGTAGAATATTGCAGCTCCAACACCGATTCCGATTCCAGTTGACCATCCTTTTACTCCCATTTCTAATTTTTTTGGAAGTAATTTATTAAGAAATTTAGTTCCTGTTTCTCCAGCCCCTTCAGCGTAACCACCTGTTTTAAACAATCCATAAACACTTTTTCCTGCCATGATTCCTCCAAAGGCAGCAATCGATGCAGCATTTGTTAATTCATCATCTCCAACAAATCCTCCTATTAATGCAATTGCTCCTGAAACAGTTCCTGCCCACATAACTCCTGAAGTAATATGTCCGAAAAGGTTTGAAGCACCAGTGCCCCATCCCCAATCATGTAAAAAAATATCTCCGAATTTTGAACCAGTACCTACTTGGGAAAATTTTCCATTAAGTTCAGTAATACCATATTTAGCTAAGTCCTCAGGGAGTAATGCTTCTCCAATTTGGTTTCCTCCTTTATCAAATGCAAAAACATCATTGTCAACTTTTTTAAGTCCAATAGTTCCTGATTCAATTCCCCCATCAACTGGAAAAACTCCGTCTATAGTGCCCGCTTCAATTTCGCTTTTTATTTTTGCTTTCCCTTCAGGTATTAATCCCTTAAAACCAGATATTGTGCCTGCTAATGCTGCAATTCCAGCTGGGTCTAGTTTTTTTGGTTTTACAGGGATTTCTGCTGTAGATGATGATCCTTTTGGAGGAATATAAGTTTTGATTTTGTACTCTTCTAAAGGCGAGATTATAGGTCGGCATATGCCATCATCACTTCGAGTTTCTCCCGCTGGGCAAGATCCCTCTGAGGTAGTTTGGGGGCCAGAAGTTTTTCCATCATCAGTAGTAGTATCGGTAGTGGTATCTGAAGTGGTTACAGTGTCAGTAATATCAACACCCTCCTTCCAACAATTACTTGTGCCACCTGAATTACCTGCAGCATTAAGCCATTCTCCTCCTGCCTCCTCGCAAGTTATTCCGCTTACAACCCCAATATTAAATATAAAACCAAAAGCAATCATAGACACAACTAAATTCAAAACTAAAAAACTTGCACCAATCTTTTTCATAAATGCATTAGTTAATTATTGTTTATAAATATTTCACTCATAAGGAATATGTTTATTATTTGTTACAAAACTCAATTTCTTTTTTAATTACATTTCCATGCCAGTGAAATGTAATGCTATATTTTCCAGGTCCAGCTTTTTTTATATTTTCTAAGAAATTATTATCTACGGGTCCTGTATCATAACCTTGAGCAACTTTTCCAAGTGAAACATGTGGTTTTTTATTATTGTAAATATTTTCTCCTAAAAGATTTCCTTTTGCATCCCAAGATTTTATTGTAAATGGTCCAACATATGATTTATTCCAAAAACTTGCAGAAACTATTTCCTTGTCGAAATCAAAAACTTTTTTTCCATCTCCAAATAGTTCATTTCTTTCTACAACATTATTGTGGTTTAAATCTCTCCACACATTATACACATGTGCTTCTGGTTTAGAATTATCAATAATTTTTTTAGGGATATTTGCATTAGGATAAATATTTATTTGAGAATTAGGAGAATTTTGATTAATTTGAGTAATTTTTATTGAGGGTTTTGGTTGTGGTCTATAAAATATAACTGGAGAATTTATTTTATCTTGGCAATAATCTTTATCTGCAAAAAGCATAAGAGGACTATCACAAACAACAGCTCTTTGCCATTTATTATTATGGGCACATCCACTTGTTGCTAAAGCTATTAAACTCGTTCCAATAACTGCTCCTGTTTTTATTTTGTTTATTAAGTCTTTTTTCATTTTATTAGGTTAATATATCCCCATTCACTTTTACTTAAATTTTTAGCGGGTTGAGCATTATAATCCCATAGCCACACTTGAAATTTTAGTTCATGTTTACCTGGTTTAGTAATATCTAATTGGGAATTTGGAATAAACATCGTCGCATCCTCATAGGTAGTATCTTCATAGCCAGGACGTAATTTTTTTACTAATGTACAAACCTGACCATCTACAGAATTATACCATCCATCTTTATCCATTAATTTTTCCCCATTAACATTGTAGAAATATGTAACAACTCCAACAGGAGAGTTTTTTCTATTTTTTATTCTGAATTTTGTATGGATATTAATTCCTTTTT
>CAZWGF010000018.1:10492-12693 GCA_964633605.1 Candidatus Woesearchaeota archaeon
TGACGTCCTTTACGATTGTTTACTCTAAGTCTAGTATGAATATTCATTCCTTTTTCTTCTCCAAGATAAACATTATGGTCAACCCAAACATTATCAATTCTACCATACAAATTTTTAGGAGTAGTAGATACTTTTCTTTCAGGAGTAATAGCTTCTAAACAATTTTCTTCATCTGAACAAGGTCCTAAATTAGTTTCTTCAATAAGTGGTCTTTGAACAATATCTTCTTGAGAAGTTTTAATATCAGTTGTTGTCACACAACTTGGAATCATTGTTCCCATAGCCATTGCTGCCAATCCCTTCAATAAGTATCTTCTTCCTATATTTTTCATAAAAAATTAATTACTTTACTATATTTAAATGTTACTATTGGGTAATTACACCAAAAATCTTATTCTATAGAAATTTATTCTTCATCGTCATCTTCGTCGCTGTGATAACCAGGAGCTCCAACATAGTTTGTTTTGGTTCCACAATCCCCCATGGCACTACATACTGTATTCATTTCATCTTTAGCACTATCCTCAAGACATTCACAATTCTTTACACATTTTTTATCACCAAATAATTTTGTATCATAGTAAACAGTACATTCCCATGAGGCTGCTGCACAAATTGCTTCTGCTTCTCCTTCAGATTCCCAGAAATTAAATCCAGGAGCAAAAAGAGGAACACAAAAATTATTTCCTACTGCTTCTTTCCATTGACAATCTCTCTTATCTGTATTTTCACAATCCTGTTCATTATCTTGCTGGACACATTCTTGCCATCTATTTACTCTACACATAGCAGTACTAAAACCATTAATTTCTGAAGCAATACAAACCTCTTGTCTAAATTCTGCACATGGTTCAATACTTACTTCTCCATTATAACAAACAAGTCGATTATATTTACTTCCAGGCAAATTTTCATTACTCTGAACACTTGCTTTTAATGCTCCAGCATCAATATTACTAGTGCTCTCTGTTCCAGCACACCAAGTCTCCCCATGTTCATATCTTTCATCATTAAATTCACAAGCCAAATCTCTACAAATATTATCTCCAATGTCTGGCTTAGCATTATTAATTCCTCTATCATATGCTTTACAAGTACTACCTAAAAAATAATCACAATTTCCACAACCTTCAGAGTCTGCATTGGACGAATCCGCATAACAACTTTCTTCTTTTGCATAAACATCTGTCCAATAATTTTTATCTTTTTCCATTGAAGAATCATAAATATTTGCAAGATTTCCACAGGTATCTAAGAAATAAACTTCATCCCTACCATCAACACAAGTTGTTTTTTTAGAAGGCCCGCAAACTGTTCCTAATTCTTCTGCAGAACATAATTTATCTTTATAGAATTTAGCATCTATAATTTCTGCACATTCTCCTTTTGTTAAAAAATCACATGTTGTTTCAAATTCCTGTTCAAATACACAAGCCCCTTCATCTCCCATGCTGGCACTCATTATACATTGCACTTCATTACTAATATCTGTTCTAAAATTAACTTCAACACCATATAAAGAAGTTAATCTTTTACATCTTGTTTGAGTCACAAAAGCTGCTTCATCACCAATTAAACAACAGCCTAAAGTACATTGAGGAATATCACAACTTGCACTAGTCTTTGAATAAACTCCACCCTCTTCATTACAAGTTATCTCTGCAGTATTTTCCATACAAGTTCCTTCTTGACTATCATAACAACAACCTAAACTACAATATCCTGTTGATTCACAGGAAGTTGGAAGATTTCTAAAATCTTGATCACATTGAGCCTGTTCTGTATTTTGACACCAGTCTCCATCGATTGTTTTTTCACAACAAAATGAAATTCCTGCAGATGCAAAACTAATTAAGAAAATTCCTAGGATTAATATTAATATGCCCTTAGTAAAAATCTTTGAAAAAGATTGTTCTGGGTACGCCTGTGGTGTTTGTTTTTTATTTTTCATTGTATTTTTTAAAATCCTGGGGGCCAAGCAACACTCCTTGAGGCAAACTGAAATTTATTTTTATTGTCTCTGTTTGTTAAAACATAGATTGTTGTTCCTTCAGATTGTTTTTTCTTTTCAACTTTTAGATCATTATAATAGTTCATGTAAACCGTTGTTTCAGCATCACCATATCTTGCTTCCCAATTTAGGATGCTATTAGCAATACTTACCAATTCATAAAGATTATTGTTCACAATCACACAAAATG
>CAZWGF010000019.1:0-12678 GCA_964633605.1 Candidatus Woesearchaeota archaeon
ATGAATTTAGAAATATGAAAGATGCATATAAGGCATTAATAGAAATAAGACATTACTCAAAAAATAATTAATGATTATAAACCCTGGGAGAGTATCCAAGTCAAAAAATAGTCAACCTGAAGCCTCTCCTGGGTAAAAAGAGGTGATAGTAATTAGAGGGTGTTTCAGTATTTAAACCTTTCGTTAATGTTACTCTTTAGAAATGACAGCCGGTTGTCAACCCAAAGTGACGAAACATAAATTACCTATTAGTCACTACATTTATTAGATATTTAATACTTAGTCACTACTATAATTTCATATAATTTTAAATAACTCCTTTTCCTAAATGCCTCATGGAAAAGGGTGATAAGAAGTCTGTAAAGCAAGAACAAGTCCATGATTTGCTATTTAGTAGACAAATAGGGTGGCAAGATGTGATCTATGACCTAATTAATACAGAGCAATTAGATCCCTGGGACTTAGACATATCAATTCTAACTGAAAAATATCTAGAAAAAGTACAACAATATGAAGAAAATGATTTCTTTGTATCAAGCAAGGTATTGCTTGCTGCTTCACTTTTGCTTAAAATTAAATCGGAAATGCTTTTAAACCAATACATTAAGAGCATCGATGAGATCTTGTTTGGAAAAATAGAAAAGAAGGTAACAACCCTAGAGAGAATTGAACTGGACGAGGAAATCCCAGAATTAATTCCTAGAAGTCCAATGCCAAGATTCAAAAAAGTCACATTAAAAGAATTGGTAGCTTCATTGGACCAAGCAATTGCAACTGAAAATCGTAGAATAAAAAAAGAAATCATCAATCACAATGCTCTAAGAGAAACAGGAATTTCTTTGCCAAAAAGAAACTTTAGCATCAAGAATAAAATAAAAGAAATGTATGAAAATCTTATGTATCATTTTGAAAAAAATGAAGAACACAAAAAGATTTCATTTACTAATTTTATCGGTAAAGAAAGAGAAGAAAGAATAATTGGATTTTATCCATTACTTCATCTTGAAAATCAAAAAAAAGTATGGCTTGAACAAAATGGCCACTTTGAAGAAATTCATATTTGGTTAAAGAAAACTTATCTTAAACACAATCCAGATCCATTTGAAGATTTAAGAGAAGAACTTGAAAAAGAAATGGAAGAACTGGATGATGAAAAAAAACAAAGACTTAAAAAAATTAATGAAGACTTTGAAAATCCCCTAGGTGATATGTTAGAATAACTCTTAAAAACCCTTAACCTTTTTCTGTTTTATGAAATGCGCAGTATTATTTTCAGGCGGTAAAGACTCTTGTTATGCAGCTTGGCTAGCAAAAGAACAAGGACATGAATTAACTTGCTTAATATCAATCTTTTCTGAAAACAAAGAAAGTTACATGTTTCATACTCCTTCAATTGAAAAAACAAAACAACAAGCAGAAGTAATGGAGTTACCTTTGTTAATTACAAAAACAAAGGGGGAAAAAGAAGAAGAATTAATAGATTTGGAAAAAGCAATTGCAGAAGCTAAGGAAAAATATGAAATTGATTGCATTGTAACAGGAGCACTTCAGTCTGTTTACCAAGCATCAAGAATACAAAAAATATGTGATAAACTAGAATTAAAATGTCTTAATCCATTATGGCAAAAAGACGAATCAGAATATCTTAAAGAATTAATAAGGGATAATTTCAAAATAGCCATTGTGGGGGTTTTTGCATATCCCTTAGATGAATCTTGGCTAGGACGTGAGATTAATGAACAATTTATTGAAGATGTTGAACCATTAAAAGAAAAATATAAAATTCATGTTGCAGGAGAGGGCGGGGAATTTGAAACATTTGTTCTTAATTGCCCCTTATTCAAAAAATCACTTAAAATTAAAGACTCAAAAATTTCAGGAGAAAAAAACTCTTGGAGAATGGATATTGAAGTAGAGTAATTCTTAAAAACCTCTCTCAGTTAATTGGATTATGAAAGATTTAACAAAAATATTGGGCCCAGTTTGGAAATTTCTTGGACCGCAAACAAAAGTAAATCATGAAAAAAAATATGTGGAGATAAAAGAACCTAGTTTATGTGGAACAAATTTAACAGAAGCATATTACACCCTAAAAGGCTATGAAGTGAGAAGAATTTAATTATTCCTTGAGCACATTATCTTTAACAGATTGTATATTTGATTTTACTTTTTCAATTATATGTAAAGAATTATGATTACGTTCATCTTCTAAATCATTTATACCTTCTTTTGCAATATAATATTCTTCCTTCAAAGGCCCAGAATGATTCATCCAAGATTCCAACCCATTAATTTTATTTAAAAGATTTTTTTCTTGTTCCCCATATTCTTTAAATCCAAACTCTCCAAGGTATTTTTTCAAATCTGTTCGTTCTTTATTTTTACTTCTATCTCTTACTAAATAATTCAACGCACTTTTACCCGCACCATACAAATTTTTTAATGTCATATAAATAACAATTACTAAAAACTATATAAATTTTTATTGTCTCAAGTAACTACTTCAACAAACTTTCCTTACCACTTTTCATATTCTTAACTTTGAATTTTTTAGCCTTAACTTCTTTCTCGCCAACAAAAATAACCTTTCCAAACCCATATGAATTGGCATACTCTAATGCTTTTGAAGGTTTTCCATAAAAAATGCAAACACTTTTACCCTTTTCCCTTAATTGTTGTGCAAGTTTGATAGATTCTTTGTCTTGCTTAAGAGAAATTACTAAATATTTCTCTTTTTCACTTTCAATCTTAGCAATCATAGCTAATCTATCTAATCCAAAAGAAATTCCAGTTGATTGGACATTGTTAAACATATAACTTCCTCCAGCAATAATGGTTTCCTTCATTTTCTTAGTTTTAACTTCAAAAATACTTCCATTATAATAAGAAAGCCCACGAATAAGACTTGGTTGAAAATTAATCTTAACCCCATAAGCCTTGCAAGTCTTTTTCAGTTCTTCAATTTCAGAATATGAGTTATATTTCTTAAAGAAAGCTTCTGGTTTCTTAAAAATATTCAAAACTTTTTCAGCACCAAGTTTTTTCAAATTTTCTTTTATTTGTTTTTCATCTAATTTGTCCAATTTATCAACTTCTCGCATAACTTGTTCTTTATTCTTTATTTTTTCACCATCTAAAATCTCATTCAATAATTTTCTATTATTCACATTAATTACTATTGAAATACCTAATTCTTTTGTAACATCCGAGACCAATGAAAGAATTTCTGCTTCATCTTTAATGCTTGAACCAATAACATCTACATCACATTGCACAAATTGCCTAAATCTGTTTGCAGAGATGGGTTCATCACGAAAAACTTCTCCTATTTGATAACGTTTGAAAGGAAGTTTCTTTCCTTTAGCAATTCTCTTCAACTGAAAAGTAAATTCATATCTCAAAGCTAACTTTCGTTTACCTTTATCTTCCAACTTAAAAATATCAGATACTGCTTCATCACTTGCATTCTCCCCTTGAACAAATTCTTCATACTCTACAATTGGAGTCTCTGCTGGATCAAAGCCATACTTTTCAAAATTCTTTATCAGGATCTTTTTAATTTCAGCTCGTTTAATAGCATCTTCTCCTGTGAAATCTTTAAATCCCTTTATTGTTTCTGTTTTCATTTTATCTCCCCTTCTAACCTATTTAATTTGTCTAGACTTAATAATCTTTCTTTAGCTAATTTTATTGCCAAGCTAACAGCTTGTTCAGGAGTATCAACTCCAATAACTTTTCTTCTTTCTCTAGCATCAAAATAAGTATCAGATAATTTATCACTCCACCCTCCAGTTCCATTAATAACAATCATTGGAATATCAGACTGATAAGCAATAGCTAATTCTGTTAAAGTTCCTGAGCCTCCACTAATGGCAATAATGACATCACAACTATTGACCAAAACAAATTCTCGTCCCCCTCCCCTTTCAAGGCCAGTAACAACGCATACATCTGTATTTTCTTTATCAAAAATATCTTTTCCTTTCCCATAAGTAACTCCGACTGTTAATCCATCAAACCTTTTTGCGCCCTTTGCTGCAGCAGTAGACAAACTATCATAATCTTTTTCAGCACCATAAACAGTTATGTTGTCCGATTTTGCAATTAATTCTCCAACTTCTTCAGCAAGGTTAGATATTTCAGAAGAATACTTTAAATCGGCAGCACTACCCATAACACCTATTTGTAATTTTCTTTTATAATTTTTTTTCATACAAATACTCCTAACAGCATCTTCTATTTCATATATATTTTTTATAGAACTATTTGCAGCATCAGAGCTACCAACCTTAATTGTTTTAAATCCATATTTAGTTGGGATTACAACATCCTCTTCCTCTTGATCCCCTACAAAAACCGTATTATTTGGCTCCAATGAATATTTTTTTATTATCTTAGGAAATATATTCCCATTACTTTTCCTAAAATCATCTTCCCCATTTTCCACCCCCTTAAAAAAATCACTAATTTCCAAATAATTAATTACATTTTTTATCCATATTTTTGGAGCATCTGAAACTAAGATCAAATCATAAATCACAGACATTCGATTTATCAAACTTACTAATTCTTTAGATTTAAAAACAATTTTTTCAGGATCAATATTCCAGACATAATCAAAATATTCCTTTCTAGAAATACCATATTCAGACTCCATTCCTAAACTAATATCCTCTCCATATTTATCAAGAATTATTTTCAGAGCATCCCTAGCTTTATTTCCATCAAACAATAATTTTTCCTCTAAAAATAACACAGCCCTTTCCAAAATAGATTTTTGCAAATTAGACCCTTTAAACTTACCTCCCTCCAGATTGTAAAGAGTTCCATCTAAATCAAATATAACTGTTTTAATCATTTTTCAGAATAAAGGATGGAAGGAGGGAGTTGAACCCTCGTCTTGCGGACCACAACCACACGTTCTACCGTTAAACTACAACCATCATAATTTAATTCAATTGAAGGAGATTTATAAGTTTTTTCAGAACAAGCACAGCTAACAAAATCTTTCTTATTTGAAGTGATGGGGATAACTCCCATATTTAGCTGTAATCATATTTTTGAGTAGAATTAAGGGTATTTAAAATTTACCTTTTCCAAAACTAATATAAAGTAAAACTCCTCTTCCTATCCATGCTAGAACAATATATCCAAAACGAATATCTTAGGGCATTTGTTTTACTAATAATTTTTCTATTTGTTATGAGAACAATTCTATTCTTTATAGAAAGAATATCTTTAAACTTAACAAGAAAAACAAAAACCACTCTAGATGATAAATTAGTTCAAAAGTCATCAAGGCCCCTAACAATTCTTGCATTTTTATTGAGTTTAAAATTTGTCCTAGAAGAAATTGTATTGACAAAAAATACCATGTTGATCTCTACAAATATAATTTACACACTATTAATCATAGTAATTGCATATCTAGCATATATTGTAGTGGACATCGTTATAATTAATGCAATAAAAAAATTAACTGCAAAAACAAAATCCAATGTAGATGATAGTTTAATCTCATTAATGAGCAGTGTTCTAAAAACAGCTTTAGTTGTTGTATGCCTTCTATATATCTTAGACCTGTGGGGAATCCAAATAGGACCCTTGCTTGCAGGATTAGGAATTGCAGGACTTGCAGTTGCACTTGCATTACAACCAATATTAAGCAACATATTTTCAGGAGCAGCAATGATTTTTGATCGTTCAATAAGTGTTGGAGATTTAGTTTACTTAGATGCAGATACAAAAGGAAAAATAGAGAAAATAGGATTAAGAAGCACTAAAATAAAAACCTTTGATAATGAATGGATCATAGTACCAAATAATAAACTATCCGAAAGTAATATTCAAAATGTTGCATTGCCAGAACCAAAATCAAGAACAGTAATTCCTTTTGGAGTTGCATATGGTTCAGACATAGAAAAAGTAAAGAAAATAGTACTTAAAGAAATTAAGTCATTAAAACACCTTGAAAAAGATCCAGAACCAACAGTTAAATTCTTAGAAATGGCAGACTCAAGTTTAAATTTTAAAGCATACTTTTATGTGGATTCATTTGAAAATAGATTCAATGCAATTGATGAAGCAAACACAAAAATCTACAATGCTTTAACTAAGAACAAAATAGAAATACCTTTCCCACAATTAGATGTTAATCTAAAGAAATAACTTTATATATGAATTCTTTCTAAAAATTACTATGGGAGTTATATATGCACAAAACTCAATGATATGTATGGTGGGAGCATATGAAGGTATGAAGATAGATGAAATCTTAAAATTAAATGATCACACATTTAGAGCCCAAATTAAAGAATATTGGAATTTTATTAATCCATGTAAAATGCACTCTTTCCTAAACGAAGAGATTCAGAAAAAAGGAGAAGAATATTTTTTAACAGAAGAATATAAAAAAACAAATAAAAACAGAATTCCAATTTGGAGAGAAGAAATTAAAGAAACACTCAAATCTAAAAAAAATAAAAACTTGGCTGACCTTGCCTTTTCAATGATATTCGATGACATATAAACACGAATTGCTTGCACCAGCAGGAAACTTTCCAATGTTAGCAACAGCCATTAATGCAGGGGCAAATGCAGTTTACTTTGGAATAAAAGAGTTTAATATGAGGGAAGGGGCACAAAATTTCACAATTAAAGATTTAGATAAAATTTCAGAAATGTGTAAACCAAAAAAAGTTAAAAAATATCTAGCCTTGAATACAATTCTCTATGACACTGAATTAGCTAAAGTAGAAAAAATAATCAAACAAACAAAAGGAAAAGTTGATGCTATTATCTGTTGGGATTTATCAATCATTCAACTTTGTAAAAAATACAAAATACCTTTCCATATTTCAACCCAAGCATCTGTAGCAAATGTTGAAGCTGCAAAATTCTATAAAAAATTAGGAGCAAAAAGAATTGTTTTAGCAAGAGAATTAAATTTAAAACAAATTAAAAAAATATCAAAAGTAATTGATGTGGAATGTTTTATCCATGGGGCAATGTGCGTAGCAGTCTCAGGAAGATGTTTCACTTCACAATTTTTATTTGGTCGTTCTGCAAACAGGGGACAATGCATACAACCCTGTAGAAGAAGTTACATTGTAAAAGATACCCAAGAAGGCTATGAATTAAAACTAAAAAATAACAAAGTTATGTCTGCAAAAGACTTATGCACACTTCCATTTATTAACAAATTAAAACAGGCGGGAATAAAATCATTTAAAATTGAAGGAAGAAATCGTGAACCAAGATATGTGGATACAGTTGTTAGTGAATATAGGAAAGCAATAGATAATAAACTTTCAAAAGAAGAAATAAAAAAATCCCTTCAAGAATTAAAAAAAGTATACAACAAAGGATTTTCTTCTGGATTTTATCTTGGACTTCCAACATCCGATGATTTTGCAAAAATAGAACATAGTGCATCAAAAGAAAAAAAACATTTTATAGGAAAAATATTACACTATTATCCAAAAATAAATGTTGCTACAGTGAAATTAGTCTCAGAATTAAAAGTTGGAGACGAACTAATTATAATTGGAAAAACAACTGGATTACAAAAAGCAAAAGTGCAACGTATTGAAATACATAATAAACAAGTCTCTAAGGGAAAAAAGAATGATGAAATCGGATTAAAACTACCTCTAGTAAAAAAGAATGATGAAGTTTATGTCATAAAAACATAAACCTTCAAAATATAAAAAATAAAAAATAAAAAATAAATTTAAACCGCCTGAGTAACTGGTTGACATTCGTGGATAACACTTGGATCTTCAGTATCGTTAAAGTACACTCTTACCGAAACATCTGTAGCAGCATCAGTTCCACCAGTAAATGTTTGTGGAACACTAGTAATAGCCACAATAGTAGTTCCTACTAAACCTCCATTCACATCAGTGAAAACAGCTGTAAGTCCATCCGGATTTGCATTTGCACCAACTTGTCTTTTCATAACCACACTACATGGAGTCGCATCACAATTAATTGAAGAAACAGTTAAACCTGCTCCAATACATTGCGCTTCAGAATCCACATTCCCAGCTTGATCAGCAATGATATCACTAATTACATTCCAAACAATTGTAATAGATACTAAAACTAATACAACTAGAACTACTGTAATTATAATACCTGAAATCGCTTTTTTGTTGTTCATTATAACCTCCTTTAATAATACAAAGAAGGATATCCTCTTTAAAAATGTTTTTATCCCGAGGAGATTTTTCTAAAATTATCCAAAACTTCGAAAAAATCTTTTTTATCAATAATCTTATCCACTTCTGCAATCCCTCTCTCTTCTACAAATTTCCAAAATGCTTCTGGTTTATATCCTTGTTTTTTTAATGACGCAGCAGTAGGAATTTTAACATCATCCCAACCAGAATATTTTCCAGATTCAATTCCTTGTCGTATCTTTGTTGAAGACATTTCAAAATCTTTAAAGTGCAATCTTCCAATAAAACCCACCCAAGGAAACTTTTTATCTAAAACTTCATAGATCATCTTTTGTCTTTCAGCATTATCTTTATGATCTTTTCCACGAATAATATGAGTCATTTTCATTTCAATATCATCGACAGTTACAGAAAGATTCATTAAAGGCCAAACACGATATTTATTTTTTTGACGAGCATGAGAAGTTTCATTAATTCTTGCCAAAGGAAAATCACGCATTGCAGGATTTTTATGTTTCATTCCTTCTTTAGATTTAAATCTTAAAACAGCTTCGCCCATCTTAAAACCTTTTTTATCTAACATCTTTTTCCAATTAACTAAACTTTCTTTAGCATTGGATTTTCTACAAGGACAATCTTTTTTATTTTTTGCTAGCTCCCTAAATTCATCTCCAGAACAAGTACAAACATAGACTGCATCTTTTTTAATTAATTTCTCTGCATATTTATAATACAAATCCATTCTATCTGATTGAATTACAATTTCAACCTCATTATCACATAACCATTTAGATTCTTTTTCAATCATTTTATAGGCAGGTTTGTAAATATTTTCTGGATTTGTATCTTCAATTCTTACATAAAATTTTCCACCATATTTTTTAACATAAAGAAAATTAGGACCGATTGTTAAAATATGTCCAAGAGTAAGTGCTCCTGATGGGCTTGGTGAAAACCTAGTTATAACTCCTGACTTTTTCACATCAGGCAATTCAGGCAATCCTTCACGGACTTTTCTTTCACTCACAATATCTCGCAATTTCTCAAATTCAATTGATTGCTCCCCAAGATTCATTTTATTTACTTCACTAATTATTACAGAAATCTTTTTTCCATACTTTTTCATATCTTCTTTTTTCAAACCTTCATTAAACAAAGAAGAAATAACAGCTCCCCGTGCAGCCTTCCCATTGTATGCTAAAGCATTCTTTAATGCATATGCCTTTGTTTTATCATCAAAATTTTTCATAAATCCAAAAAGAAATCAATATTAATAAACCTAACCAAAATTACCCACACCAGCTTTTCTTTCTAAAAGTTCAACCCTTTGCTGCAGGTGATAAATTTGATTTGAAATATCCTCTAATTTATCTGTAAGATCATTTAACATTTGTTTCAACTTTCTTTTTTTATCATCAGAAGTTTCTGAAACTCCACCAACATTAACATATTCTGAACTTGGTTCATCCGAGGGAGAAGTTTGTTGACTTCCTGCTCCTGCCAAACCAGATAAAAAATCAAAACCAGAAGAAGTGGCACTTTCCTGTACAGGAACTTCATTTCTCACTAAACTCTCAGCCTCTTGCCTATTAAGATGATTAGTCAAATCAATAAAATCCTTTCTTTTTCCAAACCCTAAAAAACCCATAAAAACTTTAAGAATAAGAACTTTTTAAATTTAGTTATTGCTTATAATTACCTTTCGCAGGAATTACGCTTCTAATTCCCCCAGTAGGATTTTTAACATCCCCCTTAAACCTAGGAATTAAATGAAAATGTAAATGATCTATTGTTCTTCCAGCCGATCTCCCTTCATTAACTCCAAAATTGTATTCCGCAATCTTCTGATCAACTCCAATGTGATTCAACATATCTGCACAAAAATGTTCTGACCAATTGTCTAAAGGATTTACAATAAGATTTTCATAAACCTTTCTTAAAGAAAGATCATTAAGAGTCTCTAGAATTGGTTCAATGGCAGATCTAATACCAGACCATTCAACATCAGTTAAATCCTCTAATGAAACAACATGCCTTATTGGAATAATTTCAACATGTCCTGGAGAAACAGGATATTTATCAAATCTTGAAAAAACAGATTCATTTTCGTAAATCACTTCCTTCCCTTCCCCATAAATATCACAAAATACACACTTAGACATAATTAATTTTAATAATGAATATATATAAGCATATATGTAACAAACAATTATAATTATTTGCTCAATTTATCTGCAGCCTCTAATCTCTTTTTAGCAGAAATGGCTTCATCATAATTCTTAATTAAATTATTATAAATTATTTCTCCACCAACCTTAATTTTAGTAATTTTTTCCCCTTGGATTAACATCTTCAACTCTCTTAAATAAAGGTAGTCTCTTTTCCAAGCCCTTTTAGTTTCTTCATTAAATCTCTTTGCTCGAGAAGCTTTTCCTACTTTTGCCCAATCTGGAAATGCCAAACCCTTATTTTCTTCAGAATGATTATAAATTACTCTCTGTTTATTTGCAAAATCATTATAATATTCAAGATTTTTAGTTTTTTTCTTAAGTACTTTCTTAATTTTAAGAGGATAATTATAAAAATCCACATCAATATTTCCACCCTTAAATGTTATTGATTCATTATCAAAAGTATAACAATTAGAAAAGTTTTCATGATCTAAACATATTTTTTTAATTTCTCCGCCATTATTTCTTTCAACTTGAGTTTCTTGTGCGCCTACAGAGCCTAAACTAGTAAGAGCATACAATCCTGCTCCAAATAACAATGCTTTTAATCCTTTATTTACCATTTAAAATACTTATTAACCTCATTTATAAATCTTTTTTATCTACAAACATTTTTAGGAACTTTGAGGCTTTTTAAGTCACACATTAGTGTCCCGAGTTTCATGAAAAATGTTATTCTCGTATCTTTAAAATTTGCAAACATTTTTTAAATACTTCATACATATTCTTATTATGGCAGCAACTATTCAACAAATAATTGGTAAAACAAATCCAAAATTATATGCAAAAAATGGGGTAGAACTACTAAAAGAATATGGTTCTATAGAAAAAATACCAGCTGAGAAAGTAGAGCCAAAACCCCTATCAGAACACACAATTGTATATGATTCCCCATCAGAAACTCTTGAACCAATTTATTTTTTCATAATAGATTTATTAGAAGATTTTGGACTTAAAACAGAAAAACTAGTAGACAATTTCTCTTCTTCACCTGGTTCAGGACATTTTTCAGAACTAGGAACAAAAGCATCAGTAATGCAACAACAAGCAACAAAAACAATGGCAGATATAAACACCCTATTAAGAAGCGTATTGAATATTATTTATGACCTAAAAGAATTTAGAACAAGATTACAACACTACGAGGATTTAAAATCAGGAGATAAAGAAGCAGCAAGACTTTCATTAAAACAAATCTGGTTAGATAAGGTGGACATGACAAAAGGGAATTCAAGTGTTAAGGCTATGGCATTTGCGCAAGGAGGTGCAGGAAGAACATTAATTGATGCATTTTTAATAGCAAATAGTACAGATGATGTAAATAAAATAGATTTGAATGATGTTGTTAAAAGAATATTAATCCCAAGAGTTGCAGAATTCAATACCTGGATTAATCAATCTGAAAAAGAATTAAGAAAAAGATATGAAATTGAAAGAACATATTTGAAAAGTCAAGTTAGTAGTTTAAAACTTTATTCTCGTTGGGCAAAACCCTATCTAAAAGCAGCTACAGATCTTGAGATGAAAGATGTGGGAAGAGATCCTGCCATGGTAAAAACTTTCAATACAATTTTATTAGAACTATCTCTTTTAGGTAAAAGAAAAATTGATGTGAAAACTTCTGCACTAGAAGGAAAACTTCCTGATGATTTTCAAAAATTAAAAACAAGAAGAAATTATCATACTTGTGTTTTAGTTGATTTTAAATTTAGAGGAATTCCTACAAAAACAAATCAACAACAAGGACAATATGTTTTTGGAGGAAAAGCAGAAATGACATTTAAATCATATGCATTAAATGATGATGAACTTAATCTTATCAATAAAGAACTTGAAAAATCAGATATAGGTGAAACCTTACAATTAATTGAAGGAACAACCACAGAAACTATGGATCAACTTCAAGAAGAAATAGATTTTTTCTTAAATGAAAAAGATGATGAAGAAACTAAGAAAAAAGAAAAATCAGGAGACAATCCCTTCCTTGCTTTAATTGGATATTATGATAAAGTAGAAAAAGTAGAGAAAAAATCTTCAAAAACAAAAGAGGAAGAAAAACCAATCATTCCAGATAATTGGGCAGAAAAAACACACATTAGAACACTTGCAGAAGAAGATGCAATTGACACAAGTTTTACATTATTTGATATTTATAAGAAAGCACACGGAATGGAAAGTTTTAGTTAAAATTAGCCGCGATTCCTGCTCGAGGCGTGTATTTAATACAATAATACAGTATTATCGTAAAGTATATAAAGTATCAA
>CAZWGF010000020.1:0-12352 GCA_964633605.1 Candidatus Woesearchaeota archaeon
TTTAGAAAATAAGTGTAAGTCAGGAATAGGCCAGATTCTGTCTTTCCCTGGATCCCAAAGGATCAGACGGAAAGTGTTAACATTTCACTATGCAGTTCTAAGACCTTGCACCGGTTGAGATGCTCGTTTCATCAAATCTTTCGTTTCGAAGTTCCACGCATGTTTCATTACTCTCGTTCTATGATTTCTCAAAGGACGAGGCCTGATTTTCATCAGAGCCCACGAAAGCTGTGTCGTTTCTGTACCAGAGCTTTGCCTCACGACAATCGAGGTTTCCTCGACAACCTTATTATGGTGTCCGGACCTTCCTCAGAACTAATTTTGTTTTTTATCAAAATTTGCTTACCTAAAAGCTAAGTCCCGAAGTTAACTACCTGACTTACAAAATTACAGGGGAGAAAGGATTTTTAAGCTTTACTATCCAAATAAATTCATGGAAAATTTTTATTCCATAACAAAAGAGGAAGCATTTAATCAACTAAGAACTTCTGAAAGTGGACTAAGTAATGCAGAGGCACAACTAAGATTAAAAAAATACGGAAAGAATGTTTTAAAACAAACACATAAATTTAGGCCAATAAAAATATTTTTTCAACAATTTAATTCTTTTTTAATTTACATTTTAATCATTGCTGCAGTAATATCTTTTTTTATAGGAAATATGATAGATCCCATTGTTATTTCTGCAATAGTTCTATTAAATGGATGCATAGGCTTTTTCCAACAATACAAAGCTGAAAAAGCAATAATTAGTTTGAAAAAAATGATTATTCCCAAATCAAAAGTTATTCGAGGAGGGAAAATGTTAGAGATTCCTTCAGAACAATTAGTTCCAGGAGACATAGTAATTTTAGAATCAGGAGATAAGATAAATGCAGATTGTAGAATCATTGAAGTTGAAAATTTACAAACAGATGAAGCTGTTTTAACTGGAGAAAGTTTGCCCATAAATAAATCTACTAAAAAACTCCCTCAAAAAACAATCTTGACAGAAAGGGAAAATATGCTTTTTACAGGAACTCAAATTGTTAGAGGAGAATCAAAAGCACTTGTTGTTTCTACAGGGATGGATACTGTTTTTGGAGGAATTGCAGAAACTCTTCAAGGCATTGAAACCCATAAAACTCCAATGCAAAAAAAATTAGATAAATTTTCAAAAAAAATAGGAATAATAATTTTAGTCTTTGTGGGCATAGTTATGCTTCTGGGAATATTTGAACGTTTTGATGCTGTTGAGATGTTTTTAACTGCAGTAGCATTGGCTGTTTCAGCAATTCCAGAAGGCTTGCCTGCTGTTTTAACACTTTCATTTTCAATTGCTTCAGTATTAATGTCAAAAAAAAATGTAATCATTAGAAGATTACCTGCAGTAGAGAGTTTAGGAAGTGTTACTGTTATTTGTTCTGATAAAACAGGAACAATCACAGATGAAAGAATGCATGTAAAAGAAATTTTTACAGACAACACCCTATATACTAAAAGAGGAAAAGAAATTTTTCTTCAAGGTAAAAAAATAGATCTAAGAGCAAATAAAGAATTAGTTCAATTAATAAAAACAAGTATTTTGTGCAATAATGCAAGATTTGAATCAGAAGGAGAGGGCTATAAGTTTTTTGGAGATCCTACGGAAAAAGCTCTTCTTTCAGCATCCCTTGATTTAGGTTTTAATAAAAAATTATTAACCGAACAAGAACCTAGTCTTAAAAAATTTGAATTTGATTCAATAAGAAAAATGATGTCTGTGGTGAGAGATAATGAAAGAAATAAAATAGTCTATTCTAAGGGAGCCATTGGGAAAATTTTGGATTCTTCAAATTTTGAACTTGTTGGAGGACAAATAAAGCAATTAACAGAAAAAAGAAAAAAGATTATTTTAAATGAATCAAAAAAAATGGAACAAGAGGCTTTAAGAGTTTTAGCGTTTGCTTATAAAAATCTTTCTTCTAAAGAAGCAGTAAAAGAACAAGGTTTGATTTTTTTAGGATTTGCAGGAATGATTGACCCCCCAAGAAAAGAGGTTAGAGGAGCAATAAAACAATGTCAAGAGGCAGGAATAAAAGTAAAAATGATTACAGGAGATTCTGCATTAACTGCAAAGGCCATTGCAGAGCAAATAGGCATTAAAGGAAAAACACTTGTTGGAAAAGAGCTAAGTAAATTAAATGATGAAGAATTAAAAGCTATGTTGGATGAGGTTGCTATTTTTGCAAGAACAACTCCAGACCAAAAGTTAAGGATAACAGAATTACTTCAACAAAATAATGAAGTTGTCGCAATTACTGGGGATGGGATAAATGATGCTCTTGCATTGAAAGCTGCAGATATTGGAATAGCAATGGGCAAAAGGGGTTCTGATGTTGCAAGAGATGTGTCCGATATGGTTCTTATTGATGATAATTTTGCATCAATAGTTGCAGGTGTAAAACAAGGAAGGAAAACCTATGATAATGTTAAAAAGTTTATAAAATATTTTCTTGCTGTAAATTTTAGTGAAATATTTTTAATTTTAGTTGTTTTAATTTTAAGCATAATGTATGGGGGAGATAAATGGTTTTTACCGTTATTGCCCTTGCAAATTCTATGGATGAATCTTGTTACAGATTCTTTTCCTGCTTTAGCTTTAGTTTTTGAAAAAGGAGAAGATACAATGCAATCTTCACCAAGAAAAGAAAAAGGAATTCTTACTGGGATATGGAAATCAATAATCCTAGCAGGATTACTTGCTTTTACAGCAGAATTTATTATTTACTTAATAGATATAAATCAAGCAATTTCTCCTGCAAGAACTCAAACAATGGTATTAACAACTGCAGTTCTTTTTGAACTTTTCTTTGTTTATACATATCGTTCAAATAAATCTCTTATGGAGATAGGAATCTTTTCAAATAAGTGGTTAAATTACGCAGTTGTATTATCTATAGCATTACATCTAATCTTGCTTTACACTCCACTTTCAGCAATGTTTGGAGTAATTGCGCTCTCTGCAAAAGATTGGTTATTGATTTTACCTTTTGCTTTATCCGGATTAGTTATATTTGAAATAAGCAAATTTCTAGGGAAGAAAAAAGAATTAAAGAATATTTCTGATAGCCCAAACAATAATTAATGCTGTACCTGCTCCAAAAAGACATCCAGCCATTTTTCCTAAGGTTGTTGAAAGTGCAGTTCGTTTTTCATTAACTTTTTTATTTCGCATCCCTTCTGCAACATGCCCTTCGAATAATCCTCCAATTCCATCAGTGATAGTATTTCCTGCAGCTCCTCCGATAACTGCTCCTGCAATTCCTGCAATGTGGCCTCCAGCAACTGCAAAGAAAACAAGAATCCCATTATCAATTGCTCCAAAAACCATGTCAGGGGCAACAGATTCTAGCTTAAGGTTGAAAAATTTTAAGAATAATAAATTAATAACTCCTAAGAAAATAAATATGGGCCCAATTAAAACTTCATTATATACAAAATACCATGAAACTCCTATAACTAAGATTGATAATATTAAAAAACTAAAAAATGCATTCAAAAGCCCCTTTTTCATTATTCAATTTAGTGAATTAGGTTTAAAAATGTTAGTTTGTTTATATTAATATGAAGAAGGTGTTTGTAATAGGCATAATAATTATTGTTTTATTTGGAATTTTTTCAACATTTGTCTTAATTGAAGATCAAGAAGATAGTTATTTTAAAAGACCTCAATTAGATAAGCATGGATGTGATTTAATGCAGGGACATCTTTGGTGTGGATCAAAATCTAGTTGTTTTAAAATATGGGAAGAAAATTGTGATTGGTCCATTTCAGAATGCAAGGATTTAAGTGGAGAGCTTCTTAGTCAAGAAGTTTGTGAACAAAAAGGGTTGAACATTGGGCTAATTCTTTCTGATCCTTCAAATGTATGTTGCATTACGCTTTAATTGTTAGGGAGGTTCTTCGTCATCCATCTTTTTTTGTTTTGTTATTTAATTGAGCAGGACAAAGGTTTGTCTCCGAGATTTTGGGATAATCCGCCATCATGCTGGAAACAAACCCTTGAATGAGGTTAAGAGGTTAATAATAACTTAATATTTATAACAAAAAATTCTTTATAAGCAGTAAGAAGCAAAAATCAAGATTTGTCCTATATATTTTCCCACATATAACCTTAAATAATCTAAAAAAATTCAAATTTTATGTTAGAATGGATTGTTTTAAATAAGGAATTGTTGAAAATATTTTACCTTCTAGTGGTAGGTTTGATTTGCACAATCATTGTTCTAAAATCACATAAACTTTTCAAATTGAGTATGCATCAAGGAATAAGATATTTTAGGAATGCATTCTTTTTTTATGGAATTGCTTTTTTAATAAGATATTTCTTAGGGGCTCTATACCATCAAGGAAATATTTCTTCAGTTTATTATGGATATGCTGTAAATGTTCTTTTTGAATATTTTTTAGTAATGGCTGGATTTTTTTTACTCTATAGTCTTTTATGGAAACGTTTTGAAGATTTAGAATCCCCCCATCTTAGTTCTCTGTTAAATCCAATTATAACCATATTCTATATGATGGCCTTAGTAATTGTCTTTTTAGATTTTATTGGGCAAACACATAATTTGATGTTTATCTCGCAGATTATTATTTTTGCTTTTGCAATTGCCATAAGCTACAAAAATTATTTAGATAATGGAACCAAAGGAAAGTTTTTGAAATTTTATTTTATTGCAATGGTGCTTAGTTTCATTACTTGGACACTAAATTTTATAGCATCACCAATATTCAATTGGAGTCAAGGAATTTTAATGAGTGTCTACGGACTAAATTTAATTATGTTTATTTTATTTTTATATGGGGTTGTTAAAATAACAAAATAAAAATGGCAAAAAAACGAGAAAGGTTACAGGTTATAAGAGACATTTTGAAAGCAGTACAAACCAATAGGGCCATCAAACCAACCAGGTTACTTTATAATTCAAATCTTTCTCCCCAAATGTTTAAGGAATATATTAATGAATTAATCAGTAAGAATTTTATTAATCTTGATATTGATAAAAAAGAAAAGAAAACATTTTCATTAACAAAAAAGGGACAAGAATTTTTACAAGAATATAAATCAATAGAAAACTTTATTGAAAACTTTGGATTATAGTAAGAAACTCTATAATAATAATTTTTAAAAAGAATAAAATCATCCATTAAACGTGATACCAAGAAAATTTAGGGTCAAGCAACGATTGGTAAGTGATTTAGAATATTTGTTAAATAAAAAAGGTTGGGAACAGGGTCCTTCTGAATTTTTTGGGATTAATTCTCTTCTCCCAAAAGAACTTTCAAATAGAGATCTGGAGTTAAATAAAATAGAGACCTATCATAAAAAGTATGCAGATAAATCTTCAATTCAATATATTTTAGGTAAGATAGAATCTTTGGATGAATTAGAAAAAGATTATCCTAAATTGGAAAATAATAACTCCTATCCAAAAGATTTTGCAGACTGTTGGAGTCTAGTAAAGGTAAACAGACAATTAGGCTCACCAGAAATTACTTCTTCAAAACTTTTGTCGTATTTTGAAGTTTTAAACCACACAGTTAAGGAGATGTTACAAGAAGACTACAATTATTCACAGAGGGAACATTTTAAATCAGACAAGATTAATCTCCAAAAAACAATTAAATCCCTTTCAATATTGGAAGAATTGGGGTGGGAGAATAAAGTTAATTTTGAGGGGGAAGATACTTGGTTTATGGAGCACATTGATCTTATTGAGGGAGAGGCATTTTCAAAGAGTTTTTTTGATCGTTCTACTGTTTCTATTATTATTGAAAGAGAGTTTGGAGAGGAAGAACTTTCTGAAGAGTATGCTTCTGAATATCTTGTACCCAATTTAAATAATTGGGCGGTAAAAGGATTTTATACTTCTTCCATTGGGAAATTTTTTTATCAAGATATTGCAAGTTATGGGGGGGAGCAAGCCTATTCTAGGGCATTACATAAGGCTGTGGATTTTATGGGGGTCGTTGAAAAAAGATCCTTAGGAAGTAAATTTTTAGCAACTCTTCATGGGGTAAAGAATAAAATTTAAAACCTTTAAATTCTTTTAGAAATAATGGATAATAAAACTATTAGGTTAATGATTTTTATTACAATGGCATTCCTATTAATTGGAGTCATCGCTTTTTTATCCCTTGAAAAAGATTCAAACGAAATAATCGGAGGAGATAAAGATGAAGGGGGTTGCCTTGTTGCTGCAGGTTATTCTTGGTCAGAAGATGTTGGAGCTTGCATAAGGAGCTGGGAATTAAATGAAAATCAAAAAATAGCTTCAAAAATAGCAGTTGATTATGTTGGTTTTGAAAATGGTTTAACAATAATAGAAGTTTTAGTTGCAAAGTGTCCTGGATGTTTTATGATTACATTGCAAAAAGGAAATGATCGATTTAATGTGGAGATAAATAATTGGGAAGTAGAAAAAAAATCAATGACTCCTCAAGAATGTTTAGATAAGGGAGGAAGAACAGTCAATATCGTCGTGGGAGATACTTGTTTAGAGAATGAAATTAATCTTGGAGAAGTTACAGGTTTTATTTCTCCAAATATTTGCTGTTTAGAAATAACTGATTTTGATTCGTGCATTGAGGCAGGATTCCCTGCAATGGAAAGTTATCCAAGACAATGTAATGATGGAACTAGAACTTGGACAGAAGAACTTAATTAGAATCCTATTAAAATAATTATCCTGTTAACCGAATAAAAACCTTTAAATACCATCTATTGCTTATCAATATTAAAATCATTAATACAATCATGATTGATTTACAATAGAATGGATAAAAATAGAGGAAGAATTGAGAAAGAATTAAAGAAAAATTCAGAAGGATTTACCATTTCTGAATTGTCTAAAAAATTAAATTTATCTAGGCAAACAATTGCAAATGTTTTTGCATTTTTTGAAGGAGCAAATAAAGTTACAATTAGAAAAGTAGGAATGGCTAAGATTTATTTCTGGGGGAATAAAAAATGAATAACCTAAAGGCCATAAATAAAAAAATAATGATATTATTGATTTTAGGATTGCTTTTATTCCCATTAGTATCCGCAGTATGTACAGTTACTTTAGATAAAGAAACTTATGCTCCAACAGAGACAGCAACAGCAGAAATGGTTTGTGATAATAAGGATGAAGAAACTGATGCATATGTTTTAAATTGGACAAATTCAACAGGTGATCAAGTAGAATTAGATACAGGAACAACTCCTAAAAAAAATATAGCATTTTATGAAACTCATTTTATTCCCTCTGGATATTCTGGAGCAATAAACGCAACTCTTCAAGGGCCCCAACAAGAAGGAACTGATGGAGCAAATGTTACTGGTGCTTCTGCAAGTTTATTAATTTTTACAAATGCAAGTGTTGGAGGAAAATGGTTAGGTTTAACATCTTCCATAAAAGCAGTAGTAAAAGACGAACTTGGGAAAAAAATATCTGGAGGTTCATGTAGATATTCGGTGTGGAGTAATGATGAAACAACAATGCTCAAAAGTGGAGAGTTTCAATTATTTGATGGCGCATTTAAATCTGAATGGATTTTAAATTATGAAAGTTTTAATGAAGCAACAGATTATGCAGTTCTATTAAGTTGTTATTGTGGGAGCAGCGGAACAAATGCAGAATGTATTGGTGAAGATGGAGTAGTTGTAGAAAAATCAAGTGGAACTGCAAAAGTTCCTTTTACTACAAATACTTGGTTAACAATAAATGAAAATCCTTTGCCAACAACACATGTGAATGGAACTTCTTATTCAAATGCTGCATTATATGCAGGCTATGATACAATATATTATAGGGCGAATATTACCAATAATTATGCAGGGAGTACGCTTAGAGTATATCATACTGCATATTTAATTAATAATGCAACAGAAGAAAGTTATCAAAAATTAGAAGAAGAAATAAATATTTATGGAGTTGCCTATGGAAATAATACCATTATTGTTCCTTACAAATTACCTAATGATGTGGAAACAGGAATTTATTATGTTAAGAATTTTTTTGATGTTTATAATGAAAATATTTTAGTTACTCAAGGAGTTGTTTCTTCGGCAACATTTAATATAACTGCAGTTGTGGATGTTTTGGAGGTAAATAGCGTTTACTTTAAGGATTATTGGGGGAATACAGTAAATACTTCTTCATCATTTCAATTTTCTACATCTATGCCTGCATCAAATTATACAGACCCATATACGATTTTAACAGAAGGATTTTTGTTTGATGTTTGTTTCAATGTTAACAATACCTATGATGAAAATATTTATGTTTACATGGATGATTTAGCATTTATTAATCCAATAAATACTGAAAGTTTTAATTATGCTCCAACATGGAAGGCAGTAATATCTCCTGGAGTAAATAAGATTCTTTGTTATCAAGATATTCTTCCAAATGGGGGGGTGTCTACTCATTCAGATTGGTTTGCTGCATATACTTTAAATGTGGGAACCTATGATGAAATTTTTAGTTGTGATTCTGGATGTGATTTTACTGGAATAAGTAATTATTTTTATATTGCAAAAATTGAAGATACAGTCAAGCTAAAGAAATGGATTACAGAACCAACAGGAAGTGCACAAGGAGTTCCTGCAACTTTTATTGTGACTGAAAGAGAAGAATATCTAAGCATGAATAATGATTGCAATTATACTCATCAACAAAATACTGACTGGGGGAATACAAGTTTCTTATGTAATCCAAAAGATGGGGGAAGCCAAATAGTTTTGAATCTAAGTAAATATCCTAGGGCAGGAGAAAATTTCAAGGTTTGTTTTCAAGCACATAATTATTTTTCAGATGAAATTGATTTAGAATTTTTTGATATGTATATTGATGATGATTTAGGTGAAGGAGTAATACAATTTCCAAAAGTACATGAGGGCTATGTCCCTTCAATACAAGATGATGGTCTATGGTTCAGTGAAACTCCTTCAAGAATACAAGAATTAGGGGGAAATTTAGTTGATGGTTATGGAATTATGTGTTCCAATTGGATAGAACTTCCAGAAAATTTAGAGGGGGGAATTTCTTGGGATGTTCAAGGAAAGGTAAGAATTGATCCGGATATTTATGATTTAGAGGAAACAATAATATGGAATTGGGAATCAGATGAATTTCCTATTTTTGGATCAAGGCTAGGAGAAAATTTTATGAGGTTAGTAGATTTAACAAATTTAACTACAAATTATGAAGGAAGCACAGCAACCACGGGTGATGAAATAGATGTAATTTTTACCTATGATTACTATGGTTATGATGAAGAAACATTCATTGCAGAGTATTGTTTTGAAGGAACAGATAATGATGACATGGAAGGATGTTTTGAAAGATATTTTAATCCAGATATTGGGACAGGAGGAGTTGTAAATGATACTTTTATTTTACCTCATTTTGAAACAGATGGAAATGCAGAAGTTACATTAACAATTTATTCTGAAGATGGAAATACAAAAGTAGGATTTTTAGATCCAGAACCAAGCAATACTTTTAGTGTAACTGTTAGTGATTTAAAAATAAATAATGTTGCATTAGATAAATCTAATTATTACACCGGGGAAAGCCTACATGTTTGTGCAAATGTAACTAATAGTTATGATAGAAGATTGGTTTTTGAATTAGAATATGATGTTAGGTGTTCTGAGAATATTTCTAATGATGAAACATTAGATAGAAGTCTTTTGGCTCAAGTAAGTGAAAATAGGGGAGTTGGAGGAAATCAAACACAAATGCAATGTGTAGATATTACAATTCCTTATGCAGACCATTTAAAATATAAAACTTCTGGATGTTATGCAAGTGTTGCTTTGAACTCGGATTTTGTTACAGATGTGACAGGTTATCAAACTAGTAAATCTTCTTCTTCAGTAAACATAACTGATTTTGGAATGTATCCCCAATATGAATTAGATCCCACTTATCCCTTGGTAAGGTTATATCCTGATTGGAGAATGTTTGATGAGGTTGTGGACGGAATAGATAAAAATTATTATCGTGCTAAAGTAAACATTACAAAATTAACAGAGGCTAATTTAGATCCTGATTCAGAAATAGGAGATGATGATTGGGATTTATATGTTTTATTTAGCGAGGATATGGCCTGTTCATCTAATATTTATAATTATACTGTAACAGATTCTTCTGGAACCGTTATAAACAATGCATTAGAGAATAAAGCAATACAATGGGTGGATGGTGGTGGAAACTATGATCAAGGATGTGCAATTGGAATTGAAGATGTAAATTTTTCAGACACTGATGATGATTATTTTATTGTAAAAGTTTGGTATGAAGATTTTGAAGAAAGAACAACAGAAGCATTAGAATCATCAAGCACATCATCAAGTAGAAGTGCAGACGCACTCGAAGGAATTGAAAATAAAACAGGAATATTCCACTTGGATGTAGCTTGTCCATCTTCAGGAACAATTGGAACAGACATGGATTGTATTGTGACTGCCTATGTTGAAGATTCTCAAACAGTTCAAAAAGAAGTTGACTTTACTTGTTATATTTCTGACGGAACAAGCCAATATAGTTCTGTAAATTTTAATCAAATGGTAACTCGTAATGCAGTTTCATTAACTCAAACTTTTGCAGTACCCTCAACATTTAGCGAAGGAACTTCTTATATCCTCCAATGTAATGCAGATTATTATAATCTGGGTAGTAGAAGAGATAGCTTTTATGATACTTTTACTACGTCCGGAGATTCAACATCTTCAACAACTGGAGGAAGTTCTACAGATGGAAGTGGGGAAGAACCAGAAGATGAAGAAGGCGGAACATCCCCAATAACTGGTGGCGCAATTGGTGGGGGAGAGGGAATATTAAAGATTGGGCCAATTGAATTGGGAAGTAGTTTATTTGTTTATTTTACTGGGGGAATTATAATTTTGGGAATATTTATTTTAGCTGCCCTTGCTTTGAAAAATAGAAGACATGCTCACCATGCACACTATGGTTCAACTAACAGGCAACCAATTAAGAGATTCTTTGAAAGTTCAAAGTCTGCCCCAGTTCACCATGTCTCAAGAAATTACACAAAACTTTGGAATAGATTATTCTCTGGAATTTTAATTTTAGCCTTAGTAATTATCATTGCTGCTGGACTTTATTATGCTGCAGGATTTATTAGCAACGCAAATATAGAAGTTCCAACAGGAATATTCCAAGATAGTTTATTCAGAACTTTATTTGCAACAGTCTTTGTAATTGGAATGATAATTATTTTATTCAAGTTACTTAATATTCGAGGAGAAATTAGGTTTGGTGAAGATGGAAACACAAGAAAATATCATGAAGACAAACATCTTGTAAAACTTCAACACAAACTTGATAAGGTTGCATTAGAGAATCAAATCAAGTCAGAAAAAAACAAACACCATTACAAGGTTGTTAAGGTTAAGAAGAAGTGATTATTCGTTAAGGACTTTACTAAATTCTGCAAAAATATTTTCTTCTTTAGTAGTGAGAGTTGGCTGTCCAATTAAATAATTTTCATCCTCTTTAGAATTATCATAAACTGCAAATCCATAGGAGGCTCTTTCTTCAACATATTTTATATTAATAATTAAATTTCTTTTTTCATGAGCTTCTCCCCACAAAAATTTCTTCAATTCTATTAAATCAAAATTTCCAGTTTCATCTAATGTTATGGGTCCTCCTCCAATTTCTCTTAAATTTGTTTTTTCTATATCCATTTTTAATTATTCTTTTTTTAATTCCGGGAATAGTTCTTGTAAATCCTTTAAAGATTTAATATGCCCTGTTCTTGTAACATTATCAGCAAAAGATCTATCTACTGGAGTTAAATGTTGATTTTCATTTTCTCGATATCCCCAACTTATGTCCTTTTCTAATCCTGTTTTATATTCTTTCAATCGTACAATAAAATTTTGTTTAATTTTGTTTTGTGGAGATTTTGTTAAATCTTCAAGAGCTTTTTTTGCTTCAGAATATTCTGGGCTAAATAAATTACTGATTTTTCTACCTTGAAGATATCCCTGAGTATATTCAATACCTTTTGCTACAAAATGTTTGTAAGCTTTACTTTTCATAGTTCTCACACAAATCATTTATTTTTAAGTATTATTATAATAGAAAATTTTCATAAAAAAGTTGTCCAAAAAAAAGAAATAATTTATTATAAAAATAAATCTCATAAAAACCACAGTAGTAGAAGATAATTTTAAATTTCTATTCAGATAAATAGAATATATACAAATGAGGCTATTAGTAGTTCTATACTGAAATTCTCGGCGAACCTTGAATCTTACATAAGAACTCTATCAACGTGGTCTTCTTCCACGGCCTTAATTGTCTCGTT
>CAZWGF010000021.1:0-9379 GCA_964633605.1 Candidatus Woesearchaeota archaeon
CAGATAAAGATCCAACTAAAAAAGGGTTGATAAAAGCAATAAGAGAAATAAAAAATGATTTTAAGACTGGGAGGTTGATAACTAAGGACGCCCATAACAAAAGTAAAATTAAGAATCATCTACACCCAATCTTAATGTTTTATCAGTAATAAGTTTTTTCAAATAACCTGCTCTTTGCTTCTCTTCTTTTCCACGCATTTTAGAAGGATTTAGCTCTTTTACAACCCCATAAGGAATTACCACAGGATTTTGTTCATCAAACTGTTGGTTTATTAATTTCTTTAATTTTTTATATTCTGGCCTATTTTCTTCTTTACAAGAATTTATAAGAATATTTGTATCCAAAAGAATTGTATCTAAATCTTTTCCACCAAGCCCCATAAAAACCAATCCTCCAACAATAAACATTAATCCAAAAATAGAACTTAAACTTCCAGCAACTTCAGAAATCACATTCCCAGTTATTCCAGATTGGGAACCTACAAGTAAAATTATTCCTACAATAAAAGATAATGCTCCTGCCACTTTTTTCATATTAATTTTAAAGAAATGAAGTTTTTAATTATTTCTCCATCAAAACCCTTAAATATTCTTTTGCCCCCATTAAATCATGGAAAAACGGGATAACCCCATGAACCTAATTATAGAATCAGAAAATTTTGAGTGTGATGATAAAAGGGAATATTCAGAAGAATTTAATGATGAAAATAATGAATAACTCTAATTCTAAACTTAACTTTTTAAACCTATTTTCATTTTTATAGTAATGGAACAAAAAGAAGAAAATCAAATTAATCCCCTAGTAAATGTTATCAAAACAGAATGGAAATATTTAGGAAAGAGAAAAAAGACATATATCTCAATATTAGTGCTTTTTACCATTGCAGGAATTATTAGCCTTTTAACCCCCTTAGTAATTGGACTTATTTTTAATTCAATCCAAGAAACAATAACCTCATATGCAGAAGTGAAAAGATTACTTCTATTAATTTCATTACTTTTAGCTATTACAATAAGTTTTTGGATATTTCACGGGACTGGGCGTGTACTTGAAGAGCTAACAGGATTTCAAGTCCATAGGAATTATACAAATAGTAAAATAAAAAAAATATTAGAACTTCCAGTAATCTGGCATAAAGACCATCATTCAGGAGATAGTATTGATAAGATAAATAGGGCAAGAGGATCAATTGAAAGTGCTGCAACATCATTTGCCCCAGACATAGTTTATGCATTCCTAAACATTTTTGGTTCATTAGCTATCTTATTCTTTATTGATTGGAAAATTGCATTATTTGCATTATTATTTTCTTCAGTAATTCTTGCATCAGTAATGGCTGTAGATAGAAAATTAATAAGGTATTACAAAGAATTAAATAAATTCAGCAATAAACTTTCAGCATCAATTTTTGATTATCTAAGCAACATAATTACAGTAATCACATTACGTTTAAAGAAAACAGTTGCAGATGAAGTAGACACTAAATTAATGGCAAGTCAAAAGACAAATAAAAAAAGTGTTTTACTAAACGAATTCAAATGGGGATTTGCAAGTATTGCCATAAGTCTTATGACTGTTTTAGCATTGGGATATAAAACATATTCAGATTACACTTCAACAGGAATAATTCTAATTGGAACACTATATATTCTCTATGGTTATTTGAGAAGAGTTGGAGAGACTTTCTTTAGATTTGCTTCAATATATGGGAAAATGACCAGACATAGTGCAAGACTTCAAGGAGCCGATCCCATTGATGATGAATTTGAAAAAATAAAGGAAAAGATTGGAGGAAGAATTCCTCCAAAATGGGAAAAAATTCAAATAAAAGAATTAAATTTTAGTTATGATAAAAAAAGTAAAAACCAAAACCTAAATAAAATTAATTTAAATATCAAAAGAGGGCAAAAAATAGCTTTAATCGGTGAAAGTGGGTCTGGAAAAAGTACAATTTTAGCCCTATTAAGAGGTCTTTATCCTCCAAGCAAAGGAGGAGTTTATTGTGATAATGTTAAGATAAAAAATGGATTTGAAAAACTAAAAAGATCAATAACCCTTATCCCACAAGACCCAGAAATATTCAATAACAGCATAAAGTACAACATAATAATGGATCTTCCAGCCACTAAAGAAGAAATAGATAAAGCAATTTCAATGGCACGATTTGAAAAAATTGTTAAAAGACTTGAAAAAGGGATAGAAACAAATGTATTGGAAAAAGGAGTTTCTTTGAGCGGAGGAGAAAAACAAAGACTTGCATTAGCTAGAGGATTACTTGCTGCAAAAAAGAGCGATATTATTTTATTGGATGAACCAACAAGTAGTGTGGATAGTATGAATGAAATAAAAATACACGATAATTTATTTAAAGAATTCAAAGATAAAACAATCCTAGCCTCAATACATAGATTGCACCTCTTAGAAAAATTCGATTATATCTATATGTTTGATAAAGGAAATATAATTGCAAAAGGAACAATAGAAGAAATGAAGAAAAATAAAAAATTCAAAGAAATATTAAAAAGATATAACTTCAAAAAGTAATAAAATCCATTATCAATAATTTTATAAAATTCAATAGGTTCAATAAACCATGACAAAGAAAGAAAAAAAAGAAAAGACACCCAACGGCGTACCTCGAATAATTTCTAAAAAAATTATTACTGAAGGCAAGCTTGAAGAAGAAATAGAAGGGGAGGAAAAAACACAAGAATTAGAAGAAATATCTGAAGAAATGTTTGAAGAAAAACATGTTGGAGCATTTGTAAATTCAAATAATCCAACCTTAAACATGATTAATGGAACTCAAGAACATATAACAAACTTAGAACAAGAACTTGCTTCTGCTCCAAGAATAGAATCAAAAGAAGAATCAGACTTTCAAGGTTATGATGTTTCTAAAAAAGATGAAGAAGAAAAACATTATCAAACAAGGGATCCAATAATGGGAACCCAAGTGGAAAGAATCAATGAACAAAAAATAGGAAAAAATCTTCAACCAGAATTAAAAAATGTTGACATAATGGATCAAACACTTGTAGAAATGAGAAAAACTCAAAAAAATATAGAGCAAAATTATATTGTGGAATCTCCAAAAAAACTAAAAGAAAAATCTCCTCAAGATTTTCTTCAACCCCAAGAACAAGAATTCAAAAAAATACAAAAATACAAAGTTAATTAGTTAATTTAATAAATAACTTTTAACTCAATAAAACATGGAAAAGGGTGATTATACTGTCAGTAATATTTATCAGGGAGGAACCTCTAGTTTTAAACCGACCTATGGAGATGTTTTTACAGGATATCATGTAGCTTCTAGTGAATTAGGAGCCCCTACAAAACCAGACACTGCAAATCAAATACAACAAGTAAGCCAAATGTTAAATCAGGGAATTGTTCCAATTGAAGCAGGAGTTCTTGACCCGAAAGTTTTTGATCAAATACCAAAAACACATTTTAAAGAAATTCGAAGAATGGCTAAACTTTCTGGAGCAAAAATCTCAGTTCACGCTCCCTTAGTTGAACCTTCAGGAATAAGTGAACAAGGTTGGAATGAAACAAGTCGTAAACTTGCAGAAAAACAACTCAAAGATGTTGTTGAAAAATCATATGAAATGGATAGTCAAGGAAACATACCAATAACAATCCATTCTTCAGGTCTTCCTGGAACAGAATATAAAATGACTCCTGAAGGAAAAAAAATAGAAAAATTAATGGTAATTAATCAAGAAACAGGAAAACCAGCACCCCTTGAAGAAGAAAAAAAATTATATCCTGGAAGAGAAGGAGAAACAATAATGACAATCAATCAACAACTTGAATCAATAAATCATACAGAATGGTTAAATGGATTAACCAGTTTAGCAGGTCAAAAACAACAAGTAGATGATATAATGAAAGATGCTGTTCCCTCCCTCATTCCAATTTTAACAGAATATAAAGAAGGTCAAGAAATTTCTTTAACCCCTCAACAACAAGTTGCAATGCAACAATTAGAAAGAGCAGATATTTTTATGCAAAATGTTGAATCAGGTTTTAATGGAATGTTTGATAAAGCATCTAAATATGGGGATGAAAAAGAAAATTTAAAAATAATTTCAAATGAATGGAAAAAAGGTATGGAAGAGATACAAAAAGATCCAAATATCATAAAAATGATTACTTTAAAATCAGAAATGTTAAGTAATGCGCTCAACAACATGAAAAGAGTAGATGCCCCAAAAATCTATGTTCCTATAGAAGAATTTGCAAAAGAAAAATCATCTGAAACATTTGCAAATGTTGCACTAGATTCTTATAAAAAATTCGGAGAAAAATCTCCAATAATAAGTATAGAAAATATGTTTCCCGGAATGGCATTTGCTTCAGGAGAAGGAATGGACAAATTGATTACAGAAAGCAGAGAAAAATTTGTAAACAAAGCAATTGAAAAAGGAATGGACAAATCAACTGCTCAAGAAAAAGCAGAAAAATTAATTGGGATGACCTTGGATGTTGGGCATTTAAATATTGCAAGAAAAAAAGGATTTTCAGAAAAAGATTTAGTAAAAGAAGTTGGAGAAATTGCCAAACATGTAAAACATGTCCATCTTACAGATAATTTTGGCTATGATGATTCTCACCTCCCACCAGGAATGGGAAATGTTCCCTTTAAAGATCTTTTACAAGAATTAGAAAAAAAAGGAGACATGAAAGGAGTAAGAAAAATTGTAGAAGCAGGAGGATGGTTTCAGCATTTTGGAACTTCACCTTATCCACAAGCTCTTGAAGCAATGGGTTCCCCAATTTATTCAATGCAAATGGGTCCCTATTGGAATCAGGCAGGAGGACTCCAACAAGGATATATGTCTGGATATGGAAATATGCTTCCTTCAACAAATTATCAAATGTTTGGGGCAGGTTTTTCACAACTTCCTGCAGAACTTGGCGGACAAAAGGGTGAAGCAGGAGGGGGAATGAGCCAAACCCCAATGGAATAATATAACAATATTTATTAATTAAATAAAACTAATATCAACATGGTGAAAGAAAAAAGAGAAAAAATATCCAATGAAGAAAAAGCTCAAATTGCAAATCTGGGAATTCAAAATGGACTTAAAGAACTAATAAAAATAAATCCCCAATATAAAGATTTTATTCAAGAACATATTAATGAAAAAAAGATTAATAAAAAATTTTATGGTTGCTTAAAAGAATTAGAAAAAAATAACCATGGATTAGAAAAAAACGAAATAAAAGAATATCTTAGTTCAGAATTAGAAGAATATATTGCTTCAGGAGAAGCATTGGATGAAAGAGGACAAAAAATTATCAAAGGACTTGAAAAAGAAGCTAGATCTGGTTTTTTTAAAGGGCATGATGCAAGAAAAAAATTAAAAAAAATGTCAAAACATGAAGAATATTTAAAAAATATTGAAAACGCTTTCAGAGATATAAACTCCATAACTGGGAACGAAGAAGCTTATCAAAAAAATCCAGAACTTACAAGAATTGTTACAGAAATAAATCATAAAACCCAAATATTAAATCCTGCAACAGAATTGCTTTATAGCTATGGATTAATTTCAACAAATGAATATAATTCTATCCAAAAAAGTATTGGAGATAAAATTGAAGATGATTTAAATACAACTAAAGAATTAATTCAAAAATATGCAAATTCAGAACCTAAAACTGCAGATGATTATCAAAAAACAGGATTAGAAAAAATAGCAGCATCAATATTGGGAATTGTGGGAGTTTCAATTTTTATTTCTACACAAACAAATATGACCGCAAATGTAATCTCAAATTTAACAAATACTACAAATAACCTTATTGGATTGGCAGGAATTGGATTACTTTTAGTCTCTGCCATGTTATTTATAAAAAAGTCTAAGAAAAAATAACTTTAAAAACATAAAACAACTCATAATAGAAAGATGGTGAAAAAAAAAGAAAAAACTTTCGTAGAAAAGAAAATGAAAAAAAAATCTTCTTCTAAAAAGAAAATTAATAAAAAAAATATGCCAACACTCCAATTGCAAAAAGAATCAGATATTGCAATGGACTTCGCAGTAAAAGTTTATTCTAAATTTGATAAAATGATTAAATCAATTATTTTATTTGGATCTACAATCAAACAAACAAATGTTGCAGGTTCAGATATAGATATCATAATTGTTGTTGATGATGTTTCCATCAATTTAGATCAAGAAGTTATTGTCTGGTATAGAACCGAACTTGATAAAATTTTAAAAGCAAGCCCATATGAAAAAACCTTACACATTAATACAATTAAATTGAGCACTTGGTGGCAAGACTTAATGAGAGGCGATCCAGTATTAATAAACATTCTAAGACATGGTGAAGCAATGATTGATATGGCGGGATTCTTTGAACCATTAAAATGGTTATTAATAAGAGGAAAAATAAGAGCAACTCCAGAAGCAATTTATAATGCTTTACAAAGAGCACCAACCCATATTGCAAGAAGTAAAGCTTCTGAACTTAATGCAATCGAAGGATTATATTGGGCAATGGTTGATTCTGCCCAAGCAGCATTGATTGCAGCAAACGTACTTCCACCTTCACCAGAACATATTCCAATTGATCTAAAAGAAGCCTTTGTAAATAAAAACATGTTAAAAATGAAATATGTTATATGGTATAGGGATTTACTAATACTTCATAAAAAAATAGCCCACGGCGAAATCAAAGACCTTAAGGGAGTTGAAATCGACGACTGGCAAGAAAAAACAGAAAAATTCTTAGATCTAATGGCAAAGCTAGTTAAGGAATTGGTTAGTTAATCCTTAACATGTTGCCTTTCTCTTTCTTCTTCTCTTTGAACCTTAGCAAAATTTGTTCTCTTTTCATATTCCCTATTTTCTGATTGGAAAATTCCCATTGCTAATTGTGAATATACTCCTCGAAGATTTTCATCAAAGATATCGCTTTGATCTCCATCATCGCCTGCTTCTCTTTCTTCTTTTCTATAAGCTCTCCATCCAAGATCTAAATGATGTTTTAAAATTTGTTCAATTTTTCCCTTATCTAATTTTCCAGAAGAATTAGCAATTTCTTTCATAACTTTTTGTTGATAAAGTCCTGAATAAGTTTGCATAGTGGATTGAATATATTCAGGATTAGAAGAATAAAGACCATAGGCCTTTCTTAACCATTCGGGCATTTCATCCATTCTATCTTTAATAAATTCATTTGCTTTTCCAGCATCTTGAGATGCTGCTTGAACTGCATGAAGATCATTTAAAGCATTAACTACCTTATTATAATCCTCATCTCCATCCATAATTAAATCAGTAGAAAAAAGGATATTCGCTAAACTTTGATCATCATTTTTTTCCAAAAATACTTCTAAATTATTTCTGACATAATGGCCCATTGCAGTTTGAGCACTATCTGTTGCTTGATATGCTTCTGAACGTGCAGTAAGAGCAGGATTTTTTTGACTGAAAAAATATCCCCGATCTTGATGTAAATATTTTCCTAATTTCCCAAGATTATATTCATCATTTGGATCTTTTTTAAAACGCTCATAAGCTTTATTCAAATCATTATGGTATGTATACATATGTGATGAGAAAATATCTCTATCATATTCTTGATTAGGATCAATTGTTCTAAAAAGTCCTTTTTTACGATCAGTAGGACCATAATCATTAATTTTTTCTTGAATATTACTCATTTTATTCTCCTATTGCTAATCCTACATTATTTAATTTTGAGTATTCAGCCTTTTTATTCACACAATTCAAAAATGCTTCCTCTAACCTTCCTTGTTTTTCAATACATAAATTCATAAAAGCATTACCATAAAAATTTCCAATTTCTTCCTCCGGCAAACTTTCAAGAAACATATTATGAAATTGCTGTGTTTCAATAGGTTCTTTTATAAGTTGAGCATTAACATTTTTTTTCTGTTGAATAGATTTCCAATCACTATCTTCAAGATTACTTATTTTTCGAAGCTCATTAACATGATGTTCCCTATGAAAAACTCCATTAAGATCTTTTTGATAAGAAGTTATTTCATCTTGAGAAACTCTAAGAGATTCATCAACATAAACATCATTCTTTATATGTAATTGTGAAACAGTTCCCATTATTTCTTACCCCCATAAATTGCTTTTAAATTAGCTAAACGAGCTTCAAAAAAATTAATAATATCTACTTTTTTATCTTTAGTTGAATCATCAAAAACATAATCTTCTCCGAAACTTTTTTCAACACAAGATTTTACATCAGAATAATTACCCTTTTCTTGTATCTTTTTCATTTCTTTTAATTGAACTTCACCAATAATATTTCTAATATATTTAAATTGCTCATCTTTTATTTTTTTATCAAAGACATTTAACTCAACCATTTCCTCATCAGTATAATCCTTAATCCCTAATTTATCATAATAAGCTTTTTGTATTTCTCCTTCTCCCAAAATTGATTTAGCCATTTTGTATTCTTTATTTTCCATTGGTTTTTTAACTGCATTTTCATAACCCACTACAAATTTCTTTAAATCATCTTGACTTGTTCTTCCCACATAATAATCTCCAAGAGCATTACTCATTTCTTTATCATACAAGGGTTTATATTTAAGTTCTCTTAATTTATTTTGATCTTTTTCAGATAAATATTCTGATTTAAATTCAACATCTTTAACTACATTAGACATATGTAAACCATGTTTACTACATAATTCTTCTAATCTATCTACAAATCCTTCTTCAGAAACCTCAGTTGTATTTAGAAATTCATGATTCATAATTTCTGCAGTATTTGTCATTTTATTTTTTTCCTCCGATTTCAGAATATTGTGAAGCTATATCCAAAACAACATCTTTAATTACATAATTATCATCTTTCTTTGGATTAATTCCTTCAAGAACTTCTTTAACTCCTTCAGGATCTATTGTTCCAAATGCTGTAAGACTAGCTAAAGTAAGCATACGACCCTTGTTTGTTAGATCTTTTATAGTATTTTCCATTTTATTTTAAATCCTCCAATTTTCTTATACTTTTAGATTCATTAAGCATAGATTTTAAAATTCTATAACTTACTTTTCCAGAAATACCTTTAACTAAAGTTTCATATCTATCAATTAAAGATTTTACTTTATCTTTTTCTAAAAGAATATCTTCGCAAGTCATTTTTCCACCAACATAACTATTAACTAAAAAGTCCATTCTTTCCTCACAATTAACTCTATCATAACCTTCTAAATTCGCTTTATTTCCTAAGTTTTTCATAGAATTCTATTGGCTTTATTCTTTATAAATCTTTCTATCTGTTGTCACTGGGGAATTAGGAACAATCTCACTTCTTTACTTTTTTATCAACTTCTTCATAAATAACCTTGATTTTGCAAGGGAGTTTTG
>CAZWGF010000021.1:9479-11980 GCA_964633605.1 Candidatus Woesearchaeota archaeon
CCAGGTAAACCCTTTTCAAAAATAGCTCTAATAACACCACTATTTCCATGAGCCGCAGAAACTTTACCTTTGATTATTTTTCCAGCAGGTGACTTCCATTCAACAACTTTACCGACGAGCTTTCCAGCTTCTTCCTTGTTTGAAACCCCAGCCACTTCTATTAAAAAATGTCTCTCATGTATAACATGTCTTCCTCGCCTAAATTGTATAACTTTTCCTTTCATTTATTTACTCCTGTAAATTGATGAGTACAAATCCATAAAGATTTGCTCTTACCATAGTATAATTAGTAGAAAATTAGTTTTTAAAAGTTGCTATTAAGAAATACTAGATTTATTCAAACTTAATGTCCAAATAAGGTTTAGATCCATCCATATATTCAATCTTCACAAAATTCCAACCATTTTCTACATATTTAGAAGATAAATGATCTAACAATTTTGAATTATTAAACTGCTCAAAAATTCCTTTTTCCCCAGACATTGAATTAAAACGATCTCCAGGAATTTTAACAACAAATGACTCTTCCCCACAAAATTCATCTAATAAAACTTCATCTATAGTTTGTTCTAATTCTCCCACTAACTTTAAACCCTTATCGTCCAACTTTTCAGCTTCTTTACGATCAATTACCATAGTATAATTAATAGAAAATTAGTTTTTAAAAGTTGCCTTTACTCTTTCAATCCAAAAAACTTAGAATTATGCCCAGTAGGATAATGAGAATTAACATCAATAACCAAATCTGTTTTTATTGTGGGGTGTTCATAATTAACTACAACTACTCCAGACAATCCAATATCTAAAACCTTCCAAGATAATTTCCCCTCTTCTTTCTGTAATCTTGAAAATAAATCTGAAGAAAGATGGACATAAGTCTTATTATCTTTATTTAACCACTTTGAAATCTTTCCTACTTCTTTTTCATATTCGTCCCATGCCCTTCCATACCTCTCTAAAACAAATGTTTTAACAGTTTTAGTCATAAAAATATATCTTCGAGTATTTTATAAATTTTATTATACTACTCTTTTTTATTATTCTTTTCAGCTAACTCACATCTTTGATTATATTCAATCAAATCATTAATCAAAATACCTGCATTCTTTCGTGCATTGTCAACCTTATGGGCATTTAACTTACCTTTCTTAAATTCCTTTCTAGCACTAACAACATCCCTTAAAATCCTTAAATGTTGGGATGCAAACTTTCCTTTTTTAACAAATTCTTTATCAAAGTCCTCAATAAGTTTATCTTGAGATTTTTTACCTAACATAATCTTCAATAACTCGAAAACATCTTTGTAAAGTTGCTCAATGGTCTTTTCATTTGTCTTTGCTTCTATTTGTTTTCTAAGTTCCTTCATTCTCTTGATGAATGCATCTGTTTGTTTTAATAAAGCATCAATTTCCGTACCACTTATCTCCTTTATCTTTTCATGTTCATAGTCTCTCCAAATACTAACAATCTTTTCTAAGAAATCAACATGCTTTTTCTCAATCATTTTAGTATCTAAAAATTCTTTTTTGAATTCCTTTACTAATTCTTTTTTAGCATTGGGCGGAGCATGGCCACTAAGCATTAACATTGCCTGTGCAGGAGTAGTTACTCCCCAAAAAATATTCACAAAAATATCAGACAACAAAGTTCTCTTACTTCCAGAAACAACTTTGTCCCCCATGCTCATATACATCTCAATGGCTTCAGGAGAAGGTTTTAATTTACCCATTTTCAATAAAGCTTTCCATGGCATGAATGTTCCTCGATCATAAAGTGGAACCCCATCACGAATAAAAGTAAACATAACAGGATGTGCATCCTTTACACTTTCCCAAAAATCAGTCAAAAGATAAACCTGTGGAGAAAGCTTATTCTTTACTCCAGCAAGATGCTCTGCTTCTCCAACATATTGATAAATAATTCCACGTAATCTTTCTTTTAATTCCAACCGAGGCATTTTTTTAACATCAGTATCATTAATGATTACAAATACATCCACGTCAGAAGTCTTAACAGTGGTTCCAGTAACTAAACTTCCCCCAATAACATAACTAACAACATATTTTTCAAACTTTTGTAAAACTAATGACTTATGAATTTCAGCTACCCTTAACGAACCTAAAAATCCTTTATCATAAAGAGGGAATGACATTGCAATGGCACTTGTTAAATTAAATTTACTATCGAAACAAGTTTCCCATACATCTACTGGCGTTCCAACATGTAACCAAATCTTTTGATTTTTCAATGCTTCAATTTGTTTAACAATTTCTTGCTTCATCTTAGGAATTTCTTTATACTTATCTTCAGCAATAATTATTTGAATATGAGTATGTTTTTCTGTTTCCTTAGGAACTTCTTCTTCCTCAATAAACATTGGAATTGCTTGCGGAGGTAAAATACTAATTGATTGGGTAAATGGATATTTTTTAACAATAAATGCTTTTAATTTTTCAAGTTCCTTCTTTGTCTTTTCAGCATCCTTATTCATCTTATTTGGA
>CAZWGF010000022.1:0-11637 GCA_964633605.1 Candidatus Woesearchaeota archaeon
TGTTTATCATCCTCATTGGAAATTAAGGAAAAAGATTATTGAAAGTTTTGATTAACTTAACTCCCCACAATCCAAACCTCCCCCCAACTCCCTTTCTTTGGTGGCGGAACTCCCTTTAAAAGACAGGGGGAAAGTTTAAATAGTATACATATGTATACATAAGTATATGGAAACAACAGTTAGATTAAACAACAGTGTAAAAGATAGACTTGATAATCTTAAAGTTCATTCTAGAGAAAGTTATAATGATGTAATATCAAGAATGACTGAAAACATTAATGTTAGTATTGATGAGGATAGTTTAAAAGAGACAATTGAAGTTCTTAGCGACCCTGAAACTATGAGAAATATTGCTGAAGCACTAGAGAGATTTAACAATGGAAATTCTGGAATATCTTGGGAAGAGATAAAAAAGGAACAAAAGTTAAATGTTTAATATCATTTTTGATAAAAAGGCAGCTACTTATTTTAAAAAGCTTGATTCAGAAAACAAGATAAGAATTGGAAAGAAATTAGAAGATTTAAAGAGCAATCCTGAATTAGGAAAACCTCTAACAGGAAATCTCTCTGGCTTATGGAGTTTAAGAATTGGAAAATATAGATTAATGTATCAGATTAAAAATCAAGAATTAGTCATACTTATTTTAGATTTAGGACATAGAAAAAATATTTACTAACAACCAGCCTCCCAATCAACTCCCTTTCTTTGGTGGCGGAACTCCCCCCAACTCCCAATCCCCAAAGTAACTAGTTTCTCCAAAGCGGTTATAACAAACTATTTCTTAAAATAATTAATTAAATGGAGGTAAAAAAATATGAAAATTTGGATGATTGCGGCAATGGTTGTTGGTTTAATGGTCATTGCTGGAATAACAGTTGTTAATGCTTACTCTACAAATGATGTGATTGAAGAAGAACAACCAGATACTGCTACATGTGGTGAAACCTGTGGAAATAGTTGTAGTGCTCAAAGTAATTGTGGTCTTGCAACTTGTGGAGCTACTAAAGGCGGAAGTTGTGGCTGTGGGAAATAAGCATAACAATTAAATAATATTTTTTATTTATTTTTATTATATGGGTGAACAAGAAGAATTACAAAAAATAAAAGAGTTTGTTGAAAAACATGCAGAAGAATCTGGGCACAAATTGAATGATAATGAAAAAGCTGTTGATGGCATTGTTAAAGGACTTCTAAAGAATAAAGAAAAGCATGGAGATATTTATTGCCCCTGTAGAGCTGTTTCTGGAGACAAAGAAAAAGATAAAGCAATTGTTTGTCCTTGTATTTATCACAAAGCAGAGATTGCAAAAGATGGACATTGCTTGTGTAGGTTATTTTGGAAAAAAGAATAATTTAATAAACATTAAAATCTAATACTATTTATGAAAAATAAGTTAAAAATACTTATTGGATTGGCGATTATTCTATTCATTAATTTTGCATTAGCAGCACATATGGTGGAAGAAGGTTATCAAGGTAGTGCATTAAATGGGGGGTTATTTGGATTAATGTCTGGTAATTATGGAAATACAGGCATGATTGTTGGATGGGCCATTGGCATATTAGTGGTAGTTATTCTTATTTCCATCATCATTTGGATATTCAGTAGGATGAAGAAATAGTGCAATAATGATTATAAACTATTGATTAAAATAAAAGTTAAGAAAAAACAATTAAAATGGAATTTAAACATTTAAAAAAATATGCTGCAATATATGCAATTGTTGGAGCAATAGGATATACTAGCACCATGGGGGGACTTGCATTGCCTTATTTTAACGCTGAGATTCCAAGAGATTTTGATCTTCGAAAAATAAAAGTTCATAAACATTCAGATAAAACAAAAAATTTATTGGCTATTTTGGCATTGGCATCTGGGGTGACTCTTAGTGCTGGACTTATCGGATTAGGAATGAAACTGGATAAGAAAAAATAAATTAATGGGTCTCCAAATAATAAGATAATTTATGTTCTTTGTAAATTAATACTGAATTATAGCTTTCAATACAATCTCTAAAACGTTCTTTAATATTTTTTAAAAGATCTCTAAATTCTTTTGAGTTTTTTACCTTAACATCAATTCCAATATCATAATTACCTAAATACTTTTGAAAGTGAATAATATTTGGATTACTCTTAAATAAATTAAACATCTTATCTATTTGAATGAAATTATTAAGTTTAAAACTTACATTATAATATTGATATCCAAGAACTGCGTCATCAATTAAAGGTCTAAATGCAAGAATAACTTTTTCTTTTTGAAGTTTTTTTATTCTGTATGCAATTGCTTCTGCAGTGAGGCCGACTTTTAAAGATATTTTATGTAAAGGAATTTTTGAATTATTTGCAATCATCTTTATGATCTTAAGATCTATTTTATCAACAATTTCTTTTGGTTCTCCTGAAGAATAATCATCTGGAGAATCATCTTTAATTTTATCATACAAATATGCTTTTCTACAGGTATGGTGTTCAATAATTACACTAATGTCTCTTTCTTTTATGTAGGGGGAGTATTTTTTTAAAAATTCTTTAAAAAACCTATCAAAATCAATTGCATTTTTGACCCAAGTGGCAACCATTAGATTATAGATACCGTCGCAGTTTACTATCCAACCAACATTTTTATCTTGCTTTAGGTATTTTATCATTTCTTGTTCAATTCCATATTTAGTATTACGAAAGGTTATCATTAATTTATATGAAACATATCCAAGTTTTGAAATATCTAAGATTGAAGAGTATCCTTTGATAAGTTTATTTTCTTCAAATCTTTTTATTCTATAGCCCACAGCGTCCTTACTAAGCCCTACTTTTTTAGATATTTGTGCATTGCTTTGCCTAGCATTTATGTCTAATTGCTCAAGTATTTTTTTATCTTTTTTATCTAATTTAAACTCCATCTATCCATTCCAAAATTAAAGTATATAAATATTTAGTATTGAGGCAATATTTGGTAATAAGTTTCTAATACAGTTATGGGCTAACATTATCATAGAATCAGGAGGAAAAATAACATGAAAACAAATAATGAAAAAAAATCAATTTCAAGTAAGGTTTTAGAAGTTGTTGGTAAACCAAGTTTAGTGAAAGCTGCTGTTTTAACTACTGCGCTTATGATTGGAGGATTGGGAGGATATCAAGCCTACCATAAAACTAACAAATCTGTTGAATCATATCAAATGATTGACAAAGCCTACAATTCTCAAAAGCAATTTTATGGATTAAATAATTCTTTTTAATTTAATTTTTTAATAATCAAAACCCTTTTAACTCAAAGATTTCTAATCTGTTCATGAATAAACTAGAAAAAAATGTTCAAAAAACCTTGAAGAAGATTGGTTTGAATAAGAAAGAGAAGATCATTGTAGCTCTTTCTGGGGGAAAAGACTCTACTGTTGTTGCTCATCTTTTGAAGAAATTTGGTTATAATATAGAAGGATTACATATTGATTTGAAGATTGGTCCTTATAGTGATAGCTGTTTAAAGGCTGTGGAAGACTTGTGCGGGGATTTAGGGATTAAGTTACATCTTTATGACATGAAAAAAGAAATGGGAAGTGGCATGTGTTATTTACGAAGTCATGTGCAATCTCGTCAGAGTAAAGGTCAGTTAAAGAATTGTGCAATTTGTGGGGTGATAAAGAAGTGGATTTTGAATAGAGAGGCTCGGAGATTGAAAGCTAGTAAAATTGCAACAGGCCATAATCTGGACGATGAAGCTCAAACATTTTTATTAAATATCTTTAAGGCAAGTCCTAAACTTAGTGCAAATACCGGAGTTATTTCAAAAAATATTTCAAATAAAAAACTAATTCCCAGAATAAAACCATTATTTTATGTTCTTGAAGATGATATTCGAGCATATTCAAAAAAGAAAAAACTTCCTGTGGAATATGCCAAATGTCCTTGTGGAATTGATTCCTATAGGATTCAAATAAGGAATTTCTTAGAAACTCTTCCTGGAAAAGATAAAGAGAATATTATGAAGAATTTTGATGTTGTTTCAAAGAGGATACAAAAGGATAGTAAAGACATTACTTATTGTGAGCTTTGTGAAGAGCCTTCTAGGAAGAAGATTTGTAAAAAGTGTGAATTGTTGAGGGTTTAGGTAGTTTTTTAAAGAAATCTTTTATTAAAAATTCATGGATCTTGAAGAAGCATTTAGAAAATTATCTAAGAAAGAATTTGAACAAATTATGTTTGAAAATGCGTGTGCAACAGTTGAGAACCAGGAGAAGCTGAATATCCTTAATGGGTTATATGGGAAATTAAAAATAACCCCTAAGGCAATCCACCCAGGAACTTCTGATAAGTTATTAATAAGAAAGGCAGTAAAAGAGTATTCTAATAAATATGTTAGGTTGAGAGATGTTGACAATGCTATTATCTCTGGGAATGCTGTAGTCTTTGACGGTTATTTTTCCAAGTTTCATTCTTAAATGAAAAAGAATGTTTAAATACTAATTATTCTACATATCTTAACTATACAACTTATAGTAATATAAAGAGGTTCAATATACAACATATTGTATGTTATGATGGATTGCCCATATTGTGAAAATAATAAACTAAAGGTGACAGACAAGCGAACTTCTCCTGACGGGATAAGAAGAAGGAGAGAATGCTTGAAATGTAAAAAGAGATTTACCACTTATGAAAAAATTGAACGTGGAGATCTTTATTTAATTAAAAAAGATGGTCGTAGAGAAAAATTTGAAATGTCTAAATTAAAATCAGGCATTCAAAAAGCATTTGAAAAAAGGCCTGTATCAATAGAAAAAATAGATAAAATGATGAATGAAATTGAAGAACAAATAAGAAAAAAGGGAAAAAAGGAAATTAATAGTTCAATGCTTGGAGATTTAGTTTCTCGTAAGATAAAGAAATTGGATAAGGTGGCCTATATTAGATTTGCATCTGTATATATGGACTTTGGAGACATAAATGATTTTAAACAGGAGTTGAGAGGATTATAAATGACATTGGGTGATAAAATAAAAGAGGCTGGTATAAAACTTCCCCGTGCAGTTAAAAAAAGAGGGAATGGATTAACTAATTTTGAAGTTGATAAAATCTTTGATGCCATAAATAGCGCATATCAAGATATTCGTAAAACAGAAAATAATTCCATTGCAGAAGAAGCTACCATTGAAACAATAAAAATTCTTAATGCTGAAAATAATTATTCTCCGGAAGTAGATGAAATAAATGAAACTGCTGTAAAAGCCCTAAAAAATATTGGATGTGAAGATGTTGCAAGGGGTTTTGAAAATTATGCTGAACAAAGAAAAAAAGTTAGGATTTCTGGAGGAATTGGAGGTCAAGGATCAACAGATGAATTTTTAATGGTTTCTTCTACTTCAAATGATTCTTCTAAAATTTGGAAAAAAGATGCAGTTATTCATAATTTAGTTGACGAGGCAGAGGTTGATTATAAAACAGCTAAACATGTTGCAAAAAGAATTGAAAATCAATTAATAGATTCAGAAATTCATAATGTTTCTACTGATTTGATTAGGGAATTGGCAATAACAGAATTATTGAAATTAGGGAAAAAAGACGCTGTAGATAATTATATGGATTTTTCAGTTCCTAGAAGAGATTTAGAAGGAATAATTGGTTTCAAAAATACTGAGAATAGTAATATTCAAACAAACAATCCTGAAGCAGTCCATTATACATTTTCAGGAATAATTGGTAAAAAATATTCTCTTTCAAGAATTTTTAGTAAAGATATTGCAAATGCCCATTCAAATGGGGAATTGCATTTACATGATTTAGATATGCCCACAAGAGTTTATTGTTCTGCACACTCATTAGAATATTTAAAAAAATGGGGCCTTAATGAAATTAAAACCCTTCAAACTTCTTCAAAACCAACAAAACATGCTTCAACTTTAACAGGCCACTTGAATACTTTTTGTTCAACAATGCAAATGTATTATGCAGGAGCACTAGGAATAGGATATTACAATATTATGTTTGCCCCATTAATTGAAAAAGATTTAGAAGATAAAGGATTGGAAAGAATTGCAGATAGAGAAATGCAACTTAATGAATTAAGAAAGGAAGATGGATTAGAATCAATTATTGATAAAAAACAAAAAGAATTAGAAAATTACAAAAAAAATCCTAGATCTATTTTGACAGAGGAGGAAACAAATGCTTTTGTTAAACAAATTGCACAAGAAGGAATTTATTCTGGTTCTCAAAATGCATCTTCGAGAGGTGGACAAAATATTTTCTTAGATTTTAATATTCATACTGGAGTTCCAGAATATCTTAAAGATACTCCAGCAATACTCCCTGGGGGAAAATATGGTATTTTGAGGGATGGGGAAAAAGTTTTTTTAGATGAAGAGAAAGTGGAAGGACAAAAAACACCTTCTGGATATGATTTAATGCAACTAATGGATGATACTGGAAAGGTTGTTATGAAAGAGAAGATGAATGAAGAGGGTTCTGAATTAGTTCAAGAATGGTTTTTAGGAAAAGGAGAAGAAGCTTTAACATATGGTAAATTTGATTCTACTTCCAAATTATTTGCAAAACAACTTTTAGAAGTTTATGGAGAAGGAGATAAAAATGGCCAACCTTTTGCATTTCCAAAACCAGATTTACATATTAGCCGAGAAACTTTTGAGGATGCAGGTCAAATAGATGTTTTAGAAAAAGCTTGTGAAGTTGCAAGTGATAATGGTTCTCCTTATTTTATTTTTGATAGGGATGAGGTTTCATTGGCAGCATGTTGTAGGTTGAGAACAGCCATTGAAGATAATTATGTGATTAAACATCCTGAATCAATGAGATTTTGTGGGTTTCAAAATGTAACTATTAATTTGCCCCAAGCAGCATATAGGGCATCTAAAAAAGGAAACAAAAGTTTAGAAGGTTTTTTGGAAGAAGTTGATAACACCATGAATTTAGCAGTTAAAGCACATTTGCAGAAAAAAGAATTTGCAGAAAAAATGCAACAACCAGGATTTCCACAATGGCAAACAGGAGATAAAAGTTTAGATGGACAAAAATATGTTGACTTAGAAAAATCAACCTATATTTTAGGAATGATTGGATTAAATGAAGCAGTACAAACTTTGACTGGAAAAGAATTGCATGAATTAGATAGTAAGGAATTTGGAGATTATGCTTTGAAAACAGTTGCTCATATGAATATTAAGGCAAAAGAACATGGTAAGAAATATGGTTTGAAATTTTCATTGGAAGAAACTCCTGCAGAATCAGCTTCAAGAAGATTAAGTAAAACTGATTTAACAAGATTCCCTGAAGAAGCAGGAGCTGTTGTTAAAGGAGATATTGAAGGAGATCAAACATATTATTCTAATTCAATTCATCCAAGAGCAGATGCTCCAATTAGTTTGACAGAAAGAATTAGATTGCAAGGAAAATTCCATTCTGCTATTGAATCAGGTGCAATTACACATGCATTTGTTGGAGAAGAAAAACCCTCTTCAGAAAGTATTTACAATTTAGTTAAGAAAACATTTGATAAAACTCAAACAGCCCAATTAACAATTAGTCCAGAGTTTACAACATGTAAGAGTTGTCATAATACTGGAAGGGGTTTAGTAGATAAATGTGGTAGTTGTGGGAATGAAGAAGATTTGAATCATATGACTCGTGTGGTTGGATATTATAGTTTTGTAGATAATTGGAATCCATCTAAACAAGAAGAAAGAGAGGCGAGGCATAAAGGGGATTATTCTATTTTAAAAAATGGAAATAAAAAAGAAATTCCTTCACTACAAAATCCTTATGATGGAATTACTGCAGTTACAATTGGTAAAGAAGGATGTGCACTTTGTGATGATTTAAAACAAGTAACAGGATATAAAAAAATTGTTGAAGAAGCTGGAGAAAAATTCAATATTGTTTCATATGAAGCAAACAATGAAGATGGTTTAACAAATGCTATGCTGGGAGATATTAATTTATCCCAATTACCTGCCTTGGTTGTTTTAGATAAAAATTCAAAAGAAATTTATCGTGGTCAAACAATTGGAAAGAATGGTAGCACAATTCCAATAAATCCTCAAGAAGTTGAAGGGGCCATTGATAATTATTTGAAAGCACAGTACAATTAAACTTAAAAATAAAATTATTTTTAAAATAAAATGAAAATAGCTGGATATTTAGAAGAATCGCAAAGTGATTATCCTGGTAAAACTTCTTCAGTGGTGTTTACTCCAGGATGTAATTATAATTGTCCTGCTTGTTATAATAAAACACTTTTAAAAATGGATGAAATTATTAATCCAAATAAAATTTTTAAATATTTGGATAAGGGTGAAGGGTGGATTGATGGAGTTGTTTTATGTGGGGGAGAACCAACTTTACAGGAAGGATTAAAAGAATTTGCACAAGCAATAAAAAGCAGAAATTTGGCAGTTAAATTAGATACTAATGGGAGTAATCCTAAGGCCTTAAGGAATTTATTGAAGTCTGGGTGCATTGATTATGTTGCAATGGATGTTAAAGCCCCTAAGAATCTATATGATAAGGTTGCAGGAGTTAAAGTTGATTTAGATAATATTGAGGAATCAATGAAAACTGTTCAAAATTTTCCTCATCATGAATTTAGAACTACGGTTGTTCCAGTAATCCGTGGAGAAAATAATATAAGTTATTTGAATAAGGATGAAATTTCTGATCTGGCTAAATGGATTGTGGATGTTACTGGACATGATAGTCATAAATATTATTTGCAAAAATATGTTTGTAAAAAGGGTGAAATGGTGGATAAGAGATTGGATGATATTGAAAATACTCCCATGCCTTTAATGGAAGAACTAAAAGAAGCTGCATTAGAACATTTACCAAATGCAGATATTAGATAATCAATAATTTTATAAAGAATTCTTCTTCTGAAAGAATGTTAAAATGACAGATAATGATAAAGTTAAGGAGCTAACAAACGGAGAATTTGAAGAATTCACTAAAGAAGGATATGTGTTAATTGATTTCTTTGCAGAATGGTGTATGCCATGTGTTATGATGGCCCCTACTATTGATGAAATAAGTGAGAAGTTTGCAGGAAAGATTAAGGTGGGAAAAATTAATGTTAGTGATAATCAAGCAAGTGCACAAAAATATAATGTTAGTGCCATTCCTAATTTTACTTTATTGAAAGACGGTGAAGTTGTTGAACAATTTATCGGAGCCATGTCTGTTGATGAATTAGAAGACAAATTGAATGCTGCATTGGCATGATTAGATTTAAATAATTCTATATGTTTAGTAATCCATGGAAATAAGTGGATATTATTGTATTTCGGCATTTAGGGGAAGAGGTTCATTTAAGATAATTCCATATAATGAGTCACATGAATTTGTTTCTACAATGCAGGAATTGAATAAAAAAGAGAAACTTTTCCTTGGAAAATTTAAAACAAAAGGTTTAACCAATAAATTAGATGGAATGTTAAGAAGTTTTAATAAAAAAGATATTAGTTTTCAAACAAGTTTTAAGCCAGAACAAGGAAATTATTATTCTAAGAAAGAAATTGAAGAAAATAAGATTTAAATGACAATTTTCAAATATAATTTTAAAAAGATTAATAATAAAAAAAGAGAACAAGAGTTAAATGCTTTAGAAAAAAAATTAAAGAAAAAAGGTTGGACATCATTGGATTGGTATCCTCAAAGCGTTGATACTGCAAAATATACTAATGTTAAATGGAACCTTATGGGTTGTCCTCCAAATTATTCTGGACCTTATTGTGACCATAAAGAAATTGTGGCTAGAACATTACATGTTCCAAGAGACGTTCATGAAGATCAAGATAAAATCCTAATAAGAAACATATTATACAAAGGATTTAATTGTGATAGAGATACATGGGGAAGAGATGAATTAAGGATTTATGATTAATTCTTATTACTCTCTCTAATATTCTTAGCTAACTCTTCTATTTCTTTTAAATCTGCTTGAGGAGCATCATTTGACATCATATATCCTTCATATTTTTCAAAATAAGTTTCAACATCACTGTTAATTTGTTTCCATTCTCCTTTTTTCATATGCTCTGTTCCATGCATTGGAAAAAGTTTGATGTGTGCATGATTGATTCCTGTTCCTTCCATCATTAAACCAACCCTCCCAACATCTTCAAAATAATTTTCAAGCAATTGGGCTACTTTTTTAGCTACAAGAACAAACTCTTTTAATTCCTCATCTGGCATTTTTAGAACATCACTACCATAGTGTTTTTTAGGAATTACCACTGCAAATCCTTTTGTATTTGGAAAAGGGGATAACCAGGCCATAAATTTTTCATCTTCATAAATTAAACCATTTCCCATTGGGGGAATATTGGCTTTTGCCATCTCGCAGAAAATACATTTTCCTTCTTTTGTTTCTGGGTCATATTCTACCATTTTTGAGTAAAAATGGTCCCGACGGGATTCGAACCCGCGACACCATGATTAAAAGTCATGTGCTCTACCAGGCTGAGCTACGGAACCTAGATTTATTACAAAAAATTAGTTTATAAAATTATCATTAGGCACAAAAAAGAATCAAGTTCAGATTAAGCTAATTTGGGATTTACACAGGGCTAAGCGAAACATTTTTAAACCAATTTTTACTAATTTTTATTATTCACAAGTTGTTAAAACTTTTACTTTGTGGATACTATCCAATCTGGAAACAACCCCATGCATATTCTACAACCCAAACACAATAAACTCAATGAAAAAGAAGCAGAAGAATTACTTGTAAGATTAAATATTTCTAAAGCTCAATTACCAAAAATGCTATTTACAGACCCTTGTTTGCCTGAAGGTTGTATCGTCGGTGATATCATAAAAATAGAAAGAAAGGAGGGAGATAAGGTGAATACTTATTTCAGAGTTGTTGTTTAAATGTTAAAAGATAATAAACATTTAGTGGTGAAAAAATATCTTGAAAAACATTCATTGGTGGAATCAAATATCACTTCTTTTAACAATTTTATTAGTCAAAGAATGCAAGAAATTGTTGATGATATTTCCCAATCAATTGATAGTGAAGATTTTGAAATAACTTTGGGTAAAATTGCAGTAGGAAAACCAAAAGTAATTGAAGCAGATGGAAGTTCTTCCCTAGTAACCCCTGCTGAAGCAAAACTTAGGGGACTTACTTATGCAGCACCAATTACACTTGAATTAACAGTAAGAAAAGATGACCAAGTTGATTCAGAAACAGTTGAAATTGGAAAGATTCCTATTATGGTTAAAAGTGAACATTGTAATACTTCTGGCATGTCTAAGGAAGAATTGGTTGAAAACTATAGTGATCCAATGGACACTGGAGGATATTTTTTAATTAAAGGTAATGAAAGAGTTATGGTTATGGCAGAAGATCTTGCTGAAAACCAACCTTTTATTGGTACTGATGCAAAGGGTAATTTAACTTTAAAGATTTTCTCACTAAGAGGAACCTATAGAATACCTTCGACAATTTCAGAAAGCAAAGAAGGATTATTAGATATTTCATTTAGTAGATTCAAAGATTTACCTCTCATTGTAATCTTAAAAGCACTTGGTTTAACAAAAGAATCAGATATTGCAAAATATGTTGCAACAGAAACAGATAGTGTTATTGTTAATCTTTATGAATTTGTTAATTTAGC
>CAZWGF010000023.1:0-11327 GCA_964633605.1 Candidatus Woesearchaeota archaeon
TTATCTTTGTAAAAATCCCAATAATAGTTTGGTTGAGTTTTAGATAGGATTTTCCAAAAAGCATCTTGAACATTTGGGTTAGGATATTTTGTGAAGATAATACTATTACATTCCTCTCCTGGAAAATCAATACCTCTAGCACAACGAGTTGAAAATAAAACATCAAATTTTCCTTGTTTAAATTTGTCCACAATCAATCCTTCCTTATCTTCATTTTGTAATTCTTTAATCCTCTCCCTACTAATTAAATTGGTTGTCCCAAATTTACTAATCTCTTCTTTAGAAGGCAAATCTGCAAAACTATTTACATGAACAAGTAAGGGTTTTTTTGCAACTTCAACACATTTACTTAATGATTGTAAATATCCCTCTCTAGTAAATTTATTACTTGAAAAATTTGAATATTTGCAATCTTTTTCTAATCCAGTACGTTGAATTCTAATTCTTCCTTGTTGTTCTGTTTCTGCTTCAATTATTTTAAAATTATCTATCCCAAAAATATTCTTTAAGACATTTTCAGAATGAATTGTTCCAGACATTAAAACAACTCTTTTATTTTTGTCTACCATATCTTTGAATTTTTTAGCAAGATTAGTTGTTACAATACTAGCAATCAAATTACCCTCTCTTTTACTAAAACTCACGTAGGATTCATTAAAAAATTCATCAAACATCCTTGCTGTTTCTTCAACATCCACAATATAACTTTCATCATCTGCATCATCAAGCAATTCAGGACTTTTCAAAAGAGCCATAAATAAATCATAAATTCCTGTCTCTTTTAATGGAATTATTTCCTGAGACATAACTGCATCATTAATTCTCGGATGTTTTTTTATTTGTTTACTTATTTCTGCCAAATCTCTAACAATTGCCCCAACTGCTGCTTTTTCTGAAAATAAATGAACCAATGCATTTTGGAATCTATCAACATTTAAATTTCTTTGATTTGCAAAACTATCTAAGAACTCATCACACTCATCAATTATTTCAACCTCTGTTTTAGGTTTTCTTCCTAGAGAGGATTCAAGTTTATACTTAAGAGAATTAAATACAATCACATCTGAATCAATATAGGAATGAAATTGTTCATAAAATTTGCACCCACATTTTCTTTGATAGAAAATATAATTTATTCCATTGATGCCCTCATATTTCTTTTTCTCTGCATTTTCAAATTGTTTTATTTCATATTTATCTGGCATAACAGGACTCCAATAAGGACAAACACTTGCAACAGCCATCCTTTTCACATCACGAATATCTGTAAAATCTTTTAAATTAACTCGGTTATTTTGTTGTAGATATTGTTTAATTTTATTCCAATTTTTTTCTTTTATTTCTATCTTACATGGAATATTCCAATTTTCTGCAGAAATGTCTTGCCCAATATCTCTTTTAACTGATTTCATTTTTTCTGCAAAAATATCATGTAACTTTGCATTAATTTCTTTCTTAAAAACAGGAACAGAGTTTTGATTATCTTCTAAAAATTTACATTTGTGATTATTACGTCCAGTAATCACACTTATCTTTAATTTTTCTTTATTATCCTTTAAGACATATTTATTTTCTTCATAATCTTTTTTGTATTGGCTTTGTAAATTCTTTCCTGGAACAATGATAGAAGTTTTCCCAAGCTTTCGAGCAATGTTTAATGCAATTGCTGATTTTCCTGTCCCACAGATTCCTCGAATAAAGATTATTTTATGATCTTCTTTAATTGCCTTCAAAACCTCTTTTACCACATCTTCTTGAGTTTTCCCGTTAGAAAACTTCATAGGTTCTAGAAATTGATTATTTTGATATAAACTCCAAGTCATTGATTAAAAAAATTATCTGTGGTTATAAAATTTTAGGTGCTTAAATTAAGAAAATCGTTTGAAGTGTTTAGATGTTTTTTCAAGGGGATTATAATTGTTTCCAGTTACTGAGGTATTATTGGAATTTTTATCAGGAAGATATTTTAATCTTGTCTTAGCCTTATCATAATAATCTTTATGCCAGCTTTCCCCAAACATCAATCCTCTTATTAGAGAACATGTTCGAGTAAATTTGTTTGACCCCATTTCATATCCTTCAACCATGCCTTTAAGAAATTCATCTGATTTTTTATTGAGTTCTCTATCTTGAAAAAAATCTCTCCATCTTCTTGCTGAAAGCAATAATGCTCCTGTGTTTGACATATTTTAATCACCAACATATCCCTTATAAGAATTACTGTACTTACTAGCCTAACTAGAAAGGTGTGAAAGGATTATCTACTAAAAAATAATAGTGGCCTTAGCCGAATAATGCGGATAATCCTTCTGCTGCAGCTTCTTTCTTTTCTTCTTTAGGCTTAGCTTCTTCTTTAGGAGCTTCACCAGTAGGCGCGCTTCCCCCAGTAGGAGCAGCAACCGCTACAGAACCTGCATTTTCAAGTTCCTTTGCGATATCAACGCCATTCAAACTAGCAACAAGTGATTTCACTTTCGATTCATCAACATCTGCGCCAGCAGCTACAACAACCTTTTTCACGTTCTCTTCACTTACTTCTTTTCCGAGTTTGTGCAACAAAAGTGCTGCGTATGTGTATTCCATTTTATTGTGTTTTTCCCTCAAGATTTAATTGAGGAATGTTAACTATTTTGAATAATTTTTTTGATTCATCTATATGGGCCTTGTATTCTGTTATTAAATTATTAAGTTCTGTTTTTTCTTTTTCATTCATATTCCCATATTTTTCTCGAATATTTTTAATATTAATATTTTCTGCATAAACATTTTCTGCTCTCTTATGTAGTTGCAATATTGCTTGTTTAGCATTTTCATAATCTCCCACTTCCATATAACTTAGAAATTTTCCAGTCATTTCAAACATGTATAATCTATCTTGATCCATTCTAACCAAATAAAGCACCAAGACCTGCCGCTGCAGCTTCTTTCTTTTCCTCCTTTACTTTTGGTTGAGTATTGCCTTCGTCAGAAGGTACACCTTCAGGTGCCTTTGATTCAACAGGTGCTGGTTCTGGCTCCCCACTCATAACCCTATTCAATTTAGCTTCATGAGCTCCTGCTTTTTGAATCATGATTATTGAAGTTTCTCCACAAACATAACCCACTTCAACAGCGAATGATAAAGCCTTTCCAGTTGCAATTTGAAGTTCTGCAATTGTTCCTTCCCTATCAATTTTCATATCAGTGTATAATTTACCTTCTTTAGTATCAAATGCACATATAGGTGTAAAACCAATTGAGAATGGTTTTATATCAAGTTTAGCCATTAAGTCTGCAGCACCTTGAGAAATTTTCGCACCTTCTTTAGCTACAATTTTCGGAGCTTTAATTGTAATTTTACCCTTTTCAATTTGAACTTGAATTCCTAATGCTCCTAATTCACTAATTGCAGGACCAGGAACTAAATCTGTTGGGCCAGCAGGAATTTCAATATCCATTGGAGCTTCTTGACCAACTTTTGCCTTTGCAGGACTTTTGCTTTTTAATAATTCAGCAGCAAGTTCATAACTATCTAAGTCAGAGAATAAAAGTGCAAAACTATCACCAATTTGTTCTTTTAATTTTTTAACTTCCTCATTTCCAGATTCATCAATTGCTCTAAAAATTAAATTTTTCTTAGGAACTTTAACAATAGCTTTTCCTCTTAATTTTTTACTAATAACTTGAAATTGTGAACCAGGAATATTTTTTATTGAAGAAATTAAAATTGTTTTTTTATTTTTGATTAAATCTGTAAGTTCTTGCACAGCTTTTACTTTTATTTCTGGTATCGCTCGTCCTTTTTTTGGGGTCATCTTACTTGTATCTTCTGGGGTTTAGTCATAGTGAATTTAAGCTCAACATTTTTAACATTCTCTTTTCCTCTTGGAAGTTCTTTCAAGATAGAATTATAAATTGTTTCAACATTTTCAAGAATATCTTCATCTTTCATGCTTTGTTTTCCAACTGCCAATTTAATGCTTGCTTCTTGAACTTTAATTTTAATACTATTATTAATTCTTATTTTCAATTCTTCAAGTGCCTTGTCATTTACATCCATCATAATCCCAAGTTGTGGTGATGGCATTTTTCCTGCAGGTCCAAGAACACGTCCAAAAGTTGTTGCAACCTTTGGCATAACAGTTCCTTCAGCAATAAAGAAATCATATTTATTCACAAGGTTCTTTAATGCTTTTTTATCATTATATTTTTTGAATTCATCTTTGGTAATAGTGTCAACATTTTTATTTTTAGATTCTAAGAATGCACAAATCTTTTTTTCTTTAATCTGATGAGGAAGAGCGATAACCAAATTTACAGAACTTCTTTTAACATCGAATTTTTGTAGATTTACAATTAAGTCAACAGTTTGATTGAACTTTCGTTCCTTTCCTTTTCTTAATTCAGCTAAACTCTTAGCTAGTTGGTCTTTTAATTCCATTTTTTGTGTATAACCTCCCAAATTATGCGTCACGAGCATAGATAATATCTCGCCACGATATGGTTCAATCGGTTAAAGTTTTGAGCGAATTTGAGTATTTAAATCTTACTCTATTCAAAATCACAATAATTCTTATAAACTTCTCATCTTATTTTTTTACATGGAATTAGTTTGTTTATTATCTTCAGGACAAGGAACATGGGCACAAGTGTCTGGTTTAATGAAATATGGTGAATGGGACAAGGTAATACTTATTGGCGGAGACTTTGCAAAAACATTCACACACGAAAAAGAGTTTGAATTTATTCATGTGGATTTGGATAAAAAGCTAAAAGAACTTAGAGATGATATTCAATTAAAGTTAAAAGGAAAAATAAGGGGAACAGAAGTTGCCTTAAGTCTTGCATCTGGGGATGGAAAAGAACACATGGCACTTATTTCTGCACTAATCAATTCGCCTGTAGGAATAAGGTTTGCAGCGCTTACCAAGGAAGGAGTTATTGATTTGTAGAGATGGAATTAGATGAAATAAAATGTTGGGAAGGGGTTTCAGAATTTTTGTTAGAAAGAAAATTTATCGGAGATGAAGATTGCATGTGTTTTCCAATGAGTTCTTGTGAAAATTGTAAGGCCTATGCAACACTTGTAGATTACCAACAAAAATTAGTAAATACAAAATATAAGGACAAGAATCCAGTAGATCAATTTCAATTATCTTTTCAAGATACCCTTAAACATATGAAAGAGAAATATGGAAAAAAGGAAAAATAAATGTTTGTAGAAACTCTTTTAAACTATTATTCTAGCCAATTATTATGGAATTCAAAAATCATTCACAATTAGAAGAGTTGAAATTATCTGAAGAAGAAGCATGGGAGAAAAGATTAGGGAGAGTTGGAAAAAAAGGAATTCATATTCCTCTCGGATACGAAACTCCAATAGGCCATTTATATTCCAATATTCTTGAAACAGCTAAAAAAGAAGGCCTTAAGGTAAATATTTCTCCAAATTTTTTCTTGAAAATGGTAAAGGAGAATATGTTGGCCAGCGGGAATGTGTATGAATCTAAGAAATTTAATCTTTCTTCAACAGCTTTTTTTGATTATTCTTTTGTGCCTTGTGTAGAATATGCAAAAAAGATTGGATTGAGTAAAGAAGGCATAACAGAGGTACTTAAGGAATCATATGGGCCAAATAATCAGCATTTAAATCCACTTTTTATTTAATTTTAAATCTCAGTAATCTTCAAATCTTTTTTATTCTTACCTAAAACCCAAGCCCGTGAAAATTCATGAGAATCTAAAACTTTTAATCCTGTTTCTTTTGCAAGTTTTTTAACAAAAACTTCCATTTCTTTGTCTGTTGGCATTCTATCATATTCAAGTCTTTGTCGAGCATAACCCACACTCATATAGTAAGATATATAAAGTTTAAATGATTAATTATATTATGAAAAAGTATAAAGAGAGGATAGAAAAAGAAGGAAAAGATCCAAATTTTTATTTACCGGTGATTAATGTTTTAAAGAAATCTAAAAATCCTCTATCTATTAATGAAATTGCAAAATTCTTAAATATTCCTTATGGGGCTGCAAAACAAAGGTTACATAAATTAGAGAAATGGGATTTGATTAAAAGAATGAAGAGAGGTTATTATTGTTTACCTTTTTTATTTTCTAATTATACAAAGTTGTCTAAATCTAAGGGGCAATTATTTTATCTGAAAGGGTGTATTAGGATAATGGGCTCTAGCAAGGGTGTTTGGATAACTATTTATAATTCTAAATTTGGAGAAATAAATGGTGGAAGATACTGCATAATAAATAAGTTTGAAAATGATAAGGTTATTATAAAGAAGAGTAATAAGTTTATAGGAAGCAAATTATATTTATTAAATTCAAAATCTGTAGGAATCTCTCTCTCTAGAAATTTAATTCCAGAGGATATTAGAAACACTCTTTCAACAAAAGTGATACCTATCCAAATAGGGATTTATCTTGATGAATGGGATATCACTATTTATGATTTATTTAGCACCGAATCTTCAGAAGATGGGCAATTAGCAAGTGAGTTAAATAAAATTGGGGATGTGAAGAAACCAAGCAAATTTAATAATTTAAAAGCAGATATACTATTCAGTTATAATAATAAAAAAATTCCCATAGAAATCACAACTTCAAAACCTTCTTTGGAAGCAAATCAACCTCAACACAGAATGAGCAGCATCAAGGCATCACAAATTTTAATGAGGTTTTATTTTTCAATTAAGTGGAATTATTTAAAAAATCTTTCAACAATTCTTGTGATACATAAAGATTGGGAAAAGCAGGGGTGGATAAAAAAAGAAGAAGAATTTATGAAAAATTTTAATTGTAATATTATTTTTACTGATTTTAAAGAGGATTGGGCTCATAAATCTGCTTTAGAGATAAAACGTTCAATGGAATTATCCTTCACTAATAAAAAAACTCTACTTCGCTCATCATAATCTTTTATTTTATATCCTGTTTTTTCAGAAATTTTTTTAGAAAAATTCTCCATGTCTTCCATGGTAGGCATACGATTATATTCAAGACGCTTTCTAGCAAATCCTACTGCCATGTAACTTTTAATTTCTATAAAATCACTATGTGCTTTTTTAATCATTTCCGCATATTCTTTGATATGTTCTTCATTCATGTTTAGATTCTTCACAAGATTCATCCGAAAGACTGTTCTGCAAGAAAGTTTACTCATAATTTCCAAAGTTTCATTTAATCTTTCCCAAGCATCTTTTTTAGAACTTCTATGAAATTTTTCATAAAGATTTTTGTTTGAAGTATTTACAGAAACATAAAGTTGTGTTGGAAGTTGTTTCTTTTTTACAAGTTCTTTTATTTTTTCAGGATAAAGCCCATTAGTAACTAGAAAACTTGTTTTCCCTCTTTTTCTAAGTTCTACAATCAATTCACCAATTTTTTTATAAACAGTTGGTTCTCCTGAAAGAGAAATTGCGAATTGCATTGGTTCTTGAGCTTCTTGGTATTTTGATTGACAAGCTTTACTCATTTGTTTTTTCTTGCTATTAGGATCAATCTTAAATCCCTGCAACATTTTTCTCTGCGCAGCAATACATCCATCAATAATTTCTTTTGGAGAATTTATTTTTCCTTTCAACTCGCTTCCAAGAGTCAATTCAATGGCTCTCCAACAATGCACACATTTATTTGGACACCACATCACAGCAGGAGTCATTTGGCAACATAGATGAGATTTTATTCCATAGAATTTTTCTTTATAGCAAACACCCTCATTTCTCAAAGATTTTTTTGTCCACCTACAAATTTGAACAGCAGAGTGGTCACCAACAAGCCCATAGTGTTGTTTCTTCAAAATATCTTTTACTTTCTTAGGTATCATAGAATTATGAAAACTTGTAGCATATAAAGGTTTTTACTTAGAAGAAACTCAAAGCCCACTTAACCATTAGGAGTAAAAGCAAGAATAATAGGAAATAAGTCATTGCTGAAAAAGCTCTTTCTGAGTTTTTCTTTGAACCAGTAATTCCTAAGAAAGTAAGATAAAAGAATCTTCCTCCGTCAAGGAATCCAAGTGGAAGCATATTAAAAAGTGCAACAAGCAAGTTAATAATTAATATCCACCAAACTAAATCATACATAAATGTTGCAAATTCACCTGAAGGTTTGTAATAAACATCTGGATCTTTAAATGAAGAAAATGCTTTAAAGATTTTAGCAGTAATTTTTTTATTATTGGTTCTATCCACAAATCCAATCCCTAACCATGGAGCATCTTTTTCTGGATGTTTTTCAAGAATAACTTTTGTTTCTAAAATTTCTTTCCCATTAGTTGTTTTTATTGTAACTTCTTGTCCAATTCTATATTTTGATAATTCTTCACTTAGACTTTCTTTATTTTTTGTATCAATATTATTAATTGCCATTATTGCTCCACCTAAATTAGCTTTGATTGCTGGAGCAGAATTATACAATGCAATATAGTTCTCATTAAAATCTTTTATTCCAACATAATATTCTCCATTGGCTTCTATTTGGTTTAATTCATTTTCTTCCATTCTTTCTAAAACATTATCTAAACTAGAACTGTTTACTTCAAAACCATTCACTGCAGATATGCTTGTAATTCCCACAATTGAATAGGCATAGTCAGTAAACATAACTCCTGAAGGCGCAAATGATGTAGAGAATACTAAAACTAAAATAAAAAAGAATAATAAAGTTACAATAATATTTGAAAAAACTCCTGCAGATAAAATACTCATTTGTTCAAATTTACTTCTCTTATCCATGTCTTTTTCATCCTGTTCAACAAATGCTCCTGTAACTGCTGGAAAATATTTTAAAAATGCAAACCCAGTACTTTTGATTTTAACCCCATATCTTCTAGCAAAGATACCATGGGCAAATTCATGAACAGTAGCTACAATAATTAATGCTAAAATAAAATAAATAAAATAAAATGGAGGGAAAAAACTTTCTAAGCCAAATATTTTAGGAAAATAAGGAATCAATGGCATTACAGGAGGAGCTTTAATCACTTGCGAAATAGGGGTTGTTAAATAAAGGTAAACTGTTTGAACAATTAAATATAACATGCTTGCCATTAAAATATAACCCGTCCCAATAGAAACATAACTCAATGCTTTCAAAGTCTTTTTGTATTTACCTCCAACATAATCTATTAATTTTACTCCCCATTGTGTTCGATATAAGATCAATCCACTTTCATAACCAAGATTTTTTTTATTTTTGTAAAGAAAAATTCCAATAAATATTATGAATAGGGCGAGGAATGCTAGATCATACATTATAAAATTCATTTTATCACTTCTTTTTCAAAGGACGAAAAGCATCTTTTCCACATTTTCTACACCTAACTTTTCCCTTTAAAATTTTTTGAGAATCTGATCTAATTTTACTTTGACATTTTTTACATACAAAAACATTCTTGAATAATCTATTTTGAGCTTCAGGAATCTTTGCCATTATATTTTCCTTTTTACTAATTTAGTTCCTTCAATATCCCAGTATTCAACATTTGAGTTTTCTTGAAGTTCTGATCTTATTTCTTCTGAGCAATCAACCTCAATTGTTTCAAAGTTTTCTAAATCCATTATGCTAATTGTACTTTCCCCAATAGATAATACTTGACCCTTTCTTTTGTCAACCAATGGCACTTCAAGCTTATCATGGCCTGGCATTACAAATACTTTTTTAGAACCGCTCAGTATCCCAACAGCTTCTATTCTTGCTTTTGCATGACCATGCTTACCGGTCTTACTAATATCAATTTTCTTAATAGTATAAGGTTGTTTTTCAATAAGAATATTTGTACCTACTTTTGCTTCTGTTGCTCCGATTATTTTTAAAACCATATTCTATTCAAAAAAAATAGATTTATAAACGTTTTTACTTAGAACAATATTATGGAATTAAAGAAAAAAGACTTTATTGAGATCGAATTCACTGGAAAAACCAAAGAAGGAGAGATTTTTGACTCAAATATTAAAGAAGACCTTGCAAAATCAAATTTAAATGTTAAACCAAAACCTTTTGTTTTTTGTATTGGGGAAGGAATGTTTCTACCAGGAATAGAAAATTTTGTGATTGGAAAAGATATTGGGGAATATAAAATTGAACTTGAAGCAAAAGATGCTTTTGGGCCAAGAGACGCAAAATTAATTCAAATGGTTCCAATGAAAGTTTTCCATGAACAAAAAATAAATCCCATTCAAGGATCAATGTTTAATTTCGACGGGAAAATAGCAAAGATTCTTACTGTTTCAGGCGGAAGAGTAATGGTTGATTTCAATAATCCTATCGCAGGGAAAGATGTCACCTATGATTTGAAAGTATTGAGAAAACTAGATGATGTTAATGAGCAATTAAAAGCATTTAATGAATTTTTATTTAAGAAAGATTTTAAGGCTGAAATTCAAGATAAAAAAATAATCCTTACTGTTGAAAAGCCAATGGTGAAATTTGTTGAACTTTTCAAAGACAAATTTAAAGATATTTTTGGAAAAGATATTGAAATAAAGGAAGTTGAAGCTAAAAAACCCGCTCCTGCCCAATAAATAGTTTTACACCGCAATAATTCTTATAAACAGCAATTAGTTATTTTAGCCATGGATGGTGTTTATAATCAGAATAATCAAGGAAGTGGTGAATCTGTTCTTTCTGGAGCTTCCTCTGAACTTAGAGAAATTGATCGTGAATTAGAAGAACTTCTAAAGTCACAAACAGCAAAAATCAAAGTTATTGGAGTTGGAGGTGCAGGAGGAAACTCTTTATCTCGTATGAGAGAAATAGGAATCAAAGGCGGTGAACTTATTGCAATCAATACAGATGCTCAAGATCTATTATATGCTAATGCAGATCAAAAAATCCTTATTGGAAAAGAATTAACTCAAGGAATGGGTGCAGGAAGTAATCCAAAGGTTGGTGCAGAAGCTGCAAAAGAATCAGAAATGGAAATAAAGAAAAAAATTGCAGGATCTGATATGATTTTCATCACCTGTGGCCTTGGAGGTGGAACAGGTACTGGTGCTGCTCCAGTGGTTTCTGGGCTAGCAAAAAAACAAGGAGCATTAACAATTGGAATTGTAACAATGCCATTCACAATTGAAGGAAGAAAAAGAATTGAAAATGCAATGGATGGATTAGAAAGGATGGAAGAAATGGTAGATACTTTGATTGTAATCCCAAATGATAAATTATTAGAATTAGCTCCTGAATTGCCTCTTCATACTGCATTTAAAATTTCAGACGAGATTCTTACAAATGCTGTAAAAGGAACAACAGAATTAGTTACAACTTCTGGATTGGTTAACTTAGATTTTGCAGATATCAAAGCAGTAATGGTTAATGGAGGAGTTTCATTAATTG
>CAZWGF010000024.1:0-11190 GCA_964633605.1 Candidatus Woesearchaeota archaeon
ATTTTATTATTATGGGGATTTTCCTTTTGTGATTACTGGTGAGCTTTCTTTAATCTATACTCAGGATCATGGCAGGAGAATTCATCTTGTTTTATTGATTCCCAGCATTGAAGTTGCTGAAAAGATTAATGCTTATTTGGATACAAAAGGTAGAAGAGACTATGATGGGCGTCCTATCTTTAAGATTTCATGTGAAGAGTTTGTTCAAGAGATGATGAAGATTTCTAAGCATATTGAAGTCATTCCTGCACATATTTGGACTCCTTGGTTTGGGGTTTTTGGGAGTAAGGGAGGATTTGATAGTTTGAAAGAAGCATTTGGTTCACAGTTTGATAATGTTCATGCAATTGAAACTGGGATTAGTAGTGATCCTAAAATGAATTGGAAGATTGCAGAGTTGGGAGAGAAATCAATTGTGAGTTTTTCAGATGCGCATAGTTTTTGGCCATTTAGATTGGGTAGGGAGGCAACTGTGTTTAAGAAAACAGATTCTTATTCTGAATTAATTAGGCAAATTCGTGAGAATGATTTTCTTTCTACAATTGAAGTTGATCCTGCCTATGGAAAATATCATTGGGATGGCCATAGAAATTGCAATTTTTCTTGTGGGCCTGAAAAATCAAAAGAGTTGAATGGGATTTGCCCTGTTTGTAATAAGCCTTTAATTATTGGGGTTGAGAATAGGGTAGAAGAGCTTGCAACTGTGGAAGAGACTCCTAAAAATGCTAAAAAGTTTTTTATGCTTTTGCCTTTGCATGAAATTATTGCATTGGTTGTTGGAACAGGTATGCAAAGTAAAAAGGTTTGGGCAATTTATAATTCTTTGATTGATAATTTTAAAAATGAATTTAATATTCTGTTAGATGTTTCAAAAGAAGATTTATTAGCTAAAGATGTCGACGATAAATTAGTTAATTTAATTATGGAAAATCGTGAAGGTAAGATTCATGTTAAGGCTGGTTATGATGGAGAGTATGGGGTTGCAGAAATTTAGTTTTTTCTTATTTTGCTAGGATCACTTTTTGGAGCATCTCTAACTTTGATAAATTTGTAATGTGCATCAGAAGTTTTTTCCTTACATTTTGAACAAGTTTCTTTTAGAGTATAGGTCTTGCAGGTTTTGCATTTTTTTAGATTCATTTTTCTTTAGTTATTTTTTAAATAGATTGAGAAATTTCATTTTTCTTTAAGTTCAAATTCAAAATCATTCCCTTTTATTTGTTTTTCAATTTGGATTACAATATCTTTTATTTTATTATCTGCTGCCTTTAAATCATCTGCTTCTGTTTTAATGCTATATTTTCCAGCAGAAACATATTTTATTTCAGCGTCTTTAATTTTACCTAGAATATTTTTTATTTCTTCTAATCCATTTGATTTTGTTGTTGTTAAATGGATTTCTTTTTTGATTATTGCTTTTTTCTTTTTTTGTGAATTTACAATTTCTAGTATTTTATCTGCTTCTTTTTTTCCCACAAGTTTTTCTAATTTGCTTGAATTTTCTTTTGCTTCTTGCAAGAAATCATAGATTTTTTCTTCTTCTAATATTTTATTCACGATTTCTTCTGTTTTTTCCCCAAGAACACTTTTCATAATGCTTTTAGCACTTTTTTCTTGTTTTGCTAATTCCAATACTTCTTTTTGTTCTTTTGGTGTAACTCTTCTTAATGAAAGATCTACTCTATCTCCAGAAATTCTTAAAACTTTACAGATGATTCTTTTTTTTGGAACAACATAATCTCTTAGGTTTCTTATTCTTCCTGGAGCAATTTCACTTACAATTATGTTTCCTTCTCTATTACCATCTATTTTTACAAAGACTGTAGTTCCAGCTATTCTTTCAACTACACATGATACAATGTCGCCTTCTTCTAGTCTTGCCATGTTTTAGAAAGAGAGTTTGGGGTTTTAAAGGTTGTGGAGATTATATTTTAATTATATAAATACTTTTAAACTTGCACAATATGAAATTTTATGGATAATAAAAAACCAGAAATTCTTTTAGCAGAAGTGGATGGGGTTACAAGAAGTTTGATTCCCTATTCAGTCTCTTTAAGTGAAGAATTAGGGCGCGATTGTCCAATGGTTTTTTCTACAAGGAAGGTAGATTCTTTTGAAGATAAAAAAATATCTTTAGAAAATGTTGATAGAATTGAATCTGGAATTATTGTTGTCAATGAAGGGTGTAATCATACTCAAACAAAATATCTTCTGGAGAAAAAAATTTTAGATATGGCTTCAAAGAAGGATTATGTTGTTGATTATGCTGTTTTATCTGAACCAGTAATTGTTAAACAAGGGTTGTTTAGCAATAAAAAATATCTCTCTTTTGCTGAGTTTTTTTCTAAAAAATAATTATATTTTTACCATTTCAATCTCTAAATGTTTCTTTAAACATTCGATAAATTCTTCTTCTTTGTCTTTTGATATTAAACATCCTGCTGCAAATTTATGGCCTCCTACTTCATCTCCTCCAATGATATTCATAACTCTTGCAAGAACTTCTCTAACGTTTCTTCCTGTTCTTCCTGCATTTCTTGCAGAAATTTTTATTTTTTCTCCATAATTTGCCATGCCCACAATTACGGTTCCTTCTTCATGTAATGATGACATTGAGATAATGCTTGCAATTGTTCCAATCATAGTATCCATTATTTTGTCTTGAGCATTAATAATTAGAAACCCTTTTCCTTGTATTTGTGGATTGTCTGAAACAAATTTTAATCCAGATACAAGTGATTGTTTGTATTTTACATGTATTGAACTTGCTCTTTTTTTTGCTTTTGGTATTTCCATGCAATATTGTATTGCTGTTTCGCTTTCTCCAAACCTAGAGCATGCATTAATTATTGCGCTTAGTTCTCTAGCATCTTCTAATTTGTTAAACATTTTAAGTAAAAATATATCACCGACTATTTCTTTATCTTTGGTTTTTGGATTTCTCAACATTATTGCTGTAAATAATTTTTCCATTTCTTTATCATTTAGTTCAATTAAACTTTTGTATTTCCCATTTATTGGATTTAATCCTGTCTCCCTTAATAATTCTAGAACTCCCTTTATGTCTCCAGTGACTCCTGGGATGTAAGGGTTTGAACAATATTCAAGGGTTCTATTTAGGGGTCTTGTTGAAGGATAAATCATTAATCCCCTTTTTCTTTTGATATCTCCCTCTTCTAAAATTCCATTGTTTAGAGTATCTATTTCCTTGTCAAGCATATCTCCAATCATTCCTAGGATTGCTAATTTTGCAAATTCTTTATTTGATTCATCTAGTTCTTTACAGAAAAGATAAGTTAGTCCTGATCCGCTTATTTTTTGTTTGCATATTAATTCTGGATTAACAATGTTTATGTTCGAAGGAACTTCTTGAGTTATTTCATGATGATCTATTATGAAAACTTCTTTGAATCCTGCTTCTGAAATGTGGTTTAAACTTCCTGATGCAAGATCTAAGAAAACTGTTATTTTATCTTTGGGCAATTGTTCTATGAATTCATTTTCAAGATTTTTTACAATTTGTATTGAAAATTTTTGATCTATTTTTTTTAATGATTGAATCATAATTGCTGCAGAAGTAATGCCATCTGTATCAAAGTGACTGATTATTTGGATTTCTTGATTATTTGATTTTTCCAGAAATTTCTTTGCAAGTAATGTTATTTCTACCTCTAATGTTTTTTTCACCTCATCCATTTTATAAAAAGTTAATTAAATTAATTTGAAATATTTCTTAAGTTTTCTCAATTGTGCAAATATTCTATCTTTTTCTCTCATTGCTCTTTTATCTTGTTTGTTTGTTGCATAATGTTTCTTAACACGTTCTAATTTTTCTTCAACGTTTTTTAAGTCTGCATTAACATATTTTGTTTTATCTTTGTCTTGGATTATTTTTGATATTTTTTTATTAAATTCTTTTGGATGAATGTTTTGTTTTCTTAATGCTTCACCAATTTTTTCACTTGTTAAACCTTTTTCCATTAGTTCAATAACTTTTTTTTCGAATTCTAACTGTGAAATCTTTTTTGGTTTCTCTACAACTTTCTCTTCATTTTTCTTTGTCTTTTTTGATTCTGACTTTTTTGGCATATTATATTGTTGCGATTTTCGTTTTTAAAGTTTGCTGTCTCTTATTCTGAAAAATATTTAAACCCCTATGACTTAAATAAATCATGGGAAAAATAATTGGGGTGATAAGTCTAAAAGGGGGTGTAGGAAAAACTTCTGTTGTGGGGGCTTTGGGTGCTGCTTTGGCTGGGTTTAATAAAAGAGTTTTATTGGTAGATGCTAATTTTTCTGCACCAAATCTTGGATTGCATTTTAATATTGTCGACCCTGAAGTCACTTTACATCATGTTTTAGATAGGACTGCGAATATTGGTCAAGCTATTTATAAAATAGATAATCTTGATATTTTGCCTGCATCCATATTCAATAATTCTAATATTAATTATTTGAAGTTAAGAGATCATCTTAGTCCTTTGAAGAGGAAATATGATTATATTTTGGTTGATTCTTCTCCTACTTTGGGAGATGAAACTTTGGCTGTAATGCTTGCTTCTGATGAGATTTTTGTAGTCACAACTCCTGATCATCCCACTATGAGCACTACTTTGAAATCAGTAAAACTTGCTAAACAACGAGGAACTCCAATCACTGGTTTGGTGATCAATAAGGTTCATAATAAGAACTTTGAGATTCCTACTGGACATGTGGAGGATACTGCAGAGGTGCCTGTTATGGCTGTTATCCCCCATGATGTTAATGTTTTACGGGCATTATCTGAGTTTACTCCATCCACTTCATATAGGCCTAATTCTAATGGAAGTGTTGAATTTAGAAAGCTTGCTGCAACACTTGTTGGGGAGAAATATGAACCATTTAGGGTAAAAAGAATGTTTGGGTGGGTTAATCCTCCAAGGGAAGAAATCAATAGGGTTATTTTTTATAAGAGTGTTTTTGAGTAAATAGGAGTGTAGCGGTCAAACAATAGATTTATATATTTTGCAGTTTTCTTTTTAATATGAGGCTGAAATTTGTTAATGGAAAACAAAGAGAATTAATCCGAGATTTTAAGAGTAATGGGGGTTTAAGTTGGAAACAGTTAGCAGATTTACTTAAAATAAAAGAAGGAAGATTAAAGGCATATGTTGAAGAGACTTCTTTAATTTCTGAAAATATTTATGAAAAAATTGATAGAAAAAATGAATATGAAAAATTTATTGTTGAAAAAAGAGAAGAGAATTGGGGAAGAATAAAAGGGGGGATAAATTCTTGTGGAAGAATAAAGAAAATCAAAGAACCTAGAAATTCTATTCAATTAGCAGAATTTTATGGTGCAATGCTTGGAGATGGCAATTCCCATAGAACAAAATATTATAATTCTAGGAAAGATAAAAGGGGGGTTTATTCTTTAAGAATTGTTGGAGACTCAAGATTAGATAAGGAATATCATTTAGATCATTTAAAACCTTTAATTGAAAATTTATTTGAAGTAAAGGTAAATAGTAAATTTTTTAAGGAAAGAAATGTCATGTTAATAGAAGTTTTTGGATCTAAGTTAGTGGAGTTTTTAGAGAAGAAAGGATTTCCTCCTGGGGATAAAATTAAAAATAGGTTGAGAATTCCAGAGTGGATAAATAAGAATAAAAATTATCTTAAATTTTGTTTGAGGGGCCTTTATGATACAGATGGTTCGGTATATAAATTAACTAATCAAAATTCTCATCAGATTTGTTTTACTAATGCAAATCAAGGATTATTGGAGGATGTTAGGGATGGGCTTTTAGGATTGGGTATTAATTGTTCTAAGATAAGTTATAGAGACTTTTATATAACCAAAAAATCAGAAATTAGAAAGTTTTTAAAACTAGTTGGTTTCAGTAATAATAGGCATCTTAAGAAAGTTAAGATGTGGAATTTAGATAAAGCCCCTTAGGATAGTGGTCAAATCTCCAGCCCTTTGAAGGCTGACACCCAGGTTCGAATCCTGGAGGGGCTATTTTTATAAACTATTTTTTCTTAGTCATATTAAATATGGTGGGTTATTCTGTTATTCTGATAAGTATTATTCTTGTAGCTTTGTCTGGGTTATTTTCTGGATTGACTCTTGGTTTATTGGGGTTGAATAAAACAGAACTTGAAAGAAAGATTAAACTTGGTGATAAAAGGGCTAAAAAAGTTTACAAGGTTAGGAAAAATGGGAATTTATTACTTTGTACTTTGTTGATGGGGAATGTTGCGGTTAATTCTGCTTTAGCTATTTTTTTAGGAAGTATTGCTTCAGGAGTTTTAGCAGGAATTATTGCTACGACATTGATAGTTATTTTTGGGGAAATAATTCCTCAAGCATCTATTTCACGTTACGCTTTAGAGGTTGGATCAAAAACTGTTTGGTTGGTTCAGATTTTTATTGTTATTCTTTACCCTATTTGTTGGCCAATTGCAAAAATTTTGGATTTAGTTCTTGGTAATGAAATGCCAACTGTTTGGTCAAAGAATGAGTTAGAAGAGATAATTAGAAGTCATGAAGATTCTCCTGATTCTACCTTGGATGCAGATGAAGAAAAAATAATTTTGGGAGCTTTGTCTTTTTCTCATAAAACTGCAAAAGAAATTTTAACTCCTAGAATAAATGTTTTTGCACTTGAGAGAGATACTATTTTAGATGTTAAGATGATTGAAAAGATAAAGAAAAAAGGGTTCACACGAATTCCTGTTTATACAAAAAAAATAGATAAAATTTCTGGAGTTCTTTATACTAAACAATTGATTGCCATTAAAAAAGGGATGAAGGTTGGAGAAGTATGTAGGAAGGGTAATTTGATTAAAGTTTCTGATTCTAAAAAGTTGGATGTTTTGTTAAATGAGTTTATTCGGAAAAGAATTCATATCTCTTCAGTATTTGATAAATATGGTGAGTTTTTAGGAATTGTTACGCTCGAAGATATTACTGAAAATATTTTTAAGAAAGAAATTTGGGATGAATATGATAAGAAGAAACCAGTGAAGAAAAAGAAGAAATAATTAATGTTTGTATCTTCCACGTTTTTCTACTTTGATTAATTGTTCTAAAACTTTTGAACTTTCTTTATATTTTTTGTATCCTTTTTCAACTTCTTTGAAAAGTGTTTCCCAATTTTTGAAGTGTTTTGCTTCAAGTGCTTGTTTTAGGAGATGAATGTCTACTGCTCTATCTTCTATTTTCGTACTTATGAATCCAAGTCCAAAATCAATGAAAATAATTTCTTTATTTTGGTAGATCATATTGCTTGTTGTGAGGTCCCCATGGATAATATCTGTCTTATGGAGTTTTGCAATGTTTTCCCCTATTTTTTTACAGATTTGTTTTTGTTCTTTTAGTGGAAATTTGTCAAGATGTTCTGATAGTTTTTTTCCTTTTACAAAAGGCATTTTTATTTTGTCCCATAAAGGGTCACCTTTGGCGTCAAAATTTCTTGAATCTTCTGGTTTTGGTGAATTAATTATTTTGCTTGCTTTTTCAAGAAGTTTTGCTTCTGATTTTGTTCTCCGTTTTCTTATTTTGGTATCAAGTTCCTTAATTCTGTAAGATTTCTTTATTCTATCTTTTATTATTAATTTATTAGATAATATTATGTTGGCTTCTGCACCAGATGCAATTATCTTTGATTTCATGTATATTTTTGAGTGTAGTATATTTTAAAAAGATTATTGATTTTTTTTGAATCATGGAAATTTATCTTGATGGTAGTTTGTTGGTGAAATCTAAAAAATATGATAATATTGACCAAGTTATTCAGAAAAGAAGGAATGGGCGTAAAGGAAAAGGGGAGTCTTTAGATTGGTTAATCAATATTTGGGATTCAAGGGAAAGATTGAGTTCTAAGCATGATAGGTTATCTATGGAGGACAACTTAGTTGTTTCGTCTATTTTTGGGAAACATAATAGTTTGAATAAGGATAAAATATTTGCTGAAAAGGGTTTAACTTATCCTGAAAATTTTATTTATCTTACTGGGGGTGAAAGTTTTATTGAAATACCTTCTTTCAAGGTAGAGCAAATAGTAGAGGTGTTTGAAAATAGGGGAATGGATTGTGTGGTGGCAGAAGGGCATCCTAAATGTTTTGAGATGAAATATGCTTCTCCCAATTTAATTAGAATTATGAATCCTTCTATTGTAAAAAAGTTAGAATATTCTTGTTTTAAATGGTTAACCAGAAATGAAGAATCTTTAGCTGCTTTTGAAGTTAAGTTGTGATTATTCGTCTTTAAAAAATTGATGTGCTTTTTGTTTTTTTGCAGAATACCAAATTCTATAAGCATATTCATTGTGAACTAAATCTATAAATCCTATTGGTTGGATTAGTATACTTTGAATCTTTGTTGGAGGAGAAATTGTTAATAAGCTTGCTTTAGAATAAATTTCTAGAGCTTTATTGTTAGGCTGTGTTGGATAAAAAGGGAAATCTTTGAGTTCTTTTAATAATCTGACATTTGCCTCATGTTCTGGAGAAACAATATCCTCTGGTAGATTTTTAATTCCCTCTTCCATAAATTCTTTATCTTTCTTTTTTCCATGGTACATTATTAGATCTTTTAGTTTTTCATTCATCTTTTTTAGAATATTTTTTAATTTATAATAATTTAGGTCTCAGAACACTATTTTAATTTTAACCAATATTTTGTATAAAGATAATCCAATGTTAGGTGTGAGATTAATCCAAGCCCGATGAAATTAAATGGATAATAAAATAAACTTATTAGAGAGATTATTAATACAATTTTCCAGTTTCGATGAATTAAATGTGCCTTGAAAGGGTTTCTTCTTGGGGCGTAAATTACTTTTTTTCTAAAGTGTTCTAAATCAATGGATTCTGCAAGGAGAAGGTAAAAACAATTTATGAATAAAAATTCTATTGAAGTGAATAATGTTATTAAATAATATATTATTAAATTAAATCCGAAGTGTATATGTGTTTTGGGCATTTTACATCTTAAATTTCTTTTTTCCAAACTTTCTAGCAAGTTTCATCATTTGTTTTTGAGACATTCCTTGAGACATGTCCATGTCTGCTCCACCCTTAATCATTTCATTGAGCATATCGTATTGTTTTAGAAGAGAACGAATATCGCTGTTGTTAACTCCTGCACCTTTTGCTATTCTTGAGATTCTTGAAGTTTCTTTTTTTAGAATTTCTGGGTTTTCTTTTTCTTCTTCTGTCATTGATTTAACAATGTGTTCCCATTTTGCAATTTTTTCTTGTTGAGATTCCATCATTCCTTCTGGAATCTTTGCAGCGCCCATACCAGGAATCATGCTTTTTATTTTATCAAGTCCGCCCATCGAACCCATTGATTTAACTTGTTCAATAACATCTGTAAGAGATAGTTTTCCTTCTTCCATTCTTTCTTGCATTGCTTTTTGTTGATCCTCATTTGTTACTGATTTTATTTTTTCAATTAAATTTTGAAGGTCTCCCATTCCAAGCATTCTTGAAAGAAAAGATTCTGGATCGAATTCTTCAATATCATTTACTTTTTCACCTGTTCCAATAAAGTAAATTCCTGCACCTGTTTCTGCACAGGCTGTTAGTGCTCCCCCTGCTTTTGCACTTGCATCCATTCTTGTGATTATTACTCCTGAAATATTTACTGCATCTTTGAATTCTTGAGCTTGTTTTTTTGCAGCTTGGCCAATATCTGAAGGTAGAACTAAAATTGTTTCTGTTGGTTTGATTTCTTTACTTAGATCTTTAATTTCTTTTTCAAGTTCTTTGTCTAAGTTGTGACGTCCTGCTGTATCAATTAAAATTAAATTATAATCTTTCAATTCTTTTTTATATTTCTTCCATATTTTTATTGGGTCTTTTTCTCCTGGTTCTATGAAATATGCAAGTTTGTTTTGTTCTGCAAGTTGTTTAAGTTGTTCTGATGCTGCTGGTCTGTGCACATCTAATCCAATTACTGCTACCTTGTTTCCCCGTTTTGCATAATAATTCCCTAGTTTTGAAATGGTAGTTGTTTTTCCAGCCCCATATAACCCAAGAAGCATGATTCTGTTTTGTTTTTTAACTTCAAGAGTCTTTTTTTCACCAAGGATTGCAATTAATTCATCATGAAGGAGTTTGATGATGTGTTCTTTTTTGTCTATTTCTTTGATTCTTTCATCTACTGCTGCTTTTTTTATTTTATCTGATAATTGTTTAACTAATACAACATTTACATCTGCTTCAATCATTGCTCTTTGTAGGTCTCTTATTACTGAATCCACTAGGTTTTTATCAAGAAAGATAGCATTTGCTAGTCTGTTTGTTGCTTTTTTTATTACTTCACCTAGTTTCTCTAGCATGTTAAAATTAGTTAATTCAGAGTTAATAAGTTTTGGGTATAACCACAATTTTAATAAATAAAAGAATTGTTTGTTGATTATGGGAGAATTATCAGATAATTTTAAATTGGGGGATGAAAGTTTATAGGGAGAGGTCTCGTATTGCTAGAGAACATAAATGGAGTTGTCTTGATAAAGATTTTCAAGATTATGTTAATAATTATGTTAAATTAATGGATTGTCCTAACCAAGGTGCTACGTGGAAAGATGCTAAAAAACATTTTGTTGGGTTGTCGGGCGCTATTGTTTGGGGTTATTCTTCGTGGTGTCCTTCACAAACACAATTAGATTGTCTTGACAAGGATGTTAAAAATTATTGTAAAATAAAGGATATTCCTCTAAGGGTTGTTGATTAAAGTCCCAATGTCTTAATGAATTTTTGTTTATCAAAAGGTTCTATTTTATCATAATCTTGACCTGTTCCAAGGTATAGAATTGGTTTTTTTGTTACATGGCCTACAGATAATGCTGTTCCACCTTTTTCATCAATGTCTGCTTTTGAAAGAATTATCCCATCTATTCCAATTGACCAATCAAAACTTCTTACTTGTTCAATTATATCATTTCCAGTAAGGCTTTCACCCACGAATATTTTTAGGTTTGGATTGCAAACTTTTGCTATTTTTTCAATTTCTTTTAGAAGGTTTTTTGCAGTATGCATTCTTCCTGCAGTATCTATTAGTACGCAATCGATAAAGTTTTTCTTTGCATATTTGATTGCATCAAATCCCACTGATGCAGGGTCTGAACCATAATCGTGAGCGATAATTGGGAGTCCAATTTTTTCTCCGTGTTCTCTTATTTTTTCAATTGAAGCTGC
>CAZWGF010000025.1:0-10698 GCA_964633605.1 Candidatus Woesearchaeota archaeon
TAATTGCTGGTTGTGATACTTTAGTTCATTGTGCTTCTTTTGTTGGTGATTGGGGGAGAAAAAAAGATTATTATGAAACAAATGTTCAAGGAACAAGAAATATTTTAGAAGCAGGAAGAGAACAAGATGTTGATCTCACTATTTTAGTAAGTAGCAATGCAGTTTTAGGTGAAGAAGATTGTGTAATGCCGAAAGACGAAGATTGCCAACCTAATCCCCAATTTCCTTATTTTTTAAGAAGTATTTTTGAATCCGATATGAATCATTATCGGAATACAAAAGCATTGGCCGAAAAAGAATCTGTTGATTCGTCATTGAAAAATAAATCAAATTTAACAGTAGTTAGACCTGTTTGGACTTATGGTCCAAGAGAATTTAATGCAGGACCTTACATATTTTGTAAAAGTGTTTTATCAGGAAATAGATTGTTTCCAGGGTCAAAAAAAAATAAATTTCATACAATTTATGTTGAAGATCTTTCAGAGATGATTTTCGGATTGATAGAAAAAAGAAAAAGAGGGATAAATATTTTTAATGCTGGCTCTCAAGAAGTTACAACCCTTGATGAATTTTGGAAAACATTTTGTGATACTTTGGGAAAGAAACATCCAATTTATTTACCAAGAAGTGTAACTTATCCCATTGGTTTTGCAATGGAAGCATTATACAAAACATTTAAATCAAAAGAAGCTCCCCTATTAACAAGAGCACGAGTTGAAATGGGATATTGTAACAATATTTATGATGTTAGAAAAATACAAGAAGAAATTGGACCCATAGAAAGAACTCCTATTTCTGAGGGAGTTGATAAAACAATTAGATGGTGGAAAGAAAATGGATACTTATAAAAATGAATTTATAACTGGATACAGGAAGGTTATTTTTTTTCAATATTTGAAGGTATATGTTTTTCTTAGATACACTTTATTTTTATTATTAGGAAAGATAAAATTTAAACAATATATTTTATTAATAAAAAGATCATTATTATTTTTAAAAAAAGTTAAGGTTAATAAAATTGTTAAAACAAGAGGAGTTTACAAATTGCATATTTATTTTCCTGCTTTTCCTACAAGAGCTTTTTTTATAGCATTAGATAAATTTTTAATTACTAAGAAAGAGGAGTTCAATCCTTACCCCACGTCTGTTTTAATTTCAATAGGAAAAGGGTGTGGAAATAATTGTAAACATTGTTATCAAAAATTTGATAAAAGAGATGATTTGCCATTAGATAAATTAAAAGAAATTTTCAAAAGATTACAAGATTTAAAAATATCTTTTATAAATATTGAGGGAGGTGAACCTATGATTAAATTTAATAGATTAAAAGAAGCAATGTCTGTTATTGACAATAGGTCTGAAGTTTGGATAAATACTTCTGGTTTTTTAGTTACTAAAGAAAAAGCTGAAGAAATGCAAAAGATGGGGGTTTTTGGAGTTATGGTATCTTTACATCATTGGGATGAGAAAAAACATGATGAATTTGTTGGAAGGAAAGGTTCATATAAAGAAGCTGTAAAATCTTTGGAGGTATTCAAAAATGCGGGATTATCAACTACTATTAATTGTGTTGGAACTCAGGAATTATTAAAAGATGATGGATTTGATAAAATTATGGAGATTGCAAAAAAACAGGAATGTGCAATTGTTCAACTTATACATGAAAAACCAGCTGGAGCATGGATTACTAAAAAAGATACTTTGATTTTAAATTATATAAAAAAATTATGCAATTATCACTTAATTTACAATATGGAGAATAAGTATAAAGATTATCCCGCTGTTTCTTCACAAGCATTTGAATCTCAGCCAGAAAATTTTGGGTGCACTGCAGGGGGTATAGAAAGATTTTATATTAATGGAAATGGGGATGTTCAACCATGTGAGTTCGTAAATGTTAGTTTTGGAAATATTAATGAAGAGGATTTTATTAAGATATATAAAAGGATGAGAAAAGTATTTGACAAGCCTAGGCAAACATGGATTTGTTGTACAGAACATGAAAAAATAAATAAAGAATTGAAAAGATTAAAAATAAAATCGACCCCTTTATCAAAAGAAAAATCAAAGAAGATAATCAAAGGATTTAATTTTGGTAATGAAACTAAATTATATAAAAAAATGGGGTTATATGAATAAATGGGGTTTATGAAGGCATTTTTTAAATCAATGAGGCCCTACACTTTTTTTATTACAGGTATTGCCGGTTTAATTGGAATGCTTCTTGTTGAAAGTTCTGCAAGTTTTCTTCAAAAATCTATTGTTTTAATACTTTTATTTTCTAGTTATGGGGTAAATCAAGTAGTAAATGATCTTTTAGGATTAAAAGAAGATAGATGGAATGCCCCAAAAAGACCTTCTATTTCTGGAGAATTGGATAAAACAAAAGCAATAGTATTGACCCTAATTATCTTTTTAATAGGAGCAATTTTAACATTCTTTCTTAATCCATATGCTCTTTTAATTTATTTTGCTGGTTATCTTTTTAATTTCTTATATGAATATCTGAAGGGAATCCCATTAATAGGGAACTTTTGGTTTGGAATTATGATCGCATTAGCCCCGTTATATGGCGCTTTAGCGATAACTAATTTAAATATATTACAAATTTTTAATAATTCTAATTTAGTATATGCCTTACTTTTAGTTATACTTTCTGCTTCAACTATGTGTTATTTTACTTATTTTAAAGATTATCTTGGAGATAAGAAAGAAAATAAAAGAACCGTGGTTGTTCTTCTTGGTGTAAAAGATTCTAAATATTTTAGTGTTTTTATGAGCACTATTCCTTTTGTTATTTTATTTTTATTGTTTTATCTTAATTTGTGGACATTACAAATTAATTTATTATTTTTATTATTTATTTTTATTGATTTTGTATTGATGCAGTTAATTTCATTTAGATATCATGTTTTTTCTAATGAAGATAAAATTTCATTAGAATTAAATTTTGAGAGTTTTGTTTTATTTTTATCTTCTCTTGTTATATTAATAAGACCTTTATTAGGAGTAATTCTTTCAATATACTCATTTATAATCATCAAATTAATTTTTATTAGTATGTATAAAAAAGAATTATATTAATTATTTCTTTATGTATCTCAAAGATTCTATAAATAAGATTGCAAAGATTAAATCGCATCCAGCAAATATTATGAATGGCATATCAACATATGCAGAACCTACTAAAAGAAAATAGTATAGTACTGTTCCAACATATGCAAATTTTATAAATATTGAATAAAGTACTAATCTTCTACTTCCTTCTAATTTAAGAAAAATCATATATTGTAAAATTCCAAATAGTGCTATCATTACAGCACAGAATGTTAAGTATGCTGGATTTTTTGGTAAATTCATTCCAAGCATTTTGAAAATACCTACATAAAAAAATATAAATGCGAATCCTAAGATAAAATCATAAAGTCCCCCTACAAGGTATAATCCTTTGTAATACTTTTCCCTCTTTTTATTCATAATTAATATAATTAATATTATTATTTAAATGTTTTGTTAAGTGTCTAAAGTGTTTAATTTTCCACTTTTTTACTAAACATTTAATAGCGTCGGTAAAATCAAGAGAACAATACGCCTCGAGCAGGAAACGATGCTCTTCCTGAGTAATCCCTGTCTTTTGGAATGCCTTTAGGTAATCCCTTAGGAAACCTACGTGTCCCGAAGGACCCGGCTTAGCAATATGGTATAGAATTTTGGGTTAAAGTTTGGTTTTCCTTTGTTTTTTGGAGAGTTATATAAGTTATATAATTTCATAGACTTATTTAATAAGAATTATGCTTCTTTAATTTCTCAAGGAAAATATATATGCAAAAAATGTAGGGGGAAATAAATAAAATTAAAAAAAATCGATATAGAACCATAGTTACTTTATACTATATACTAGGGGGGAATTTGACTTCAGATGAGTTTTACTAAATGTATTAAGTAAAATTCAAAAAAGATTTTATATATCATAATAAATAAAAATACTAACGATGTTTCTTCTGTATATTCAGATAGATTATGTCTAAAATTAATTAATCCAAATTTTGTAGATTCAGACAATGCCCACGCAATAACTTCACAAATTGGCATTCATCAATACCAATAATAATAGGTTCCCAATTAATTATTTATATTTCTACCGCAATATGCCCTGCTTCTTCTTCAGTCATATCTAATTCTTTTTGGGTGAACTTCTCGCCCATTAACCTCATTATTTTTTTATACTTCCCAAATTCGTTCTCCATTTTTATGGAATCTTTTTTTAAATCTTTCTTTATTGCTTCTATTTCTTTCTCCCTATCAATTTTTATTTTTTCTAATTCTTCTTTTTGTCTTTCCATCCTTTGCCCAATGAGTTTTTCTCGTTGTTTGCTTTCTTCCAAATCATCTTTTACATCTTCTAGACTATTGTTATAATGAATTTTTTTTGCTCTCTTTCTATTAACTGCAAGATAGTTGATATAGGATTCTAACCATCTACTTTGAGGAGAATGTCCTAATCTAAGATTTATGTCTTCTACGTGCCATCCCTGAGCAAATAAATGGCATGCCATTCCAGACCTCAAGTCTTTCCAAGAAGGTTTTTCTTTATTTGGTTCACATTTAACTCCCGCCCTCTTAACAATACTACTTAATATCTGTAAGGCTTGTCTATATTTGAAACTAAAAATAAAATCATCTTCTTTGAAAGGCACTGCTTTTCTTCTTATCATTCCTTTTTCATCCCTATATTCTATTTCTTTCCCATATTTGAATAAAGCATCTAGGTATCTTAATGTTTCAGGATAAATTGTTGGTTCACTTCTTGTCTGTCTACTTCTCTTTAGATTTTCTTGAGGAAGATAAATTAAATATTCTTCTTGTTTGGTATCTCTATTTAATTCTCTTTTAAAATGTTTAACTTTCAATTCTAAAAGGGCTGTAATATTTTCTCCAATATCCCACGCCAACCAAAATAAAGCAAAGTGTTGTGGTTTATGTAGGAATGTTAACATTCTTTTGAATCCTTCTTCATTTATGAATCGAACTTGTTTTTTTCTTTTGTCTGTAAAAAATTCTAAAGCATTTTCTACCATTTCATTTAACCCAGCAAGTTTGAAAGGTTTAGATTTGAAAATCTTATTGTAGTAACTTCTTCTGTCTTCAAATCTTTTTCCTGCACGATTTTTTATCTTCCCATCTTCTAAGTCATTGTAAACTTGTTTAATCTCTTTTTCAGTAAGTTTATTCCATGCTTTATTTTTAAACCAGCTATTAACATTTCTTAATTTGTTAATATAATCATAAAGGGTTTTGTAAGAAGGTTCATCTATTTTAGGAAGTCCGTTTTGTCTCTTTAATTTTTCTTCTTCCCATTCAAAAAATTTTTTGAATAAATCACGATTATATTTTATGATAGAATTATTTTTTAGAAGTTCTGCTTTTGCTTTCTTATATCTCTTTTCTACGCTCATAATAACCCCCCACAAAGAGGTTATTTAAACTCTCCTATTTGTGCAGTGTCTTACGCGACGCCCACGCCGAGAGTCGAACTCGGGTTATATCCGCGACAGGGATATGTCATAGCCGTTAGACCACGTAGGCATACTTGTTTAAGTACAACTATCTATGAAAAAAATTATTTTTAAACCTTACTATCTAGGACATTATTGACTAAATCAACAATTCTTTTATCGTAGGTAGATAAAAGAGTATCCTCGTCTTTTAAAACATAAATTTGATGTGTTTCTGGTTCTCCTTTCTTTGGTTCTGTTTCATATTCATAAACGTCAATTACTTCAAATTTCATTGAATCTTTTATTGAGGATATTTTGTCTTGTAAATTTGATTTTTCTGGATCTGGAAATGCTGGAAGAAGATGTCTATTTACTTTTGAACCTATTTCAGAACCTGTTAATTTAGGTTCCCCTTCAATATAAACCATTTGTTTATCAAAAGTTAGGATTTTTCCTATTTCTTCGTGGTCAGTAATTTTTATTTCAGATTTGTCTTTTGTGACCCCTATTACTATTGTAACAATTATCACCCCTAGCAAAATTATTATTAATCCTGCTAAAAAAATTAATATTCCTTTCATCTCCATAGGGAGCATAGTTGAAGGAGATTTATAAAATTTGTTAATATAATAAAACTTAAAAATGGTTAGAATTTCTTTAGATTATGGCTAATTATAAGGTTGCATTTAACAATTCTCTTTGGAGTTTTCAAGCTCAATTGAATATTGAAAATGAACAAGTTACAGACCCATTTGGAAAAGATAGGGCAGGTGTTTATGAAAAGGTTATAGATATGTTGGGAGAAAATTTTAAACAAGGGGATCCAAAAAAAGCACTTGAAAAAACAGTTTTATTTTGTCAAGAGGCATTGTGGAATGAGATAAAAATTTCAAAAGAAGATTCTAGGGAAGTTAAGGGTGCCACTTATTTAAATGCAATTCATTCTTTGAATGATCATTTTGGAAAGAAATATCATTCCTGCGAGGTTTTAGATTTAAAGAAATTAGATAAGAAAAGAACTAAACCTTACAAATAATTTTAAATAATAAACATTAAAAGGGATAAAGTATCTTGAATTTTATGAAAAGTAATGCGAATTATCCTAAGGGTGCAGTAGAATCTTATAAGGAGAGTTTTGATCCTCTTGTTAATTTTTTTGATAGTAGGGCTAAATTATTGGGAAAGGTTTTAGGGAAAGAAAAACTTAAACTTGGAAATCTTGTAGATACTAGTATTAAGATGGCTATGCTTCTTTCTCTTTTTTATGTAGATGGGCAGAGAATAAAGGATCCTCGGAAAGAGATAAAGACTTATTTAAAAAAACATTTTCATATTAAGGTAAAGGAAGAGGGAATAGTTCCAATGGGATCCTTAGAAAATATTCCTGAAGAAATTAAGGCTAAGCCGATTATCAATAAGGGAGATGAGAATTTTGGAAAAACTATTGAAGAATTTGTTTTGGCTGATCCCAATCCAAATTATCTTGCACGTAAGGGTCATGGACTTTTCAATAAACCTGATTATTATATTGTTAAAGTAACAGAAGGTAGGGGTAAAAAAGTCCTTAATGCTAAAAAAGTTAAATCTTTTTGAATAATTTTAAAAACTCATTTTTCGTTTTATGTTTATGAATAAAAAGGTAATCTTTATAACTGCAATAATTTTAATATTGCTTGTTGGACTATATGCCCTAAAGGATAATAATATGACAGATAATAAAAAAGTAAAATTTGAAACAACTCAAGGAGATATTGTAATTGAATTGTATGGTGAGATGCCAATTACAGCAGGTAATTTTGAAAAGCTTGTTAGTGAAGGGTTTTATAATGGAGTAATTTTCCATAGAATTATTCCTGGTTTTATGATTCAAGGTGGAGATCCTCAAGGAACTGGAATGGGTGGGCCTGGGTATGAAATAAAAGATGAGTTTACAAAAACAAGTTTAGATAATAATGGTCGTGGAACTTTGTCAATGGCTAATGCAGGACCTAATACTGGGGGAAGTCAATTTTTTATTAATTTAGTTAATAATGATTTTTTAGACGGAAAGCATCCTGTTTTTGGAAAGATTGTAGAAGGCATGGATATTGTTGATAAAATTGCAAAAGTTGAAACAGATGGAAATGATAGGCCTCTACAAGAAGTTAAAATTATCAAAGCCACTTTAATTTAATTCAGCCATTATGTTTTTTCTTTATATAGTTTAATTACAACTTTTTAGTGGAAATTTATTGCCATAAACTTTAAAAAAGAAAATCTCTTTCAAATTCTACTTAAATTAAACGAGGTCAAAAAAAATGGAAGAACAAAATAACGAAACTCAGGAAACTCCTCAAGAAGAAGCTGTTGTGGAAACTAATGAAACTCCAACAGAAGAATCTCCTGTGGAAGCAACTGAGACACCTGAAGCGACGGAAGAAGAAACTTTAGACGAAAAGACTGGCGAAGAAGAAGTAGCTGAAGAAAAAGAAGAAAAAGCTGACGAATCTACTGAAGAAGCTGAGTCTGAACCAAAGTCTGAAGAATCTACTGAAGAAGCAGCTGAGTAGTTACTCAGTAACTTTTTATTTTATTTTTAATAACTTTTAAATAACCCTTTGGATTTAATGATTCATGGGGTTTAAAATTTTTTTTAGTTTTCTTTTTATTCTATTTGCAATGCTATTGCTTATGCTTTATTGGTTTATTCCTGGTGAAACATTTGAATTTGGTATGGCTTCTAGCAATTCTAATTTTAGTTTAAATGTTTATGGTTCAGAAGAGATGCAGTTTTATTCAAATATGAGGTTTGCTAATCCAAGACTTTCATATAATATTGATGGCTGCACATTACAAAAGGAAACAGATATGAAAGGAGCATTTGATATTATGTCTGATCTTACTCTTCTTGAATTTTATTCAACCTCTAATAATGAAGATATTTCAATAACCTGTGATAGTCATGCTAAAATGGAGGGAGGAATGTTTATTGCTGGTGAGGGTGGGCCTACAAATATTTCTGTTGGAAAGTTGTTTAATGTTATTGACCATGGGAAAATACTCCTAATAAGGGATTCGTCCTGTGAGAGGCCTAATGTGGCCATACACGAGCTATTACACGTGCTAGGCTTTGATCATTCTTCTAATGAGAATAACCTCATGTATAATGTTTCAAAATGTAAACAAACCATTGGAGAGGATATCCCCTTGTTGATCAATGAACTTTATTCTGTCCCAAGTGTTCCTGAACTTGAATTTGAAAATGTTTCTGCAATTATGAATGGGAGATATTTGGGTCTTAATTTAACTGTTAGAAATAGTGGGCTTGCAATGTCAAAGAATCTTAAAATTAATGTGTATGTTGATAATAAATTTGTAAAAGAATTTGATATAGAAAAGATTCCAATTGGATATGGTAGAATGATCTCAGTTTCAAATTTATTGGTGAATAAAATAAGTGTTGATGAGTTAAAAATTATTATAGATTATAATTATGAGGAATTGGATAAATCCAATAATGAAATAATTTTGAACATAAAAAAATAAAAAATAAAAAATAAAAAAGTTTTAGTCGTCTAAATCTAATTCGTTAAGATCTAAATCATCCGCGTCTTCAAGGTCGTCTTGCATTTGCATGATATCTTCATCCATTTTTGACTTTTTTTTGTAAATAAGGATTTTCCTTATTTTTTAACCTCATTTTATTTATTCTCTAAACAATAAATTACTTTTTAAATATTTCTATTAGCGAGGATATATTTCGGAATATACCTAATAGCAAACTTTTTTCGTAATATAATCTATTTGTTTATAATTTGAATTTGTTGTGTCTGAAAAAATTTTATAATCCCATTTATTATATTTATCTCCATAAATGGTTTGATGATTAAAGATTCTTTCATCTCCAGATTGAATATATTTTGTTGCCACTTCTGTAATTTTTTCACCCCTATGATCTGTGAAATAAAATTTAACTGTAAATTGTTTTCCATATTTTTCTTTATTTGTTATGTAAACTTGATATTTGTCTACTTTTGTTCCAAATAATCCTTTTTCAATTGTATGCATTGATTTTTGTTTGTAACCATTTATATCATGATCATATATCCAAGTGTGGTCATTCCTTATTGTTTTGCAATTTCTTCCATTGTCTCTTAATGCAATATATTTTGTTGTTGGATAATTTATTTGCTTATATGTTGTGGGAACATATGTGATATGAGTTTTTGTTGGCTCATATGCTTTAATATAAGTTATTTGAGAGCTTGTTTGAGTGTTTGGCACACTTGCATAATTATTATATGAATCTGTATTGTATGAATTTGAAATGGTTGTTGTTGTAGTAGTTGTATTTTTAGAATCCATGTTTACAAAAACTGCAACCATAAGTAATAACATAATTATAAAAATTCCTGCAAGAAAAATCTCAATTACTTTTTCCCGTTCCATGATTTTTTGGAGATTTCGGGATATATAAGGATTATTGTGATAAGGATTAATGTTCTTCTTCCCACGAATATAATTTTTCATCGTCTACTTCTACAGCTTTTTCTACTTCTGATTTCTTTGATGTTTTTTTACCTTTGAATTTAAGCATTATTAGTGTTCCTGCAATAAATGTTAATACTGCTGCCATTGGATATAGGACTCTATTTGATGGAGCATTTTCTTTTGCAGTTGTTACAAATCCTGTAATTTTAAACCAACTTAGGAAATTTTTTATTATTGAAGGATTAGATTTTTCTTTAATTTCTTCTATTACTTCTTGAGCTGTTTCATTGATTATTGTTTCATTAACAATTGTTTGATTTACTTCTTCTATGGATTCATTTTTTGGAGTTTCTATTTTTTGAAATCCTTCTGGAATTGCTTCAATGTAAATTGGCTCCCCTACTGGATAATCTTCGTTATATTTGTCATTAAAGACATTTTCTCCATATCCATTTTTTACATATAGTATCAAGTTAAATGAGTTTTCTGTTGAAAGAGTTACTTTTACATCTCCATATTGGTCTGCACGTTCTTTGAAAATTTCTATTGCTTGAAATGCTCCTGTTGGTTTTGCTGCAGTTAAGTACACATCATAAAGTGGAACTGTTTTAATTGCAATTTCTGTTTCTCCAGCAATGACAATTTGCATTAGAAATAATACTAATATTAAACTAACCACCAATCTCTTTATCATCTTAGGTCTATTAGAAATTTAGGATTTATAAATTTT
>CAZWGF010000026.1:0-10215 GCA_964633605.1 Candidatus Woesearchaeota archaeon
ATTTTTGCATGTTTAGTTTTATTTAGTTTAAGTTTTGCTTCTGCTATCTCAATCACAGATGTTTCAAGTTCTCCTTCAGAAATTGTTCCTGGAGAAATTGTAAAAATTTCTATTGAAGTAGAAAATATCTTCAATTATGATGTTACAGATATAAATGTGAAACTAGAATTAGAAGATGTGCCTTTTGCACCTTATCAATCAAGTTCTGAAAAATATTTAGATGAATTGGATGAAGATGATGATGAAGATTTTGACTTTAAATTAATTGTTTTGCCAACAGCACAAAGTGGCATATATAAAATTCCAGTTACAATTGATTATATTGATGATAAAGATGATGACGAAACCAAAGAAGACTTAATTAGCATTACTGTAAATTCAGCTCCAGAACTAAAAGCTTCATTAGAAAGTTCAACTCCCTTAATTAAAGGAAAGGAAAATGAGTTCTCAATTAAAATTGTTAATTCTGGATTATCTGATGCTAAATTTGTTTTTATAACTGCAAGTGAGGTTACAGGAATTAAATTTTCTTCTGGAAATGAAAAATATATCGGAGACATTGATAGTGATGATTTTTACAATGAAGATTACCGAGCTTACATTGCAAGTGATGCTCCAAATTCAATTAATGTTCCAGTTATTTTGAACTATAGAGATTCTACAAATAAAGAATTTACAGAAGTAAAAAATATTATTCTAAGAACATATTCTCTAGCAGAAGCCCAAGAGCTTGGGCTTGTAAAAAAACCTAACTATACAATATATATAGTTGCAGTAATTGTTATTGCTGGCTGGTTTGGGTGGAGAAAATATAAGAAGATAAAATTAAAGAAAAGAAAATGAAACATTTACTAGAAAAATTAGATGAAAGACATTATATGATTATTCCTGCAATTGGAGACCCCTATACTAATTTTGAGGTTCTTTCAAAACCTTTTAAAGAATTTAAAGAAAAATTAATAGACATCCACATAGGAATCTGTGAAAAACTTGGGATAGATTACCTCGCAGAACCTTTAGAGATTGAAGTTATTGGAATGGATATTAAAAAAGATAAAAGTAAATTCCAAAAATTTGTAGACTTCTATAACCAAACTGTTCAAGAAACATTCAAATAAAGTACACAAAAATTTAAAAACTAGTTTTTCATTTTAATGAATCAGGAAAAAAAGATGGTGAAAAAATGTATTTATTGTAAATCTGAAATTTCTTCTGACTGCGTCATTGATTTTTGTGATCGATGTGGAAAAGGTGTGTGGGGAGAAAAGATGTTTAATGCTATTGTTCAAAACATGGAAGAAGCTCGAGAGAAGGGAGATTTGTGTCATGAATCATCTACAACCGGGACTGCTGTTCAAGAGCCAACAAACCTTAATGATTTTGAGAGCAGATTTACATAACTTGGGTAAAAGGATAGGTTTTTAAAGAAAATATTTCTGAGTAAATTATGGTTATCAAGAAAAAAATAAGAACAAAGGGAAAACTACAACTTAGCAAGTATTTTCAAGAATTGAAGAAAGGAGACTCTGTGGCAGTTATTAGAGAAGCTTCATTACAATCAAAATTCCCTGAAAGACTACAAGGCCGAACAGGCAAAGTAGAGGAAAAACGTGGGAAATCATATATGGTTAAAATTAAAGACCAAGCTAAAGAAAAGATGTTTTTAATTGAGCCAATACATTTAAAAAAAATAAAACAATAAAATAAAAATGATAAAAAACGCAGAACCTTTGAGCATGGCAGAATCAATGGAATACCTTAAAAAAGCAGAAGATAGTGAAACTGATGTAAAAGGATTCATAAAAAAATTCACAAAGTTAAAACCTCAAGAAGCAAAAGACTTAAGAAAAAAGTTAGAGGAATTAGATTTGATGAAAGTCAAAACAGAACACATTGTAAAAATAATTGACTTGATGCCTGAAAACGCAGAAAGTCTGAACAAAGTTTTTATTGATGTGGGTTTAGATGAAGATGAAACAAAAAAAATATTGGAAACAGTTAAAGAATTCAAATAAAGAAAATGGAAAAAGAAGAACATGCAATAGTCTTAGAATATTTACCCAATGGATACCCATTGGAAAAGAAAATGATGCCCATAGCACAAGCTATAGGTGAAAATAACCTTACTCTATTAGAATTAGTTCCAAGACGAGGGGAAGCCCTTGAGATTGGAGAAAAAGTATATATTGGTGAAGGGAAACGAGACAAGATATACTACATTCTTGGTAGGCTTCACAGAGAAAAATTAACAGAAACTGCCAAAGAACAACTACAAGAATTTGTGGTTGCAATTGTAAAAAATAAAGAAAAGGAATTTATTGGTTTTTTCAATTCCTCAGAAGCAATGAACAAAAGAATTCATCAAATTGAATTGCTTCCAGGTATGGGAAAAAAACACATGCATGAAATATTAGAACAAAGAAAAGAAAAAGAATTTGAATCATTTGAAGATATGAAAAACAGGATTCAAAATTTACCTGATCCAGAAAAAGCAGTTGAGAAAAGAATACTTCAAGAATTAACAAATCTAGAAAGACACAATTTATTCGTAAAATAAAATGGAAGAAAAACAAAAACAAACAATGAAGGATGAAGAAAGAATAGTTAGAATTCTATCAAAAGACATAGAAGGAAAAATGAAAGTTTATCCTGGGCTTACAAAAATCAAGGGTGTCTCTTGGGGGCTTTCTAATGCTACTTGTAAAGTTTTAAAAATTGATAGGGAAACAAGAATTGGTGCTTTGACTGATGAAGAAATAAAAAAAATAACTGAATTTGTAAAAAATCCTAAAATTCCAAAATATCTTTTAAATAGACAATCTGATTTTGAAACTGGAGAAGATCAACATTTGGTTGGAAGTGACTTAGAATTGAAAAAAGAATTTGATGTTAAACGATTAAAAAAGATAAAGAGTTATCGTGGACTTAGACATGTTCTTGGACTTCCATCAAGAGGTCAAAAAACAAGAAGTAATTTCAGAAAGAATAGAGGAAAAGGTGTTGGAATTAAAAAGAAAAGTAAACCTACTGCATAAATAAAATGAAAAGAAAACATAAAACATATTCAAAACCAAAAAGACCTTTTGATAAGGCCCGTATAGATGAGGAAGCAATAATCAAAACTGAATTTGGATTAAAAAATAAAAAGGAAATTTGGAAAGCAGAAGCTAAGATTAAATCTTTCAGAGAAAAAGCTAAAAAATTAATTTCAGCAGATCCAAAAGAACAACAAGCATTATATGTAAGATTAAAGAAAATTGGATTAAATGTTAGTTCAATTGCAGATATTTTATCTTTAACTAAAGAAGATTATTTGAAAAGAAGATTACAAATAATTGTGGTTAATAAAAAACTTACTACAACCCCAAAAAGTGCAAGGCAATTAATTACTCATAAAAAGATTTTGGTTGATGGAAGAGTTATTGACAGCCCATCCTATGTTGTTCCAGTGGATATGGAAAATAAAATTACTATGAAAAAGAAAAAAGTTAAAAAAGTTGTTCCTAAAGTTGAGGCAGTAGTAGAAAGTGAAACTGCACCTGACCAAGTAGGTCCAGAAGAAAGTGAAGTTCCAGAAGAAGACAAGGCTAAAAAAGCAAAAGAAGATATTAAAACAGAAAAAGAAGTAAAAGAAACTAATGCAGAAATGGAGAATAAAGAATAAAATGCCTAAAGAAGAAAAAGAAATTAAAGTGGAAGAAAAAGTAAAAGAAACTAAAGTTAAAAAAGAATCCTTAAAGGATACTGACTCGTCAAAAGAAACTCCCAGCACAAGTGACTCTGGTGAGCCTAAAAAAGATGTGGCAGAAAAGCCAAAAATAGAAAAAAAGAAAAAAGAAGTTGAAGCTATTTTGAATATCTATACTTCATTCAATAATACAATTGTTCATGTTACAGATATGTCTGGTAAGACTATTTCAAAAGTTACTGGGGGAATGGTTACTAAACACGGTAGACTTAAGGCAAATCCTACCATTGCCATGTTTATTTCAAAGAGAATTGCTGAAGAAGTAAAAGACTTGGGCATAAAATCATTTTACGTGCGTATAAGAGCTAAAACAGGTAATCCTGCGCTAGGTCCTGGGGCACATGCAATAATCAAAAGTTTATCGAGAGAAGGTTTTAAGGTATTGAACATCCTTGATACAACTAGATCGCCACGTGGTGGACCAAAGAAGAAAGGAGGTAGGCGTGGACGTAGACCTTAAGATTAAAGGCTTCACTAAATCTTAGATTCAACCTAAAATCTCTTTAAATAATAACCAAAGAGCTTTTAAACCAAAAGTCCTCAAAATTACTATGAAACTAATTGAAAAAAAAGAAAATCAAATTGTATTTTCAGCTGAAATAGAAGAAAGTTTGGCAAATGCTATCAGAAGATATTTAGGTAGAATTCCTGTTCTTGCTATTGATGAGGCAGAAATTTCAAGAAATGACTCTCCTTTATTTGACGAAGTTATTGCACACAGATTAGGATTGGTTCCATTGAAAATGGATAAGGCAGTAAAAGAAGGGGAAGAAATAAAATTAAAATTAAGTATAAAAAAAGAAGGATATGTTTTATCTGGAGAATTAAATGGAAAAGTTAAACCAGCATATGATAAAATTCCTATTACTTCATTAAATAAGGGGCAAGAATTAGAAATTGTTGCAATTGCAAGGACCGGTAAAGGTAGTGATCATGGTAAATTTGCGCCTGGATTAATATTCTATAGAAATGTCGTGGATGTTAAAATTGACAAAGATTGCCCTAAAGAAGTTGTTGAAATTTGCCCTCAAAAAATATTGAAATTAGAAAATGGTAAAATTGCTATTACAGATGAAAAGAAATGTGATATGTGTGAAGCATGTGTTGAACTATGTCAAAAACAAAATAAAGATTCAATAAAATTAACTCCAACTAAAGAATTAATGATTACTCTTGAATCATTTGGACAATTAAGTGTTGAAGAAATTTTCAAAAAATCAACTGATGCTTTGAAAAAAGACCTTGCTGAGGTCTCTAAAAAAGTTAGTAAATAGGATTCTAAAGCTTTTTATATTGGTATTTGATTGTAGTTTTACGTTCAATGGGACAAAAGCGGGAGTGCCGGAGTGGTCAAACGGGACGCGCTCAAGACGCGTTAGCTTAGTGCTTACGAGGGTTCGAATCCTTTCTTCCGCATGAATCCTTTTTTCAAAGCCTGTATTCAAAACCTTTAAATACCCACACTTACTCAAATTTTTACTTGCGAGTTAACGCGTTAGCAGGAAGTTAATCCTTCTTGTAAAAATAAAAATGAAAACAAAATCAAAAATAGAAAAACAAATTCAAAAGAAAACAAATTCAACTTTAGTGAGCACTATCATTGCAGCTAAAAAGAAAAAAGGTTGGTTGAATATTGCTGCAGCACTTTCTGGTCCTAAAAGAATAAGGGCAGGAATTAATCTTAGTGCCATTGCAAAAGAAAGTGGAAAGGTTGTTGTTCCGGGAAAAGTTTTATCTCAGGGAGAGGTTAATACCTCAAAGGGCACAAGTAAAAAAGTTAAAGTGATTGCATTAAACTTTTCTGAAAAAGCAAAAGAAAAGCTATTAAAAGCAGGTTGCGAAGTTTCAAGTATATTAGATGAAATTAAATCAAATCCAGAAGCAAAGGATATCAAGGTTTTGAAAACAGAATCTAAAGATTCTAAATTGTCAAAAACAAAAGGAAATTTTAACAAATGAAAGTAATTGATGGAAAAAACGCAGTGATGGGAAGATTGGCTAGTTATGCTGCTAAAGAAGCATTGAAAGGTGAAGACATTGCTATTGTTAATTGTGGAGAGATAATTATTACTGGAAATAAAAAATCTATTGAAGCTGATTTTGAAGTTAAAAGAAACAGAATTGGTCACAGTCAAAAAGGTCCTAAACATCCTAAATCAAGTGAAAAGATTGTTAAGAGAGTTATTCGAGGTATGCTTCCAGAACATAGATCTGGTAGAGGGAAAATTGCGTTTAAAAAAATAAGATGTTACAATAAAGTTCCAAAGGAATTTGAAGAAACTAAAAAAATAATTGCTGGAAAAGGTAAGAAAAAGAAAGCTTCACCAGTAAAGGAATTTGCACATGATTGAAAAAATAATTGCATCAGGTAAAAGAAAAAGGGCAGTGGCAAGAGCTATTCTTGTTAAAGGTTCTGGAAAAATAATTATCAATAACAAAGATTACACTACATTAAACTTATTTGATAAACTTTCAATTCAAGAAGTTGTTAAAATTACTGAAAAAGTTCTTGGTAAAATTGACTTTGATGCAACAATAACTGTTAAGGGTGGTGGAGACAAGGGACAAATTGAAGCTGCAAGACTAGCATTATCAAAAGCCATTGTAAAATTCTCTGATTCAGAAGAATTGTCAAAGACATTTTTAGCGTTTGATAGAAATTTACTTGTTGCAGATGTTCGAAGAAAGGAAGTCTACAAGCCAGGTGATTCAAAAGCAAGATCAAAACGACAATCAAGTAAAAGATAGTTTTTGATATTTCATTGCATTTTGTATTATCTTCAAAACACAAAGCAAGAAGTAAGAGACAGAGTTCTAAGCGTTAATTAGATAATTTTTTTTAAAATTTATTTTAAGTAAGTTTTTATTTCAGCTAAACGAATTGCTTCATTAAACTTTTTTTCATATTGTGGAACTAATACTTCATCCACAAGAATATCTATAACCCCACATTTCCTCAATTGGTCCCCATATGCTTTTGGATTAAACCTATCTTCAAAATAAAGTAACTCTCTTTGTAGCTTTCTTGAAAGAGTTTCTTTTTTTATTTTACAGGTAGAAGTATCTTCAGGGATTACTTTTTCAATGGGCATATATTCAAAAAAGAATCTGCTATAAAAGCATTTATGTCTTAGAAAATATTATAAATGATTTGTTCTTTAGATTAATATGTCAGAAAAAAGAGAAGCATGGATGAGAATTATTGTGGGAATTGTCTCAGGAAGTATTCTTGAAATTTGGAAGGGTTTAATTATGATCCTTGGGGTTGTAAACTTTTTCATAGTTCTCTTTAAAAATAAAAGAGATAGGGGAATTGCAGAATTTAGTGAGATATGGAATACTCAAAAATATATTTTTATGAGATACATGACTTTTGTGACAAATGAACGTCCTTTTCCTTTTGAAAAACTTTCAAAAAATATAACAAAATTCAAGAAATAATTATTTTTTAGATTTTATTCTTTCTAGTTTATCTTGCACACGATTAAACAAGATGGGGGATATTATTGGTTCATGTTTACCTTCGTGGATTTGATTATTAAATTTTATCTTCCCAATATAAGTAAAATTTGTGAGTATTTTTTTTAAACCATTTACAGAAAACTTGTGTTTTTGTGCTAATTTATTCAAACTTAAATTATCATTGAGAAAGCTTTCAAAAATATCTTCTACCTCTCTAAAATTCTCTGCAGGAATTAGTTTTCCATTTTCAAATTTATAACCAAATGCAGGTCTTGACATTGGAAGTCCTGTTAGTGCTTTCTTAACCATGCCTTGTTTTTGTTGTTCTCCACGAGATTCTTGCATTTCATGGCCACATTTTTCGCATTTCATTTTAAAATTCCAAATTTTTTAAGTTCAGCAAAACATTGTTTATTATCCTTGAATAAAATTGTTTTCATGCCCAATTTTTGTGCTGGACCAATATTCCATTTTTGATTGTCAATAAATACTGTCTCTTTTGCAGGCAATTTTAATTTCTTTAACATTAATTTGTAAATTTTTGGATTTGGTTTTCTTAATCCATCGTCGCAAGAAACAACTACTTTGTTAAATTTTTTAGTATATTTTGGAACCATTACTCCCTCTTTTGAAAGGTGCCATTGATCAGAAAGGATTGCAATCTTATATCCTTGTTTTTTTAATTTAAAAGCAGTTCGATAAAGTTCTTTATTTTGTTTAAAATTTTTCTTATATGCTTTAACAATTATTTTTTCTAATTGTTTTGGAGTTTTATTTACATTTTTTGCTATTATTTTTACAACTTGGACTTTGGTTATTTTTCCTTCAATTGATTTTGCATAGGCAGTATCCATTGAATCTAACCATTGGTCCAAATTTATGTTTAATTTTCTAATAATATAATCATGGACCCCATGATTTATGTGATCTCCACTAAATGGTTTCATTAAAGCGTGTTTATTTATTGCTAATACCCCTCCAATGTCAAAGATAACTGCCTTTATCTCCTCTTTTTTCTTTTTCATTTCTTCATAAGCTCTTTTTGATTTAAAAACATTAAGATTGCTGCAGGAATTATGAATAACCAATCAACTACGAAAGTTAAAACTAAACATGCTAGTGCTATTATTGATTGAATTACTACTTTTTTTGATTTCATAGATTATCAAACGGGCTGCTTATTTTCTTTAATTCTTCTGTAGAGATGTGAGTATATATTTGTGTTGTGGATAAGTCTGCATGCCCTAATAACTCTTGAATCATTCTAATATCTGTTCCATTCTCCAATAAATGGGTTGCAAAACTGTGTCTTAGGGTATGAGGATGTACTTCTTTATTGATTCCTGCCAAATTTGTTGCCTTTCGCACTATTTTTTGAATATTCCTACCAGATAACTTTCCATTTGGCCCTGAAAAAAGGTATTCTTGATTCAATTCTTTTTGATTTTCTACTTGTTTGGACAGCTGTTTGGACAGCCTTTGAGGAATATTGAACACTCGATCTTTTTTCCCTTTTGCTTGCCTTATATGGCCGATCATCTCTTCAAAGTTCAAATCCCCTATTTTAAGACTTATTAACTCTGAAACACGAAAACCACATGCATAGGTTAAAATCAACATTAATTTACTCTTTTTTGTAGGGGTTGCACTAATTAACCTAGTAACTTCATCTTTTGTTAAAACTGCTGGAATTTTTCTCTCCCTTTTTGGGCGCTTTATTCCCATAGTTACATCATTCTCCAAAATATTTGAAAATGCAAACCTTAGTGCAGATAAGAAAACAATTATGGTTGATGATGCTTGATCAGTTAATTTTTCAGCCATATAAAGCTTCACATCATCTTTTGTAACTTCATCTGGATCTTTGCCTAAAAAATTTAAAAGTTCTAAATTTGCTTGTAAATAATTTCTAATAGTATATTCTGAATTTTTTGAAATTTTTAATTCTACTTCAATTTTATTTAGAAATTCCTCTTTTTCCACTTATATTTCCCCTTTTTCTTTTAATTGATTTAAAACTTCTTCTCTAAATTCGACCATATGGATCATTTTATGGTGGTTTGGGCATAAACCCATTAAATTTTCCTTAGAATTATTTTCTCTGTTTCCATCCAAATGATGCAAATCAATGATTTTATTAAATCCACATACCTTACATTCTTTTGTTATTTCTTTGTAATCCTTTATTTCAATATTATGTCTTTTTTTATTATTCCAATCTTTATTATATTGTAATCTGAAAATAGTTGCATAACATCCTGGACAAACCCCTTTTGCATGGATATGTTTTTCTCTACCACATCTTTTACAAATTTTTAATTTTGGTTTCCAAGAAAATTTTTTATAACAAACTTCACAATATCCTTTGGCATGATGTTCTTTTTGTTCTCCACACCCCTTACATTTTTTAATCATTATTTTTTTAAGATTATTAATTATATAAAGAATTATAATAACTTTTAAATGACGTCCGTGCATTAAAAAAGCGGATTACCCCCAATATAGGTTGTACGTACTTTTCACACATAAAACGTCTTTTTTGGGAGAATTCTATTTTATCTTTGTTTTTTGAATCATTGTGTGCACTTAGGTTAGCTTAGTTCATCTATTAATCTAATTATCTTTGTCAACTTGGATCTTTCATCCCTCATAGCTCTTATTCTTTTTTTGCTTTCACTATAAATTTTCTTCTTGGCTTTCTCTAAACCTTTCTTAGAGTTGTCTTTGTAATTATTTCCACAATTATTGCAACAATATAGTGTTGCTATTTGATTGAACTCCGTAAGGACTAAGGGAGTATTATCTATTGGGCAATGGGACCTTGTAAGCTTTTCTCCAGGATTTTCTAAAGTATATGTGGTCTTTTCACCTGTAAAATAATGATTAAACTCTATAGTGATTTTTTTCTTTTTTGAAGGAGCTCTTACCATCATTTGTTAAGATATTCTATCTTTTTAATCATTGTTATGATGTTTTTAGTTAATTCTATGCACTTAGGTTAGCTT
>CAZWGF010000027.1:0-9692 GCA_964633605.1 Candidatus Woesearchaeota archaeon
TCAAACTAAGAATACTGGAATTTATAAAATTAATGCTATCAGTTTATGAATTTTCCAATATCTTTTTTAGCCTTAATCAATTTCTTTTGATGCTCTTTCAAAAAAGAATTTATCTTATCAATTAAAATTTTCTTTAGTTCTCCAGTAAGCAACTCTCCTGAACGATAATCTTTTTCAATCTTAGCTAATTTTGCATCATCTGATTCAAAAAACATTTTCAAATATTGAAAAGGTACATCCACATCTGGATTTCCACCTTTTTTCCTATGTTCTTCAAGTGTTGCTTGTCCTCCTGAAAAAGCATATTTATTGATCTTCCTTTTAACCTCTTCAGCAGAATCAGTCAAAGCAATATAAGAATTAGGTTCAGAAGCAGACATTTTTCCTCCTCCAAGGCCAGGCATAAAAATATGATAGGTAGAACTCAATTGAGTAAATTTAGGCTCTTTAATCCTACGAGTAATATCTCTTGCTAACCTTAAATGAGGATCTTGATCAATTCCAACAGGAATCAAAACAGGAACTTGCTTTTCAAATTCAGGTAATTGGGGGTGTAACATATCAGAAGCCTGAAGTAAGGCAGATAACATCTTTCCAGGACTAATTTCCCCATAAACAGCCTTAAACTCATTAAAACTAACATTTCTAGCTAAAAGATTTTGTAATCTATAATAGGCATTAGATTTCTTAGCATCATTACTTCTTTCTGATTGAAAATAAATCTCACAATTCTTAGGATTTAAACCAAGTGCAATATAATTAACAATATACTCTTCCATAGCAATTTTCCTACTATCTTCTAAAGATTGCCCCCTTGCATTATATGCTTCAATATCTGCAACAGCAATATAGATTTTAGCACCTAATTTCTGATAAAAAACAAATTGTTGTGCAAGTAACATATGTCCAATATGAAATTTTCCAGTTGGCATTAATCCAGTCATCATAACAAAAGGTTTCTTATTTTTAACAGCTTCCAAAATACGTTGAATATCGCGATGTGCAAAAATTACCTTTCTCCTAAATAAAAGATTCTCATTAAAAACTCCAGGTAATTCTTTAATTGGAGAAACCCCAAACTTTTTTATCAATTTAGCATAGTCAATATCTCCTGAAGATTCCCATGGAGTAAGTTCACTATTTTTCTTCACCATGACTAAACAAGATTAAAGAGATTTATAAATATTTCACAAACTCCACAAATATTTATAAATAACAATTACGAAATAAGAATGATTAAAATGAGGAAGATATTATTTTCAATAACGCTATTAATTTTGCTAGTTTCATTAGTATCTGCAGATATAATAATTACTCAACAACCCACAGGAATTTACAATCTAGGGGAAAGTATTTCCATCCCAATAACAATCAAATCAACAGGAGATGCCTTTGGAAGTTTTGAAATGAATTTAATTTGTAATGGACATGATATTAATTTCTATAAAAATGGTGTAGGATTGATTGGGGGAGAAGAAAAAGAAATGAGCCCTTCACTAATTTTAACTAAAAATATGATTGGAGATATTGTTGGAAATTGTAAAATTAAAGGAACATTCATGGAAAATTATGTTTTAACAGAAGTATTCAAAATTTCAAATTTAATTAAAATAAGTGCAACAATTGAAGAAAGAGAATTTAATCCTGGAGAAAATATCTTAATCACTGGAGATGCAGTAAAAGAAAATGGAGAGGATGCAGAGGGATTTGTAGAACTTATGTTGGTAACAGACAATTCATCTGAAATAAGCCAATTAGAAACAATCCAGAACGGATTCTTTTCAATCAATCTGACCCTTGCAGAAAACATGAAGGCAGGAAGTTATTTAGTAAAATTAACTGCCTACGAAAGAAATTCAGAAGAAATAACCACCAATAAGGGTTTTGTAAACTACAATATAGTTATTGCGCAAATTCCTACTAGCCTTGAAATATCTTCTGAAGAACAAGAAGTTGAACCAGGAACAAATCTAAAAGTAAAAACAATTCTTCATGACCAAACAGGAGAAAAAATAAATTCAAATTCAATCATCACAATTAAGAATGAAGATGATGAAATTTTAGAACAAATAGAAATTGCCACAGAAGAATTTTTAGAATACCCCATTAAATATAACCAAGCCCCAGCAGAATGGACAATTATGGCTGATTCAAATGAATTAACAACAGAATCAACATTTTCAATAAAAGAAAAAATGGATGTAAAAGTTGAATTGATAAATAAAACAGCAATCTTAACAAATGTTGGAAATGTTCCATACCAAGATATTTTACTAATAAAAATTGGAAATAGTTCAGTAAACATAAATGCAAGTTTAAAGGTTGACGAAACACAAAAATATATTTTAAGTGCTCCAAACGGAAATTATCAAGTAGAAATAATAGCAGATGGAGAAACAGAAATAAATCAAAATGTTGCATTAACAGGAAGAGCTATTGATGTAAAAAAAGCAGGTGGAACAATAATTACTTTAGTCAAATATCCTTTTGTATGGGTGTTCATAATAGCTATTCTTGGAATTATGGCATTTATAGTTTTCAAAAAAGGATATAAGAAAAACTTTATGGGATACATGAGCAATTTCAAAAGAAAAACCAAAAATGACTTGACAATACCTATGAAAAAAAATGCATTGGTAACTGCAAAAAATAATGCAGAACTTTCCCTTTCAATAAAAGGAGATAAACAAAACATAAGTTTAATATGTTTAAATCTAAAAAATTACAAAGATCTTGAATCTAAAAAAGGAAATGCTTCCGAAATTCTTCAAAAACTTGTAAAAATAGCTGAAGAAGAAAAAGCAGTATTATATGAAAACCAAAACAATCTATTTTTCCTTATTGCTCCAATAAAAACAAAAACATTCCATAATGAAAAAACAGCTCTGGATATTGCTCAAAAAATAAAAGAAGAATTAGAAGAACATAATAAATTAGCAAAACAAAAAATAGATTTCGGGATATCATTAAATTATGGGACAATAATTGCAAAACAAGAACCAACAGTATTAAAATTCATGAGCATGGGAACCCTTATCACAACTGCAAAAAAGATTGCAATAGGATCTCAAGGAGAAATTTTACTTAGTGAAAAAATAAATGATAAAATGAAAACAGACATTAAAACAGAAAAAAAAGAAATAAATAAAACACCAGTTTACATTCTAAAAGAAATAAAAAACAAACAAGGTAATGAAAAATTCATAAAAAATTTCTTAAAAAGGATTGAAGGTAAAAATTAATTCTTCAACATAGAAAATATTTATAAACAAGGGAAGTCTATAAACAATATGGTCGTCACAAAAAAATCAATTAAGAAAAAGGGCACAATTAAAAGCTCAAAAGCTCAAAACGAAAATACTCAAAAAATTCTTATTGAAAATTTTGTATCCTTGCAAAAAGTAATGGTAAACCTATCTGTTAAATTTGATGACCTAACTAAACAACTTTCACAATTACTAAATCTCTTTGAAATTTCAGCAAAAGCTTTAGCAGAAAAAGATAACAATGGGGCAGAATCTAAAGACAATGAAAAAATAATAGGTAAAATTGATAATTTGATTGATCAAAATAAAATACTAGCTAGAGGATTAACTTTACTTCATGAAACAGAAGGACCTGCCCAACCCCCCCACTCATATCTTCCAAGGATGCAACCTCCAACAAAAAACACCCCTAAAGAAGAAGGAGCATATCAATCATCAATTTCTTCTACTGCCAAAAAATTTAATCAATTACCAAAGTAAAATGCTTACGGTAAAATCAAAAGAGTTCAATAAAAGATTTCTTCTAACCTTTACAAAAGAACTAATTAAACATTCTGGAGAAGGAGACTTAATAATTCTAAACGAAATTATAAAAGAAGAAGAAAGGGAAGAGAAATATAAACAAGAAAGATTGATTCATCCCCCAAAAAAAGATAAAATCTTTATAGAAATAGAAAGAAAAATTAATCGACAAATTTCTCAAGGAATACCCAAAAAAGTAATTCATCTAAAGACTCCAATTATGCGAAAACCCCAAATCCAAAGAAGAAAACCTCCTTTCAGAAAACCCGGTAAAAGAATCCTAAATATTCCAAGACAAAGAATGGCACCTCAATTAGATTATCTTAGACCAACCCCCACAAATGTTGAAATAGATTTAGGAAAATTAAACTCAATGGTAAAAGATCCAATGGTACAAATAATAGAATGTGGGGGGGCTGACGAAAATATTATCATAAAAGGGAATAAAGGAGTTAAAAAAACAAAAGTAATCCTCAACAAAGAAGAAATTTCAGAAGTAATAAATAAATTTTCTAAGGCCGCAAAAATACCTGTTCAAGAAGGAGTATTCAGAGTTGCCATTGGGAGATTAATCCTTACTGCAATTATCTCAGAAGTAATAAGCTCAAAGTTTATAATTAAAAAAATGATGGTACATCCAGGTTTTAGAAGATGAATAATAAAATAACTCCTGAAAAAGTAAAGAAATACAATGCTCTAACTAGCAAAGCACTAAAGGTTGCTAAAAAATCAATCATAAAAGGAAAAGGAAAACATGCAAAAGAAATAATTGACATGGTTTCAAATTATCTTTCAGATGCAGAACACTTTGAAAAAAAAGAAGACCTTGTAAATGCCTTTGCAGCATTAAACTATGCACATGGTTGGCTTGATTCAGGTGTCAGACTTGATGTATTCAACGTTAAAGACGATAAGTTATTTACTGTTAAATAATCTAAATTCTTATAAAGATAAAATAATATTCTTATTTATGGCAGAAAGAGATGAATATATTTTTGTATGTAATTTTATAGATACTCTAAAGAATTCGGGAGTAGAAAGAATTCCATTTAATAATGATTCGTACAATCATGGAATAACTGCAATGAAAAAAACCTTAGAAAAAAATTTCCCAAATGAATATAAAAAATTAACAACTTTATTTTGTAAGAGACCAATTTCAGGAGATTACGCAAGAATGGAATTAACCCTACAACAAACAATTGAGAGTAATAGGATAGGATTTATGACCCCTTGGGATGGTTACCTTTATCTAAGAAAACCAAGAAATTATTCTAAAAACCCAAGTGAAATGCAAGAAACAATAACAAAAACTTTTTGTGGGGCCACAGGAATTGAACTCAGATCATAACATAACCATTTCTTTCTGAACTTCTGTTGTAACAATTGTTTCTAACTTATCATTAATATAAAAATCAATCTCACTTCTCACCCCATATTTCTCAGGCATATAAATTGCTGGTTCAATAGTATACCCTAAATTTGTATGTATTGGGTCTGGATTTCTTTCATAAATATATTTTCTATTTCCATGTGGAGAACAAGTCCCAATAGGATGTCCAACCATATGTTCTACATATTCCTCATAACCAGCACCATTAAGATACTTATCAGAAGTGGCCTCAATTTCATTTCCAAGAGGAATAATTCCCTTTTTAGTCTTACTTTTTATAAACTTAATACATCCATCTCTAGCTTTTTTAACTGTATTAAATATATTAACAAACTCATCCGGAATTTCATTTCCATAATAAGCTACCCAAGTCATATCTGCAAAAGGAGCTTTTGGAATTTTTAATCTTGCCCAAATATCAATCATCACAGGGGCTTCATTTTCTAATTTCTTTGAATTCCTTCCAGGAGGATGATGAACATTGGCAGTATTTTTCCCAAAAGAAACATAAGGTTCATCCCAATCGGTTACTAATTTTCTTTCTTTAAATTTCTCCAAAATAAATCTAGAAACCTTATACTCGGACACATCTTTCCCATTTTGAATTAAATCAAAAGCTTCATCTTTTATTCTGCCTAACTCTTGAGCAACTTCAAGATGTTGTTGAATTTGTTCATAACTCCACATAAAATCATATAAAAATAGAGATATAAAAACATTTAGATAATAAACTATTTACTGTTAAATAAAACTATTTCTCCCAAAGAAAGCTTTAAATAACTCCAAACAAAGTTATTTTCATGGAAAATGGATACCAAATTAGAGAATTTGACAATCTTAAGGATGCCTCTGAATTAAAAAAAATGTTACTAAAATTTAATTCTTGGAGCCCCCACAAAAATAAAGTAATTTCAAAAAAGAATATAGAACTTGCAGAAAAACAAATAAAAGAATTTCAAAACAATGGCCATGATTGGTGTTTTATAGCAGTTAATAAAAAAGATTATCCCATAGGATTTATATCTTGCCACAAATACAATAATAAAGCAGACAAATACATTAATCCCGGAGATGTAGAAATAGAATCCTTGGTAAAAAAAGAATATCAAGGACAGGGCATTGGAACATTACTAAAAAAAGCTGTTTTTGAAGATATTGGAAATAAAAGAAAAAAAGGGACTTGTAGCGGGGGGATTATTTCTTGTGTAGAAAAAAATAACAATACAAATTTATCAATATTAAACAAACTAGGATTTCATCCGATTTATGGAAGTGATTATGAGGGAAGGCTCGGAGAAAAATATTCTGTTTTTAAAAAAACTATTAGAAAAAAGGCTTAAAACTTACCTAAACCAAATTTATAAAAACCCTTTTAACTTTTTTCTATCATGGGAAAGAAGGTGATGGTGTTAAGTTTAGGTGGAAGTATAATCATTCCAGACAAGGTAGATACAAAACCACTTAATGAACTTAAAAAAATAATTCTAAGAAATTCAAAAAATTATAAATTCGTGGTGGTATGTGGGGGAGGAAGCATTGCAAGAAAATATATCACTGCATTAAAAGACTCAGGCATGAATGAAAAACTTCAGAGCCTTGCAGGGATAGCAGCAACACGAATGAATGCAAGATTCATGAGCTATTTCTTTAAAATAGATCCTACAAAGGGAATCCCCCATAAAATGAGGCAACTAAAGAAATACCTAAGAAAACAAGACGTAGTCTTTTGCGGAGCATTAGAATACAAACCAAACCAAACATCAGATTCAACAGCATCAGAAATAGCAGAATACTTTAAGGCAGATTTCATAAATCTCACAAATGTTCCAGGACTATATGATAAAAATCCTCAAAAATTCAAGAATGCAAAATTCATTGCAAAAATAACTTGGAAAGATTTCATAAAAGAAGCAAACAAAAGCAAATTCAAACCAGGACAACACTTTGTTCTTGACCAATCAGCTGCAAAAATAATTTTAGAAAATAAAATAACAACCTACATACTAGGTAAAAACTTAATTCAACTTGATAATGTTCTTAGGGGAAAGAAATTTAAGGGAACTAAGATAGAAGGTTGATTATGGAAAATCAAATAATAATCAAAGAAACTGCTTTTGAAAAAATAAGAAAAAAAGTAAAAGAAAACAAAGACAAAACAATTATTTTCAGCTCCAATGATGATGAATTAAACAGAAAAATTCTAGAAAAACTTCCAATAAACATTCTCCTAATCAACTTAGCTCAAAGAAGAGATAGACTAAAACAAAGGGATTCTGGACTTAATCATGTTCTTGCAAAAATTGCAAAAAAGAACAAAATAACAATTGGAATAAATCTAGATGAATTAATTGAAGCAAAAGACAAAGAAAAAATCATTGCTAGAATAAAACAAAACATAAAATTATGCAACAAAAACAAAGTAAAAATGAAATTCATCCAACAAAAAAACAAAAGAAATATTTACGATTTGAAATCGCTTGGACTTATTCTTGGAATGCCGACATGGATGACAAAAGGATTATAATTAATTTCTCAAAGTTCTTTTATAATGTTTATTAAGACACTTATATCTTATTTTATTCTCCTGAGTTTCCAAACCAATACCAATAAGTAATTTATCCAATAAACAATATTTACTAACTACCTTCTCTAACTCCTCACTAGACTTATCCATAAATTCATGATGATACTTCATCCAGATTAAATGAATATCTACTTGTTTCTTCTGTAACTCCAAATCCCTTTCCATAAGTGCATCAAAATCTTTCATACCTAAAACAAATCTAAAGAGATTATAAATATTTCTTCCCAAAATCCTTATAAAACCTTCTTGCTTAAAATTACAATGAACCAAAAACTCATAGAATCTTTAAGTCCTCACGAAAGAAAGATAATTCCTTATTTAGGAGAAGAAAACATAAATGAAATATGTAAGAAATCAAATCTAGACAAAATTTCTGTTACAAGAGCATTAGAATATCTTCAAACTAAAAAAATAGTAGAACTTGAAGTCCAAACTAAAAAAATAGTAGAAATCGGGGTAAATGGTGCACTATACAAAAAAAAAGGATTGCCAGAAAGAAGATTACTCCACCTTTTACATGATAAAAGAATTATTCCTCTAGCAGAAGCACAAAAAGAAAGTGGATTATCAAATGATGAATTCAAAGCATCCATTGGGGCATTAAAGAAAAAAGCACTAATTGAACTAAACAATCAAAAAATAGTTTTAAACGCCAATCAAGAAGAAATAACAAAAAAAACATTAGAAGAAACATTCATCGAATCACTCCCAGTAGAATATGATTCTCTTTCCCCTGAACAAGCATTTGCATTAAAATCATTACAAAGCAGAAAAGATATTGTGCAAATAAACGAAGAAAAAACAACTAACATCAAAATCACAAAATTAGGTAAAGAATTAATCAAATCCGGAGTAAAAACTCAAAACCTTATTGAACAAGTTACTTCAGATATGTTAAAAAAAGAATCTTTATGGAAAGGTAAAAAATTCCGAAGATATGATGTAACCTCCCCTGTTCCTTCAATAAGTGGGGGTAAAAGACATTTTGTAAACCAAGCAATTGACTATGGTAGAAGAATATGGACAGACATGGGTTTCCAAGAGATGACAGGAGACATGTTACAAAGCTCATTCTGGGTATTTGATGCGCTATTCACTGCACAAGACCATCCGGTAAGAGAATTACAAGATACATTCTATATAGATAAAAAACTAGAACTTCCAGATAAAAAACTAGTACAAACAGTAAAAAAAACACATGAAAGCGGGATTGGAGGAAGCAAAGGTTGGAGATATGTTTGGGATGAAGAAGACGCTAAGAAAACAGTTCTTAGAACACACACCACCTGTTTATCTGCAAAAACATTATATGCCCTAAGCAAACTTCCAATTGATCAAAGAAGAGGTAAATTCTTTGCATTAGGGAAAAACTTTAGAAATGAAACAGTGGATTGGAGCCATGGATTTGAATTTTATCAAACAGAAGGAATTGTAATAGATGAAAATGCAAACTTCCAACATTTACTAGGATATCTAAAACAATTCTATACTAAGATGGGCTTTGACAAAATTAGATTTGTTCCAGCATATTTTCCTTACACAGAACCCAGTGTAGAAATCCATGTATATCATCCAGAGAAAAAAGTTTGGTTAGAATTAGGGGGAGCAGGAATATTTAGACCAGAAATAACCATCCCATTATTAGGAAAACAAATTCCAGTATTGGCCTGGGGGCAAGGATTTGACAGAATTATTATGGATTTTTACCAAATAAAAGACCTTAGAGAAGTTTACAAAAACGACATAACTCAATTAAGAAAAATGAAATTTTGGACTAAACAATAAAATGGCAAACATAAAAATAAATAAAAAATTATTTGAAAAAGAAATAGGAAAACTTGATGAAAAAATGAAAAATAAAATTGCAATGTTTGGAACTGCGTTAGAAAATTTTGATAATGAAGAAATAGAATTAGAAATTTTCCCA
>CAZWGF010000028.1:0-9414 GCA_964633605.1 Candidatus Woesearchaeota archaeon
GAAAATTCATAAACTGATAGCATTAATTTTATAAATTCCAGTATTCTTAGTTTGATATGAAAATTTTAAGTTTGCATACAGATTATATTGAATTTAAACCCTTAAAGAAGGCATTGCGTAAGATTAGTGATCTTTCTGAGAAAGAAATGAAAGGGGATCGTGCAGAAGATGCTTTAGTGATTATGACTGCTGTGGAGAAAGGTGATGAAGATGTTGAGGGAGTTGTTGCAGAACTTGTTAAGGCTGTAAAAGATATTGCTGAGCAAGTTAAATCAAATAATATTGTTCTTTATCCCTATGCACATTTGTCTAGTAGTTTATCTTCTCCCGATGTTGCCATGGATGTTTTAGAAAAGGCAGAAAAAGCATTGAAGAAATTTTTTAGTGTTACTCGTGCACCATTTGGTTATTATAAGCAGTTTGAAATGAAAGTTAAGGGTCATCCTTTGAGTGAATTGTCTAGGGAAATTAAGATTGCTGGCAATGAAGAAACTTATGATCCAAAGCAATTAATTAAGGAACTTTCCAAATCTAGATTAGATACTTCTAAATTAAAAGAGAATGACCATAGGATTTTAGGGCAGCAAATGGATTTGTTTTCGTTTAATGAAGTTGCTCCTGGAATGGTTTTTTGGCATAATAATGGTTTGATAATTAGAAATGCTTTGATTGATTTTTGGAGAGAGGAACATAAAAAAGCAGGTTATCAAGAAACTTTAACTCCTCAAATTTTAGATAAGAAATTGTGGCAGATTTCAGGCCATTGGGAGAAGTTTAAGGATAATATGTTTATGACTGAATATGAAAAAAGAGAGTTAGCTATTAAACCAATGAATTGTCCTGGGGGAATGCTTATTTTCAAAAATACTCCTAAGAGTTATCGTGATTTGCCTTTGAAATCTGGCGAATTAGGAATTGTTCATAGGCAAGAATTGTCGGGGGTTATTGGAGGATTGTTTAGGGTTATCCAAATTACTCAAGATGATGCACATATATTTTGTACTGAAAAGCAAATGGAAGAAGAGGTAGGCAAGGCTTTGGATCTTTTAGATAAAATATATAAGAAATTTAATTTTGAGGTCCATCATGTTGAACTTTCTACTCGTCCTGAAAAAAGAATTGGAAGTGATAAAATATGGGATAAGGCAGAAAAAGTTTTGGAAGATGTTTTGACTAAGAAGAAGATGAATTTTAAGATTAATCCGGGGGATGGTGCGTTTTATGGCCCTAAGATTGATTTCCATGTAAAAGATTCTTTAGGAAGAACTTGGCAATGTGGAACATTTCAGTTAGATTTTGCAATGCCTGAAAGATTTGAATTAGAATATACTGATAAAGATAATAAAAAGAAAAGACCTGTTATGATTCATAGAACAATTTATGGAAGTATTGAAAGATTTTTAGGAATTTTACTTGAGAGCACACGAGGTAGATTGCCAACTTGGTTGGCTCCAGAACAAGTTCGTATTTTGAGTTTTACAGATAGGAATGAGAAATATGGAAAAGAAGTTGTTGAAACACTTCAAGCAAAGATTCCTGGATTAAGAATTGATTCTGATTTTAGACAAACAACTGTTCCTGCAAAAGTAAAGGACGCTGAGATAATGAAAGTTCCTTATATTGTAGTTGTAGGAGATAGGGAAGAGAAAGAGAAAACTTTAGCTGTTAGATATAAGGGTGATAAAAAGATAGAGAATTTTTCTATTGAAGAATTTGGTGAAAAGTTGAAGAAGGAGATTGAAGAACGAATTTAAGATGATGGACCTTGAATGCAAAATTAATGGATGTTTGATAGGTGTTGCTCGTATTTTTAATGAGGGGTTGAGGGTGGACGAAAAAACAATGTATCGCGTCGAATATCATAGGTTTGATAAGGAACCTGGATTACTAAAATTTAAAGTCCTTCATTATGAGGATGAGGGGGCTGAGAAATTATCTTTGAAGATATATGGTCGTGTTAATAAGGAAATAAAAAAATATGAAAATGCGAAAAAGAGGTTAGAAAAATGAACTTTCAATTTTATTTAGAAAAACTGCATCATTCTGATGTGTTTAAGGAATTTATGAAAGAAAATTCAGATGCATATCTGTCTTCTGGTTTTTTTGTAATTGATAAAGAAGGAAAAGACAACAAACAACATTTTGATTATTATGCTCCCTTATCTAAAAATATGGTGAGTTTTAGTGTTGGTTCTGAAATTGAGAAAATTCCTGTTAAAATGTTTGATGATAAAGTTCCTGAAGAAGTTTCTGATAAACATGATTTTGCTTTGAATGATGTGGAAAAGATTGTTGTGGATGAAATAGAAAAACAAAAAATTAAGGCAAAGGTTCAGAAAATTATTTTTTCTTTACAAAGGTTGGATGGAAAGGATTTTCTTGTTGGGACTATCTTTGTTTCTGGTCTTGGGATGTTAAGGATCCATATTGATCTTTCTGAGATGAAGATAACTTTCTTTGAAAAAAAGAGTTTTTTTGATATGATGAAGGTGATTAAGAAAGATACTCCTACGGGTACAAGTAAACCAGAAGATGTTTCTGAGGGCAAAGATGAGAAGAAAGATGAAAAATAATCATGAAAGATTAAAAAATATATTTAGTGAAGCATACAAAACTTGTGCACGTTGTGATGAAAAAGGAAATTTGGTCAGTATGTCCAATCATTGTTCATATCCCAATAAATTAAGAAGAGATTGTTCTTTACAAACTAGAAAATTATTGGCAGAAGCACTTTATTCACCAAATGATATTGAAGATAATAGTAAAATTAATGATTTAATGGATCTTTGTGTTAAATGTGAATTTAAGAAACCTTTAGTTGCATTGGCTTTGGAAAAAGATTATTCATCTATGTTTACTTTTCAACAATAAAAATTATGTTAACTGAAGAAGGCATTTTTTCTTTTATTTTAAATCCTGCCTTTTTGAATAAATCATGGATTTCTTTTTCATTATATAGATAATAATATCTTTTACCTTTGTCTGTCCAATTTATCATTTTTTCTTTTGGAGCATTTTTGAATCTTTTTGAATCAATGTTCCAAACTTCTATTTCTGCTTGAGCTCCTGGTTTTAGAACTCTGAATAATTCTTTGATTGTTTTTGTTCTTTTTGTTTTTTCTGGGACGCAATGTATTGCTGCAATTGAAATAGCTGCGTCAAAGAAATTATTTTCAAAAGGAATTTTATCCATGCTAGAATGGATGGTTTGAATATTAATTCCTTTTTCTTTTGCTCTTTCTTCTGCTAGTTTTAACATTTTTTTTGAGAAGTCTTGAATGTATATCTCCCTGTTTTTGTTTTTTCTTAATCCAAGTAAATTTCTTCCAGAACCTCCGCCCAAGTCTAGAATTTTTCCTTTTGAATTATTTAGAAATTTTGCTGCAGGGGGGGAAGGCATTTGTTTTTTCTCATGCCAATCTGGTGCAATTTTGTTCCAAACTTTTTCTTGATTTTCCATATTTTATTTGAAATAAAGTTTATCGTATTCTTTAATTTGTTTTTTATAATCCATATTTTTCATAATTTGATCTTGTCCATCAGTACATTCAACCTTTGGTACTCGCAAATCCCTTTTTGTTATATCGTCATAGTCCCAATCAATAAGTGGTGTTTTAGTTAAGTTTGCCATGATTAAATAGAGAATTAATAATTTAAAAAGGTTTTATTTATTTTCTTCAATAAATTAGTCTTCTCTTTAAAGTGAAAATGAATCTTTAAATAGAAGTAAGTCTTTATTTTATCGACGATAAAAGTTATTTTTACTATGGTAAATAAAGATAAAAATCATATTAAAATTAGGAATTTAATTGAAGATTCTTTGAAGAAGGGGTTATCTATGAACGATATTTCAGATAAATTTGTGATCCCAATTGGAACGCGTTATGTTCGGCGGAGTGTGAAATGGTATATGTATTGTATAATTGCAAAAGAAAATCAGAAAAAAGCCATAAAAAAACATCCTGGATTGTACAGTAAGGCAGGAAAGATTGCTCAACAAAAACATCCTTGGCTTGGTAAAAAATTAGGTGAGAAATATGGGCCTTTTCAGGGGAAAATTAATGCAGAAAGATTAAAAGGAAATTCCCAATATTTTTCTAATATGGCTAAAAGATTGCATGAAATTAATCCAGAGCATTCTAAAATTAATATGAAAAAAGCACATGAGACTATGAAGAAAAAAGGAACTTTTAAAGATCATCAAAGATTGGCTGCATTAAAATGCATGGAGAAACATCCAAATCATTTAAAGGAAATGTCTAAAATTGCTCATGAAAAATATCCTTTAGCATTATTGGCTTTAGAAAGTAGAAGAAAAAATTATCCTTATAAATTTATGAATTGTTTATTTGATTCCAATCAAGAAAGATTATTATGTGAGAAATTTGTGGAAAAAGGTGTTATAGAAAAACCTTTGGAGAAATCAAATGTTCATTTTCAAATTGGTAAATGTCATATAGATTTTTTTATTGAAGGAAAAGTGTTTGTAGAATTCCATCCTCCTAGAAATTTTGGAAGGAAAATTGAAACAGTCGAAGGGTATTTTTTAGAACGAAGAACTATTCTAGATAAAAATGGGTTTAAGAATTATCCCCTGGTGGTTATTAATAATATCAAAGAAATTGATGATAAAATTGAAGAAATTATTCAGATTCTTCAAAATTAACTATACTAAAAGTTTTATATCCTTTATCTTCTAACTTTTTTCTTCCTTGTAAATCTTTTAATTCAATTATGAATGCACATTCAATTATTTTTCCATCTAATTTTTTTATTAGTTGACAGGCTGCTGAACAGGTTCCAGAAGTAGCAATCAAATCATCAATAACTAAAATTCTTTGTCCGGGGTTTATTGCATCTTTATGAATTTCAACTTTATCTGTTCCATATTCAAGATCATATTCTTCTTCTTCTGTTTCTCCTGGGAGTTTGCCTTTTTTTCTTATTGGAATAAATCCACAATCTAGTTTTTCTGCTAGAACTCCGCCAAGGATAAATCCTCTTGCTTCAATTCCTGCAACAAGATCTATTTTTTTATCTTTATAACGATCATAAAAAATTTCAATAACTTTTTTCATTCCTTCTCTGTCTTTGAACAATGTTGTAACATCTCTAAAGAAAATACCTGGTTTCGGAAAATTAGGAATTGTTCTAATTTTACTTTTGATGATTGCAGCATCATTATTCACAATTTTGTGATTTGCAATTTTTTCAATTGTTCTGATTAAAAGTTTTTTTACATTTTCTGCATTTTTGTCCATTGTTCTTTTAACTTCTTCCCAAGTTACTGGTTCTTCTGTTTTTTTCCAACAATCATAATCTGTTGACATTGCAATTACTGCATATTCAATATCTGCTTCTTTTGCAAGAATTGCTTCTGGTGCAGTTGACATGTTTATTACATGTGCGAATTTTTTGAAAAAGAAACTTTCTGCTCTTGTTGAAAATCTTGGTCCTTCAATTGTAAGTATTGTTCCAATTTTGTGATGGGGAAGATTTAATTCTTCACATGAATTTATTATGTGGGTTCTTAGTGTTTCTGAAAAAGGATCTGCTAAACTTGTATGTTTTACTTCTTTTTTGAAATCATCGAAAAATGTTGTTGCTCTGTGTTTCGTGAAATCCATGAATTGGTTTGCAATCATGAAATCTCCAGGAGCTATGTTTTCTTTTAGGCTTCCAACAGCTGTTGTTGCCAGAATATATTCACACCCTAATTTACCCAGTGCATAAATGTTTGCTCGATTATTAACTTTTGTTGGAGTTATTTCATGGTTTGGTCCGTGTCTTGATAAAATGTAGATTTCAATGTCTTCAAGTACGCATTTTTTTATGTTGCTACTTGGTTTTCCATAGGGGGTCTCAATGTCTATTTCTTCAATGTTTTGTAAGAAGTCGCTTTTTTCTAATCCAGAACCGCCGATTATACCTATTTTCATTCTTTAGTTTCTTTTTTCTTTAATTCTTTGTAATTAACTTTGAATGGAATTTCTTTTTCAGCTAAATATATTGAAAACTTGCCAACTTGTTCATAATATTTCCTTTGCAAAGTCAAGGGTTTAGAACGAGTTTCTATTAAATTTTTACGAGGATTTAATTCCACACTATTCCCTAAACAGATATAATCTAAATTTACAGAATTTGAATAATTAGTAAATCTGTAAAAATGAAATGTATTTTTATTAAATTTAATTTCTCCAAAACCATGTATTCCATAACCTGGAAGTAATATGTTAAGGTGATCTTTAACTAAACTAATTAATTTTTTTTCTTTAAATTCTTTTGAATCAAATGTAAAACATGTTTTTTTCATGTTTTTCCTAACAAGAAACTCTTTAAAAGGATTATTTTAGTTGATTATACATGTTAAAACCAAAGAAAAATGAAGTTAGAAAGCCAACTAGAACCATCTCGGGGATTACACCTGTAGCAGTCATGTTGCCTCCGCGAAAGTGTAAGCATGGGGCTTGTTTGTATTGTCCTAATTTGAAGGTCCCACAGAGTTATACCCCAAAGAGTCCTGTTGTTATGAGGGCTAGTGATGTGAATTATGATGCCTATGAACAGGTTGTGAATCGTTTGAAAGCATTTAGGGCAATGAATCATCCTACAGAGAAGGTTGAATTGATAATCATGGGGGGAACTTTTCTTGAATATCCTAAGAAGTTCCAATATGAATTTGTTAAAGGATTGTATGATGCTTTGAATGGTAAAAAGTTAAAGGATTTGGCTAGTGCAAAGAAATTGAATGAGAAATCAAAGAATAGGTGTACTGCGCTTTGTATTGAGACTAGGCCAGATGTTTGTTCAAAATATATTAATAGGATGTTAGAGTTTGGTTGTACTCGTGTTGAGCTTGGAGTTCAGATAATTGATGATAAGATTTACAAGAAGATTAATCGGGGCCATACTGTTAAAGATGTTGTAGATGCAACTAGGGATTTGAAAAATGCAGGATTTAAGGTTGGTTATCATTTGATGGTTAATCTCCCAGGAGTTAGTTTTGAGAAGGATTTGAAATTATTCGAGAAAATATTTTTAAATGAAAAATTTAGGCCAGATCAAATTAAAATTTATCCTTGTCAAGTTATGCCAGGTTCTAGGCTTGAGAAAGAATATTGGGATAGAAAATATAAACCTTATTCAAAAAAAAAGCTTTTGTCGCTTTTAATAAAAGTAAAATCTTTTGTTTCAAAATATTGTAGAATTATGAGAGTAATGAGAGAAATTCCCCCTGAATATCTTGTTGCGGGAACAATTAATATTGATTTGAGAAAAGAAGTTCAAGCAGAAATGATTAAATCTGGAAAGGAATGTAAATGTATTCGGTGTAGGGAGGTTGGAATTTGTATAAGAAATGGAAAAGATTTTGATTTAAAATCTGTTAAATTATCCAGAATAAATTATGGCGCTTCTGATGGAAAAGAGATTTTTTTAAGTTTTGAGGATGTTAAAAATGATATTTTAATTGGTTTGTTAAGATTAAGGATTCCTTCAAAACAAGTTGTTAAAGAGATAGATACTAAAACTGCGATTGTTAGGGAGATGCATACTTATGGGGGGAGTTTAAATGTTGGTGGTAAAAATAAAAAATTGTGGCAACATAAAGGATATGGTAAATTACTTTTAAAAGAAGCTGAAAGAATAGCCAAAGAAGAATTTAATATGGAAAAAATGGTTGTAATTGCGGGGATTGGAGCTAGAGAGTATTTTTATGGTCAGGGTTATAAAATTGATGGAACTTATGTTTCTAAATCGTTAAAATAGGCAAATATATAAAGTTGGTATCCCTCAGTTATATATGAAACCTAAATTAAATATACATTTTTGGGATATTTCTGGATATGTCAATATTAATTATGAAGAAAAACAATTTATTTTTAATTCTATAAAGCAAAAATCTTCTTTGAATAAATTTTCTAAAAATTTAAATATTAGTGGGGTTGGCCTTACGCATTTTTTAAAAAATCAAAATTCTTTTATGAGGATTAATAATTTATTGGAAATTACTAAAAATTTGAATATTTCTAAATTTAAAATAGAAAAAGAGATAATTGGGTATAAAGATACTAGTAGCAAGGATCCTTTCCAAATAAAATTTCCTTATTTTGTGTCCCCTATTTATTTTCGTGTTGGAGGGGTTTTAATTGGAGATGGTAATGTACATAAAAAAAATAATCTTCTTAGGTGGATTCAAAAAGATACGTCCCCTCTAAAAATATTAATTGAATTTATTCTTGATAAAAAAATTTATTCTGAGAAGAAAAGTATGCAAATGGTCATACCTTCTTTTTTTGGGAAAATTATTTGTTATGCGCTTGATTTAAAATTTTCTGATTTAGATAATGAAAAATTTATTGAAAGGTGTTTAAATTTGCCTTCTGATTATGGGTTAGCTTTATTGATATCTTTAATTGAAGATGAGGGGAATATAGATGTTAAGAATTATGGGGGAATTAATATTAGGATGGGTTCTAAGAAAATAATCTTTGGGATAAAAAATCTTTGTGATTATTTGGGGTATGATACTTCTGAGGTTGTTAGTTATGAAAATAAAGGTAGTTTTAATTCTAATTTATTGATGTATAAAATTAACATAAATGCAAAGGGTATTAGGAAAATGGGGTATGATTTGTTAAGTTTGGAAAAGAAGTTTGGGAAAAGAATTAGTCTTTGGAAGAAAAGAGATAATTTTTTTGAACGATGGGAAAAATCTATTGGACAAAGAGCAATGAAAAATTTAGAAGGTAAAGAAATTCATAATAAAATTTTAAAATTATTTGAAGAATATTCTGAGTTATCTCCTTTACAAATCTCTAAGAAACTTGAAATTAATTATAATCATGTTTATGATTTAATTAAAAATATGTATAGGCGTGGAGAGATAAAAAGGGTGGATAGCGGTGTTTATTCTTGTTGTTGGAAGAAGCAGAAAACATTGCGCACCAATCGGTGTACCCCAAATCAAATAATAAAGGGGCAAAAAAATGTAGGATAACTGATTTAAAAATTATTTCTGGGGTTGGTGTTCGAGAATATTATAGAAAGTTTGGTTACAAAGTTGATGATGAAGGTTATGTTGAGAAAAAGATTTAGATTAAATTATGTGTATCTCGTAGAATATTTCTTTAGTCCTCTACCACTTTTAACATTTTTACTATGTGATTTTAATCTACTATCCCAGTACGCATTTCTTTCTAGTTTATTCACCTTTTGAATTTTTTGTTTTTTATTTTCTTTACAAAGTCTTGTATTTGTTTTTCTTGAATTGTTATTGTGATATCTTTGATTAATTCTTGTTGGAAGCATGTTTTGTTGAATCATGTGTGGAGATTGAAATTTTTTATGAGAATAAGTTATTCCTTTTGCAGTTGGAAATGGAAACATATCATAGAGATTCATTTGAGGTAAATC
>CAZWGF010000029.1:0-9168 GCA_964633605.1 Candidatus Woesearchaeota archaeon
AGATATTGTTTTATTCAATCGTCATCCAAATTTGCATAGGGGAAGTTTAATGGCTCACTTTGTAAAAGTTCTTCCAGGAAAAACATTTAGATTGCATCCTGCTGCAACAACACCATATAATGCTGATTTCGACGGTGATGAGATGAATATTCACTCCCCCCAAACAGAAGAAGCAAGAGCAGAAGCAAAAATACTTCTTGATGTTAAGAAAAATTTAATTTCACCAAAAAATAACACAAATCTAATCGGATGTGTTGCAGAAGCCATTACAGGAAATTATTTATTGGGTCAAGCAAAATTCACCAATGACGAAGCAAATCAACTTCTTTATCGTTCAGAAATTGATGCTGAATTTTCTAAGAAAACTGTTTTAGGTTCAGAAATATTTTCTAAAATTTTACCTAAGATTAATTTTTCAAATGATTCTATTAAGATTAAAGATGGGGAAGTTGATTCTGGAAAAATAGATAAAACTTTATTTGGAGATGGTGATGGAGAATTGATTAAAGCATTAGATAAATCAATTGGAAGAGAAGAAACTATTAAAACATTAAAGAAATCTTTTAATCTTGGAGTTAATTATCTATCAAATAGGGGAATTACAATTTCTGTTAATGATTTGGATTTGGATGAAAGTGTAATCCAACTTGGAGAAGAAATTATTAAGAAAGCAAAAAAGAAAACAATAGAAATAATTGAATCCTGTGAAAATGGTACTCTGGAATTAATCCCGGGAAAGAAAAAAGAAGAATCTAGAGAAATAAAAATTCTTCAAACTTTGAATGATGTTCGAACAAAGATTGGTGAAATTGTTAAGAAAGAATTCCCTAAGACAAATTCTGTTAATAGTATGATTCTATCTGGTGGGGGAGGAAATATCTTGAATATCACTCAGATGGCTTCTTGTGTAGGTCAGCAAGCGTTCATGGGAGGAAGAGTAGATATTGGTTATGTGAATAGAACACTTTCTTTCTTTAAGGAAGGAGACTTGTCACCGGCTGCAAAAGGTTTTGTTAAAAGTTCATTTATTAAAGGATTAAGACCAGATGAATTTTTCTTCCAGGCAATCACAGGACGTGACTCACTTATGGATACTGCATTAAGAACTCCAAAATCAGGTTACTTGTATAGAAGATTGGCAAATGCATTACAAGATTTAAGAGCAGAATATGATGGAACAATTAGAGATAGTAACAATAATGTTATTCAATATATCTACGGAGACGATGGATTGGATGTTTCAAAACTTCATCTTAATGAAAAATTAGATTCTGGTGAAGCCATTGGAATTGTTACTGCCCAATCATTTGGGGAATCATCTACACAGATGGTATTAAGGACTTTCCATTTCGCAGGTGTTTCAGAAATGCAGGTTACTTCGGGGCTTCCAAGACTTATTGAAATTTTTGATGCAAGAAAGAAACCATCATCGCCAAAAATGGAAATTTCTTTGAATAAAGATTATAACAATGAAAAAGATGCAAAAGTTTTTGCTGAAAAAATTAAAGAAATTACAATTAGTGAAATTTCTTCTGAGATTAATTTAGACTTTAGTGATAAAAAAATTGAAATTAAGATAGATAAAGCAGGATTAAAACAAACCCATAGTTCAGTTAAAACAATTTGTGATAGATTGAATGATCTTGGATATAAATCAAAAGAAAAAGGAGATTCAATTATGCTTAATGTTGCAGATATTACTTTCAAAGAAATTTATCAATTAAAAGAAAAATTGAAAAAGACAATTATTTCTGGAATAAAAGGAATAAAAGAAATTTTGATTATTAAAAAAGATAGTAATTACATTATTATGACTCTTGGAACAAACTTGAAAGAGTTAATTAATTTGAAGGAAGTTAACAAAGACAAAATAATCTCTAATGATTTATATGAAGTTGCAGAAGTTTTCGGTATTGAAGCTGGAAGACAATTGATTATGAATGAAATTCAAGAAGTTCTTAATAGTCAGGGTCTTGATATTGATAAAAGACATCTTAAGCTTGTTTCCGACGCTATGTGTAGCACTGGAACAATTAAGGGAGTTACAAGAATGGGAATTATTGCTCAAAAATCTTCGATTCTTGCAAGAGCTACATTTGAAACACCAGATAAACAATTTGTGAATGCTACTATTAAAGGTCAAGAAGAAAATTTGGTAAGTGTTATAGAAAATATTATTCTTAATCAACCTGTTCCAATTGGTACTGGGTTGCCAGGACTTCTTGTTAAAGTGATTGGACCCTTAATCAGTAAAGATAAAGATAAGAAAGTTGCTAAATCTAAGGTTGTTGAAAGTGCAAATAAATAGAAAAGGTTTATAAAAAGTCTATCTCTAAAAAATTATACAATGGGAAATACAATTGATATGCAAGATTTAAGGCATCTAAGTTTATTTAGAAAAATTACTCACATTAGTACACAATTTTGTTTTCATTACAATGATACAATCTTTTTCTGTGTTCCACGAGCACTTGTTTCAAGAGCTGTTGGAGAAAATGGAATGAACGTAAGACGAATGTATGAAATATTAAGAAAAAGAGTAAAGATTGTTGCTGGTCCAAGGGGAATTGAAGATGCAGAATTATTCATTAAAGCCATTGTTAGTCCTGTTACATTCAAAAACTTAGAAATAAGGGAAGATGAAATTATTTTAACTGCTGGAAGTCAAAGTAAGGCTTCATTGCTTGGTAGAAATAAAAGACGACTTTTAGAAATGCAAAAAATTGTTAAAGGATTTTTTGGAAAAGAATATAGGATTGTTTAAAATGTTGGAATTTAAAATAAAAAACTTTGAAGAACATCCAAATCAAGATGAAATGTTTAAGAATTGGAGATTTATTGTGTCAAAAGAGGGAGATGATATTTTATTGCATGCAGGAGTTATTCCAGATGAAGGGAAATATGGGCATAGAGCAGTAGCTTCCCAATATAATGTTGATGCAAGAACTATTCTTGGGGGAGGAGACATGGTAAATTTCATGGAAAAATTTACAATAAATGGTTCAAGCGGAGATTTTGGTTTACTCCCTAATTCAGTTATGAAAACATTTGGAGAGATGATTTTAAAAGAGCATGGTGAAAAATATTCTATAGATAAGGTTGTGGTGGATATGTTCTACGATATAGAATGTAGAAGTAAACCTAATATAAAAATATGGGAAGGGTTAGGTTATTATTATGACAAGGAAGAGAGGATTATTACTCTTTGAATTTCCATAGTTCAGCACAACCTTTTTAAAGCAAATTTGCAATGAATTATTATTAAACATGGGATTAAAATCAGCGTTAAAAAAAATAAGCGAAAGAAAGAAGTTTCGATGGAAAGATCGAGCTTTCAAAGTTAGAACACTAAATCTTTATGCAAAATCAGATCCATTAAAAGGTGCTAATCAAGCTAAAGGAATTGTTTTACAAAAAGTTCAAAAAGAAGCAAAGCAACCAAACTCAGCCATGAGAAAATGTTGCAGAGTTCAACTTACAAAAAATGGTAAACAGGTTACTGCTTTTATTCCAGGTAACCTTGCACAAAAATTCATTGATGAACATGATGAAGTTATGATTGAAAGAATTGGTGGAAAACAAGGACGTTCTAAAGGAGATATTCCAGGTGTTCGATTTCAAGTTATTAAAGTAAATGATCAACCCCTAGCAAGACTTGTTAGAGGAAAGATCGAAAAGGGTAGACGTTAAAATGGTTGTTGGTGGAAAAATTCCTCAAGAAGTTTTAGATAAACTTGAAAAAGGATATTCTGAAAAAGAAATTATTTATACAAAAGTTGGAGATGGGGCTATGGGACGTGTAATGGCATACCTAACAAATTCAAAAAAAATTAAAAGAGAAATTAATGGTTCAAAAGCAGATCTTTATTTGTTGGAACAAGGGGAAATGATATATAATGTTGAAGAACAAGGACTTACATTCACAAACTTAGATAGAAAAACAGAAAAACATTTAGATGGATTATTGGAGAGGCAAAATTAAAATGTGTTATGGAAATATGATACAAGAAGGACATCATAGGGATAAAGATGGAAATATTATTAATAAAAATGATAGATATGAAAAAGTGTGTTCCTTTGGAAAAAAAGAAAGAGGATATAGATTAGTTGAGCAAGATTTGGTTAAGGGAATTAGAGAAACAACTTTTGATTCCAACACAAATGAATTGGCTACAGCAAAGAACGATAGGAGAACAAATTAAAATGGAATCAAAAGAAAGTCAAACAACTACAACAACACAATTACCTGTATTCAAAATATTTGATTTATATGATTTAAGTGAAATTCAAGTTGAAGATCCTGGTTTGAAAAATGCAATTAATCTTGAACCAAAATTGATTGTAAAAAGTCATGGTAGAAATGTTCAAAAATTTGGACAAGTAAAAGTTAACATTGTTGAGAGATTCATGAATAAACTTTCTGTTGCAGGACATCGAGGTAAAAAGCATAGAATTGAAATAGGACATACTACTGGAAAATATTCTAAGAACATGAAAATTATTTTAGATGTTTTCAAATTAGTTGAAAAAAGAACTCAAAAAAATCCAGTTGCTGTTTTTGTAAAAGCAATTGAAAATTCAGCTCCAATGGATGAAATTACAGTTATTGAATATGGTGGAGCTAGATATCCTCAAGCTGTTGATGTTTCTCCAATACGAAGAGTAAACCTTGCTTTGAAACATATTGTACACGGTGGTTCTGATAAAGCATTCAATAAAAAGAAAACAATTGTTCAAGGATTGGCAGAAGAAATTATCATGGCTGCAGACAATAATGGTGAAAGTTTTGCTCTTAGAAAAAAGAATGATGCTGAAAAACAAGCAGATAGTGCACGTTAAAATGGGTAATAAAATAAATTATAATTCTTTAATGGCAAGATGCGGTAATGGTAAAGCTCCCCGAGGCAAGACCACGGGGTATTAAAGAGAATAAAATGGGTTGGGGACCAAAATCAGAATTAGACGATGTTGATGTTGTTGGATTATTAGCTAGAAAAGCACAAGAAACCAAATTATTAATTGAAAAAAGTGATTTAGAATCTTCTTATGAATCTCAAATAAGAAAATTAGATAAGAAAATGTATGAATTAAAAAGAACACAATAATTCTTATAAAGGTTCATTAAGTTAATAGAACATGTTAGAAAAAGATGTAATTAATTGCGATAGATATTTGAAAGGAGAGATTAGTGCTGAAGAATATGCAAATAATCTTGATCCGCGAAGTGCAGGAATTTATCCAAGTAAGATACTTTTAAGACAATTTTCAGAACTTGGAGAATGCTTAGTTTCTGTATTTAATAGATATATTTTAAGAAAAAAAGAATAATTATCGTCTATAAAAAGCTATTTAAACCCTAAATTAGTGGCTTTTTTATGGATAGGATAGAAAATTTAGAAGAACCCTGGTTTACTCAAGAATATGTCCAAAAAAATGGAAGTGCATTAGTAAGTCAAGATCACTACGATCAATTTATTTTGAAATACAAACATACTATTTTGGGTAAACTTCCAAAAACAATCCCCCAGAAAATTAAAGAAGGAGATTTGATCCTTAAATTAAATGGAGAAGTTTGGGAAAATGACAAAGGAAAGGTTGTAACAAATAGCATTTATCGTGTAAAGGAATCAGATGTTAATGAAATTAATAATGGTAAAGGAGATTTTGTAGATAAGGGTGTAATCATAGTTCACCCCCCAAAAATCTAAGATATTTCAATCAACAACTTTAAAGACATTCACCCCAAACTTTCTATGGTCCCCCAAATTTTTGTGCTCAACATAAAATATCTTCAAATAAAAACCGAAGAGCTTTTAAACTAATTTTACAAATCTTTAGTATTCTAATCAAATGGCAGAAAAAGATATTGGCGCATTAATGAAACACCAAGACAAAATTCGTAATATAGCTATTGCTGCCCACATTGACCACGGTAAAACTACTTTTTCAGATAATCTTTTGGCTGGTGCAGGAATGCTTTCTCAAGAAACAGCAGGTAAACAAAGAGCTTTAGATTTCCACGAAGATGAAGCAACTAGAGGAATTACAATTGATTCAGCTTCTGTAAGCATGATTCACAATATTAATGAAGAAGATTATTTGATTAACTTAATTGATACTCCTGGACATGTTGATTTTGGTGGAGACGTTACTCGAGCTATGCGTGCTGTTGATGGATGTGTTGTTTTGAGTTGTGCTGTAGAAGGTGTTATGCCCCAAACAGAAACTGTTTTACGTCAAGCACTTAAAGAATTAGTTAAGCCAGTCCTATTCATAAATAAAGTTGATAGATTGATTAAGGAAGTTAAATTGACTCCAGAAGCAATGCAAGAGAAATTTATTAAGATTATTGATCATGTAAATAGATTAATTGAACAAATTGCTCCTGAAGGATATAAAGAAAAATGGAAAGTTGGTGTTGGCGAGGGAACAGTTGCATTTGGTTCTGCATTTCACAATTGGGCTTTAAGTTTTTCATATATGAAAGAAAAAGGAATTACTTTCAAAGAAGTTATTGATGCATACCAAGGTTCTGATGAAGAAATAGCTAAAAATATTAAGGAATTAGCAAAAAAAGCTCCCTTACACGAAGTTGTTTTGGGTATGTCTGTTGAACACCATCCTAATCCTGTTGATGCTCAAAAATATAGGATTCCAAAAATCTGGCATGGGGATATTAATTCAAAAGTTGGAAAAGATTTAATGGGATGTAATGCTGCAGGAGAAGTTGCTTTTGTTCCAATTAAAATTGTTATAGATAAGCACGCAGGAGAAGTTGCAGCAGGAAGATTATTTTCAGGAACAATAAGGCAGGGAGATGAACTTAATATGTCAGTTGCTAAACATAAAACAAGAGTTCAACAGGTTTCTGTTTACAAAGGTGCTCAAAGAGTTGTTGTTGATGAAGTTACTGCAGGAAATATTGTTGGAATTGTTGGACTAAGAGATGTTGTTGTGGGAGAAACTGTTTCACAAGAAGAAATTGAACCTTTTGAAGCAATTACACATTTATTTGATCCTGTTGTTACAAAATCTATTGAAGCTACTAAAGCTGCTGATTTACCTAAACTAATTGAAGTTTTGAGACAAGTAGGTAAAGAAGATCCTTCTTTGAAGATTGAAATTAATGATCAAACTGGTGAAAGTTTAATGTCTGGTATGGGCGAACTTCATTTAGAAATTATTGAGAATAGAATTAAAACTGAAAAAGGTTTAGAAGTTAAAACTTCTGCTCCAATTATTGTTTATAGAGAAACAGCTAAAAAAGAATCTCCTATTAAAGAAGGTAGAAGTCCAAATAAACACAATGGTTTCTTTATCAAAGTTGCTCCATTAGAAGCAGAGCTATATGATGCAATTCAAAAAGGTGATTTACACGAGGGAAGAATTAAGAAGAAGAATGAATCTATTGCAAACACACTTACAGAATTGGGTTGGTCTGGTGATGAAATTAGAAATGTTAAAGATATTTACAAAGGGAATATGTTCTTAGATGAAACTCGTGGAGAAGTTCACATTGGTGAAGTTATTGAAATGGTTATGGATGCTTTTGAAATGGTTATGGATGCAAGTCCTTTAGCTAGAGAACCAGCAATGAAAATGAAAGTTACTCTTGTGGATATTAAATTGCATGAAGATGCGATTCATCGTGGCCCTGCACAAATCTATCCCGCAGTTAGAGAAGGTATTCAAGGAGCATTAAAAGAAGCATCTCCAGCAATCTTAGAGCCATTACAGATTCATGTTATTGACGCACCAGATAGTTTCATGGGAACAGTTACAAAACTTGTTGGTGGAAAGCGTGGACAAATTCTTGATATGCAACAAGATGAAATTAAAGCTAAGCTTCCTGTTGCAGAAATGATTGGTTGGTCAAATGATTTACGTTCAGCTACAGAAGGTCGTGGAACATCGTCGCTATTGGATCAGTTATTCGAACCAGTGCCTGTTACAATGCAAGCAGGAATAATTAAGAAGATTAGGGCTAGAAAGGGATTGGCTGAAAACCAATAGTTGAATTAAATATTCTAAAATTTATTATGAGACAAATAATTATTTATCAAAATATAGAAGATTTTTTTAAAAATCCAAAATCATTTACTGAAGAAAATGGTTGTAATAGTTTAACAGGGAAATTTCATATGGTTACTGGATCAGAAAAAAATCCAGAAGGAATTGATAAGATCATAAGAAATAATTCAGGATATACTCGTGCATCGCTTCATGAAAAATATGGAATAGAAGGAGATGAAATTAATTATATGTTTGTATCCCCCACTAAAATTAGTTTAATGAAGATGACTGGATTACCTTTTGATGTGGAAAGTTTAAAATCTCGAGGACTTAATCCCACCGGGCATTATTTTTTGAACTTAAATACTAATATTTTGAAAGAACAAAAATTCAATTGATACAATAATTCTTATAAACTATTTTTGCTCAAACAATTAATGGAATATAATCTTTTTATGGATAAACGTGGAGAAAATGAAATTAAAAAAATCTTAAAGAAAGATGGATTTGAAAATCATGGAGGAACTGAGTTTCCCTATCATAAAGAAAACATTCAACTTAGATATAATTTAGATGGAACAAAAATTTGTATTGGAGGAGAGGATATAGAAATCAAACAACTCAAAAAATTAGCAGATATTTTTGATGCAATAGAAGTTCGAACTAAACATAATGCTCCAATTTCTTTAGAATAATTTTTAAAATCTAATTTTCTTGTATGTTGTATGAATAAAATATTTTATTTTTGGATACATTTAGTTATTGTAATTATTATGTGGAGCTCTCCTTTTTGGTTGGCTTGGAAAATAATTCTCTTCGGAGTATTTCTATATTATCTTCAATTAATTACATTTGGAGATTGTTTATTAATAAAAAAACAATTTAACACTAAGAAAAGAATAATGACAATCTATACTCAAATTTTAGAATATCTTGGATTTAAACCCAATAGAAAAGTGATGGTCTTTATCTCAGATTATATTTTTCCTTGGGCAATCTTATTGGCTGCCATTGTTTTCCAAAATATTTAATCACTAACCCTCCCGACGATAAAGCTTTTTTTCAAAATATTATTGTTCTGGACCAACGAAAGATTTATAAATACATTTTTTTTTAGATAACTATAAAAATTTCTTACGGAATTTTATAACATAA
>CAZWGF010000030.1:0-7392 GCA_964633605.1 Candidatus Woesearchaeota archaeon
AGTTTTTCTTTTAGGATATCTTGATCTTGGAGCTCCTTCTTTTTTCTCAGAGTCTTCTTTTTTTTCTTCAACTTCTTTTTCAACTTTCTTTAATTCTTCTAAATCTTTTTCATTTAGAACTTCTTCTGGTTTTTCTGCATAGATATCTTTTTCAGTTTCTGTCATTATTCTTTCTCCACCTTTGATTTAATTTCGTCGAATGAGATTTTACCTTTCAAACTTTCTCCTTTGATTCTTTCTTCTTCTGGGAATGTTTTTTCATCTGTCTTTATGTCAAGACCTGAATCTTTTATTCCTTTTAAGAATGCAAAAACTTTTGTTTTATGTAAAGATTGAATCATTCCAATATCAATAATCGGAGTTTTTAATTTTTTGTTAAGAATTTTTTTACCAATCAATAATCCTGTTAAATATGATGCTGTTATTGATTTCAAACTTCCTTCTGCTTCTTTTGGCCAACCATATTTTAATAAATCCTTTGAAGTGATATCCATTTCAATTTTATCTTGAGCTTCTTTACTTGTAACATATTGAGCAATGATGTATCTGTTTGTCTTTCTAAATACTACCCTAGGAGTTCCACTTTTCAAAAGTCTAATTCTTTTAGCATAATCTGTTTTGTTTTCATGTCTTCTTCTTTTTAATGTAGTTTTCATTTATTTAATCCTCCAATATAAATTTTTAAGTGTGCTTTATCTCTGTAAATCTTATTTCTAATTTTTTTTCTTATGTCTGTAGCTTCTTCAGGAGATATTTTTCCTTGCTTTTTCATTTCAGCAACATATTTTCTCAATTTTCGAGTCATAATTACATATAACTCTTTTCGTTTGTTTACTTTTTTACGAATATTTCCAGTTGTTCGTTTTTTACTTTTACGAATTTTTTTCTTTTGGCCTTTTTTCTCTTTAACAACAATTGCTCCTTCCTTTTTTAAATCTTTAATATCTTGTTTTGTAATGGCTTCTTTAATTTCAGCAAGTCTTGATTGTAAAAAAACAATCTTAGATTTACCAATATTTAATGTTCTTGCTGCCAATGATTTTTTCTTTGCTAGGTTCATTTTTTACCCTCTTCAGAGGGTACACCTTTAGGTGTCTTCTCTGATTTTTTATCTTTTGAATCTTTCTTTATTTTTTCTTTCTTAGGTTCTTCTTTCTTGCCATCTTTAGATGGTACACCCTTGGGTGTTGATTTTTTCAATAAATTTTTCAAGAAAGTTTTTACATTTATGTTGAATAGTTTGATTTTCTTTTCATTTGCTTTTTTAACAATTTCAATCATTTTCTTTTTTCCAATCTTTCCCACAATGATTGTTTCTGTTGGCTTGATTTTTGCAAGTTCTTTTAAATTTTTGATAATAACTGGATTTTTTTCTTCAAGTTTTCCACGAACTTTTTTATCTTTTTTATATCCAAGACTTACAACTGCTGGATGTCCCTTTATTCTTTCTCTCATTTTATTATCTCTTCCAGTAGGTTTTCTCCATTTTTGCATCTTTTTTCTTTTCTTTCCAAACTTTGAAAATCTGGATGAATCCCGTCTCAAAAATGTAACCATTATAAATCTCTCCCAGCTTTATTTAAAATATAAATTCCATCTTGGAAAACTCGAATATCTTTGTTTCTAACTTTTGTAACTTTTTCTAAATTTGCTGCAGCTTGCCCAGCAATTTCCCTATTAATTGATTTAATTGTAATCATGTCTTTATTAATTTCAATTTCTGCTCCTTCAGGCATTTCAACAACTCTATTTATTTTTTCACCAAGGAAGTTATTAACAATGATTTTGTTCCCTTCGTGTTTAACTGTGAATGGAAAGTGACTAAAACATATTTTTAAAGTATATTCAAATTTTTCTTGAACTCCCTTCATCATGTTCTTGATATGTGCAGCTATTGTGTTCATCATTTTTTTCTCTGTTTTTGTTGCTTTTTTACTTCCAATAATTATTTTATCATCTTTCTTTTCAAGAGTCATATTGTAGATGTTAAAAGAACGTTTATTTTCCCCTAGTTCTCCCTTAACAGTAATTTCGTCATCGTTGATTGTAACTTCTACTCCTTCCGGGATTTCAATATTTTGGTATAATTCCTTTTTCATTAATAGAAATATGCAATTAAGCATCCTCCTGTTTTTTCTTCTTGAGCTTCTTCATGAGTCATTAAACCTTGATTTGTAGAAACAATCATTGTTCCCAAATTTCTAGCAGGCAAATACCTTCTCCGATATTTTTCAATTTGAGTTTTATCCACACTGAATCTTGGTTTGATCGCTTTACATTCAGATAAGTCTCCAATTGTAACTTCAATTGATTTTTCCTTAGCATCAATTTTATATTTCTTGATTGCACCTTTTTGCTTCATAATTTTTAGAACTTCGATTAATAGGTTTGAGATTCTTCCAAGTTTCACTATCTCTTTCCTTGCCTTTTTGGCATTCCGTATCATATTTAGCGCATCAGCGACTACATCTTGTGACATTTTAACTATATTTTGTAAAACCGATTTCTGTTGCGATATCTCGGAAACAGTGTCGGCATAAATTTAATCCGTATGTTTTGATATGAGCTCCAAATCGTCCGCATCTTTCACATTTCTTAGCGGCTATTCCAGTCTTCCTAACTTGGGGTTTACAGTGCTTTAAGAACTTTGCTTTTACTTCTGGCTTGCTCTCCAATTGTTTCAATATTTTTCTCCAATCGCTTGCTGTCATCTTAAATAAACACCGTCTGAAATTTGTCTTCCATGAATTTAATTATCTCTTGAGGAGTTATAACTTGTCTTTTTGGGATTTTTCCACGTTTCATTTTCTTTAATCTTACTCTTCGTCCTGTTCTTTTGAAAACAACAGTAACATCAAGACCCATGATACCAAGTTCTCTTTGATATTCCACGCCCGGAATTTCAATATATTCTTTTATTCCAAATGAGAAGTTATTTTCACTAATTTGTGTTTTCTTCAATTGATTTTCTTCTGCAATTAACATTTTTTTCAAAAATTCTTCAGCATCTTTTCTAATTGTAACAACTGCGCCAACTTCTAAACCAGGACGTACATTTAATGCTGGAATTCTTTTATTTGATTTCATCTTTGCAGGTTTTCTTCCAGTAAGCAATTTAAGAAGTTGCACTCCTTTTTCTAATTCATCTGCAACTGCCCCAATATTAAGAACAACCTTGTCAATTTTTATTTCTCTCATTAAATTCTCTTTAGAATTTGGTGAATGAGAATCTTTATTTGCTTTCATAACATTATTTTTAGTTTGTTTTATTTTTTGTTCTTCCATTATTCTATCACCATCAATTGTTTAATTAGGACATTGATTTTATCTTTCGATGAAGAATCTTTAGATTGCTTTGCCGAGTTAGAAATTTCCTGTTTCTTGCTCTCAACAGTTACTTCAGCCATTTTTCTTTCAGGAATTATTTTATCAATAGTTCCTTTTGCACCCGTGTGTTTACCTGCAATAACAAGAACATTTGCTTTTTCTTTAAAAGGTAAACATTTTGTTGGTTTATTTGATTTAAAATCAATTAAAACTGAATCTCCAACATTACATTTTAAGTCTGAAATGAAATTTCTTCCGTCGCTTAAATTCAATTGTGTTTTCTTCCCCTTTAATGTTTTTTTATCCGCAATCTTTGAAACCTTTGTTCCAGAATCTTTTACTTCATTAACCATAAATTTACCATTTGAAGATAATTCAATCCTATAACTTTTTTTAGAGGGAACAATTGTGATCGTATCATATAATAACGCACTGTTTTTTTCATCTTTCACAACCTTTCCATTAAGTAAAATATTTTTCAAATGGATTGCGCCCTTCACTTCTTTTCTATTTTGTGCGATTTTTAATGCATCTCTTAATGCAATTAAAATTGGGATTCCTTGCTCATTTCCAAATCCTGGTTTAATTACAAAAGTAGTACCCTTTCTATGGATAGGCCAATTCTTTGGAACTTTGTGTCTCTTTAAATGACTCATTTTTTATTTTCCTTTGTTTCCTTTATTTTAATTTTTGATTCTGCTTTTTTAGGTGTTTCTGTTTTCTTTTCTTTAATTTCTTTAGAAGGTACATCTTCTTTAGGTGCTTTTACAGTTTCCTTAACTCCAAGTTTCTTCATTCTTTTTCTGTCTTCTAAATGAAGTTCAATAATTTGTAAATTGGATGCTCTCATTGGAACATTAACTTTTGAACCATCAGCTTTCTTAACTTGGATTCCTTCAATCATGATTTTTGCTAATTTCAATTTAACCTCTACAACTTTTCCTATTTTCTTTTTGAATTTCCCTCGCATGATTTTTACTGTATCCCCTTTAATAACAGGAATGTTTCTTTTGTTGTGTTTCTTTTGCAAATCTTTTGATAAATTAACACCGATTAATTTCTTCTTTAAATGTAATGGAGCATTAGCTAAATATTTTCTTTGTTTTCGAGGTTGTGTACTCGAATTCCACGCTGTACTAAATTTTCTTTTCATTTTAATATATAATTGAAGCAATCTTTGCTACTGATGGCCATCGCTCCATAACCTCCCTTGCAATTGCTCCTTTAATTTGAGTTCCTTTTGGATTACCTTTATCATCTTTTAAGATTGCAACTGCGTTGTCTTCAAATGCAATTCTTTCTCCAGTATTTCTTCGATATGATTTTTTCTGTCTTACAACAACAGCATCGAAAACTTTACCTTTCATATCTGGAATACCTTTCTTAACACTAACTTTAACCCAGTCAGCAAGTTTTGCACAAACTTGTCTACCTTTTTTAGCTTTTGATCGTTTTACTGAAACAATTCTTACAATCTTTGCTCCACTGTTATCTGTTGCAATCATTGTTGCTCCAACATTTAATCCTGCAGTTGTTCTTGCACTTATTGGTTTCATTGTGTTGCCCCCTTGTTCCACCTATTATAAGCTTCTTTCATATATTTAGGTAGATAATGAACTTTATTAGTAATTGTTATTGTTGAACCATCATCATGGGTTACTGTTTTTTCAAATGGAGTTTCATCAAAACGATCTAAAAATTTGTCTTTTCTTGCTACTTTAAATTGCCCGTGGTAATGTCCAATCATAAAATTTAATTTCATTTTAGATCCTCTGCGTTCTTAATTTTTTTAATTACTACGAAATGGATTATCTTGCTAAGTGGCCTACATTCTTGGATTCTAATTAAATCTCCAATCTTGATGTCCTTTTCCATACATTCTGGAAGACGTGCATGAACTTTTGTTTTAGCTTTTGAATATCTTTCATATTTTCTTACATAAATCATACGTTCTAATTCAATTGTAATTCTTTTGTGATGCTTTCTAATAACTTTACCTTCGAAAACTTTTCCTCTTGCTTTCAAACTTCCATGAACATGACAGTTTTTATCAGTGCAACTAACTTCAGTTTTCGCTTCTGGCGATTTTTCCTTCTGTGTTTTTCCTTTTGTTTTTTCCATTTTCTTTCTATACCTCTTTCGTTCGGCTTATTGCCGGACGGCTTCTCGAGCTTTTTGTGTGTATGTTTATTCGCTGATCGAGTCTTCTCCAAACCCAAGTTTGACCAGGATTTCTTTGATCTTTTTCCTGTGGTCTCCTTGGAGTTCAATGATCCCGTCTTTGGAAGTTCCTCCGCAAGCTAACTCGTTTTTTAGAGTTTTTGCGATTTGCTTCACATCGACTTCGTTCTCGAACCCGGTCACAACAGTAACGATCTTACCGTATCTTTTCTTGTCGGTCGTTACCTTTATCTTCTGTGAACTTTTTACGATTTGTTCACACACACATGCTTGCTCAGGCAAGCCACATTTTGGACATATTTCCATAGTGTTTATTTTTTCAACTCCTTAGATTTATTTTCTAAGTTGTTGAATGTAAGCATCCTTGCGATGATTTTTTTGATTTGTTTTGTTTTTGCACTACCGGTTTTAGTAGCACTTACTTTTGACTTAACTAATTCCATTTTTAACTCTTTCATTTTCTTTGTTCTATCTGTTTCACTTAATTTTGTTATTTCTTTGTATTTCATTGTGTTGGCTCCTTAGTTTTCTTAGTTGTTTTTTTCTTTACTCCTTTAGGGGATGTTGTTTTTTTCTTTACGCCTTCCTTTGGACCTACTTGGTTAGGTGATGTTAATATGCCAAGTTCTAAATTTTTCATATTTTGTTTTAATGTTTCAATTAATGCGTCGTCGATAACTACCTTATCCTTTAATTTAGCGTGTGGCGAAAGTATACTAACTTTAACTCCAACTACTCCTGGTTTTGTTTGAGATTTTGCTTGTGCTCTATCAACAACCTTTGCACTGTCTCCTGTCTTTTTCAAATATCCTTGAGCAAATCTCCATGATTTAGCTCTTGTGCTAGGAAGTTTTCCGTTCAAACGAATTTCTACTCCAAGCGCACCTGCAGCAACTATTTTTTGTAATGCTCTATAAGCAATAACTTTGAATTTTAATGGTCCAAATCTTTCAAGACCTAAAGCAATATCATCTGCCATTATTTGTGCATCGAATTCAGGAACTTCAATTTCATCAATTTCAACATGTGGATTTTCAAGTTTGAAATTATTTTTCAATTCTCTAGTTATTTCTTGAATTTTTTCTCCTTTTCTACCAATAACTAATCCTGGTTTGTGTGTTGAGATAATTATTTTTTCTCCTACTGGAGTATAATCTATTCTAATCTTACTCATTTTTCCCTTTCCAAGTAATCCTTTTATGAATTCCCGAATAGCGAATTCTTCTTTCTTTAAAGCAACTGATTTTCTTTCTTCCATTTTAATTCATTTCCTCCATTGAATTTGAATGTATGATAAAATTTATTTTTTCTTCCATTTTATTTTTTGCCCTCTTTAGATGGTACACCCTTAGGTGCATTTTCCTTTTTCATTTTATTTTTTGATTTTTTAGGTGCAGCTGTCTTAGCAACAAGTCTCACATGTGTTCTTTTTTTCTTAACTCGACCAAATTTTCCATAGGGTCTTGATGCCATGTTTGCAACAGCTTCAACAACAACTGGATCATCAATGTCGTGCATTACTGAATTAGCTATAAGGCTTTTTAACAAGATTATGAAATGTTCTGAAGCTTTTTTTGGGAATCTTCCTGACATCATTGGTCCTTTTCTATGGGGAATTTCTCCTTTCATTGGGACAGCTTTTTTCTTAAGAACAACTTGTTCCAAGTCTTTAATTGCAGTTACAATTTTTTTGTTTTTAATAAATCTGCAAATTGCCATTGAATATTTTGTTGAGACTGGAAGGCTTGTAGCATTCACAACAGCTTCTGTCTTTTTCACTTTTGGTTTTTTCTGGATTGGCTTTGGAGCTTCTTTCGATGAAGAATATTTAGATTGCTTTGTCGAGCTAGAAATCTCTGATTTCTGGTTTGGAGTTTCTTTCTT
>CAZWGF010000030.1:7492-8956 GCA_964633605.1 Candidatus Woesearchaeota archaeon
GAACAGGTGCTTTATTTTCTGCCTTCATCTTTTCTGGCTTTGGAGCACTGCCCCTAAGGGGTACACCTGAAGGTGCAACTGCTAATTTCTTTGCTTCATTTTTTCCAGTGGGTTTTTCTGTGTTTACCATTTTATTTATTTCTTTGATTTAGATTTTGAACCTTTTGTAGCTCCAACACCAGCCTTAGTATGTTTGGCTTTAACTCTTGTGGGCGCAAATTCTCCAAATTTATGTCCAAGCATATCACTTATCATATCAATTGGAGTAAAACCATTTCCTTTGTAAATATGAATTCTCATTCCAATCATGGCAGGAACAACCACCAAGTCTCTTGCATGAGTCTTAATTGGTTTTTTCTTAGCTTCTTTTTCTTTTGCTCGAGTAATAAAGTCTTCAACTTTTTGGAAATTTCTAAGAACACTTCGTCTTTGTCTTGATCTTAAAAGTTTTGCAAATTCACGAACTTCTAATGTTTGCAACTCTTCAAGAGTCTTTCCTTTGAATGTAAATTCTTTTTTCTTTATTTCCATTTTATCGTTTATATCCTGTTCTTCTTGGCCTTAACAATCCAACCTTTCTTCCAGGAGGTGCGTTTCTCTTAGCAATCTTACTCTTTGGATTCTTTGCACGACCAGAACCAAACGGATGGTCAATTGCATTCATCTTCACTGCTGATGTCCGAGGCCATAATTTACTTTTTGACTTTTTCATGTGGAATTTTTTCCCAGCTTTAATTACTGGCTTATCTAATCTTCCTGCACCTGCAACAACTCCAATAATTGCTCGGCAGTTCCCATTGAACTTCTTTTCCTTTTTAGAAGGCATGATAACAAAAACATCGTTTCCAATAACTTTTCCAACCATTGCAGAATTTCCTCCAGTCTTTATGAAAACTCCACCATCTTTAGGTCTTGATTCAATGTTATAAATTTTTGTTTTTATTGGAATATTTTTTAATTCAGTAATTGTACCATATTCAACTTTGTCTCCGCCAAACTTTATCTTTTGCCCTTCAACCATCATCTTAAATGCAGGCATATAGAAAGTTTGATCCCCTGCCTTTATCTTCGCTAGAGGAGCACTGTGTGCTGCAGAATCAAGCAATTTGATAACTGTTCCTTCGCCCTCTAAGTTTCTTGGATATTTTAACTTGTATTTGAAAGCTTGTTTTTTAACTCTATAAGTATGACTTCCTTTCCCACGCGCTTGAGTAATTATTCTCTTTCCCATTAGATCAATCCTAATTTCGTAGCCACATCAATGGCTGGAAATTCCTTTTTTAATTTAATATAAGCATATTTTTTATTTTGTTTAATCAAAGTTCTAACTTTTTCAACCTTAACATCAAACATTTCTTCAATTTCTTTCTTGATGTTGTCTCGAGTTTCTTTCATGTCCATACTAAATGTTAAAACATTTTGTGATTCAATCATCATTACTGCTTTTTCAGTTGTTATTGGTTT
>CAZWGF010000031.1:0-8842 GCA_964633605.1 Candidatus Woesearchaeota archaeon
TAAAATGGATTATCAATTGGAAAAGGATAAAGTTAAGCAAGAATTTACGCCTGCTCGGCGTTTTTCTTTTTTAGTTGGAGAAAATGAAAATAGTCATACAGCTCAATCTCAATTAGTCCCTATTTTAGAAGATGATATTAATAATCCAACTCTCGAACGATTAGAAGAAGCATTTAATATTGAAACAGTTACCAAAGAATTCTTTAAAAAATATCATGATTTATTTTTACGCCTCAAAGATTCAATTGATGATATTGTTAAAAATGATAAAAAAATTAAACAAGATTTTAAAAAGAAAAAAATAGATACAACAGATTTTGCTAAAAAGACATTAGGACAAATTGTATTTTTGTATTTTTTGCAAAAAAAAGGCTGGTTTGGAGTAAGGCGAAATGAAAAATGGGGTTTTGGTTCAAAACACTTTTTGCGTGAATTATTTAATAAGAAACATGGTAATTACAAAAACTTTTTTAATAACGCTCTAGAACCTCTTTTCTATGAAGCGTTACGCTTAGAGCGACCTAAAGATTATTATGATAAATTTGAATGCCGAATACCTTTTTTAAACGGCGGACTTTTTGATCCTTTAAATGATTATAATTGGCAAGATACTGATATATTGATTTCTGATGAAATTTTTTCAAATAACAATCAGACCAAAGAAGGAGATAAAGGTGATGGGATTTTGGATATACTTGACCGATATAATTTTACTGTTAAAGAAGATGAGCCATTCGAAAAAGAAGTAGCTATTGATCCAGAGATGCTTGGAAAAGTTTTTGAGAATCTTTTGGAAGTTAAAGATAGAAAATCTAAAGGCACTTATTATACACCAAGAGAAATCGTTCATTATATGTGTCAACAGAGTTTAATTAATTATTTATATACAGAACTTAATCCAATTAAAAAAACGATTTTTAAAAAAGAAGCAGAACAAGGCAAATTACTTGGAAAACTTGATTCAAAACAATTAAAACTTTCTTCAAAAAATAAGGAAATTATTTCTAAAGAAGATATTGAAAAATTAATTAAATATGGCGAAACAGTTATAGAACATGATAATCAGGTAATCAAAAAGGGAAAAGAATCGGGTAGATATTCTTTTAAATTACCTAAAAGTATTAGAGATAATGCAGAATCAATAGATAAAAAACTTACCTTTATTCGTGTTTGCGATCCAGCCATTGGTTCAGGAGCTTTTCCTGTTGGAATGATGAACGAGATTATTAGAGCAAGAAATGTATTAACGAATCATATTAAGAATAAAAAGAATCGGACAATATATAATTTTAAGCGCCACGCCATTCAGAATTGTATTTATGGTGTTGATATTGATCTCGGAGCTGTAGAAATTGCTAAACTTCGTTTATGGTTATCATTAATTGTTGATGAAGAAGATATAAAACAAATAAAGCCTTTGCCGAATTTGGATTATAAGATTGTTTGTGGTAATTCTTTACTTGGATATCCTTATACTCCGCAAGGATTAGATAAAATAGAACAATTGAAGAGCAAATTATTTGATATTACTGATCCAAATAAAAAACAAGAGCTAAGAGATAAAATAGATGGTGAGATTAATAAATTATTATCTAACACAAAAAAATCCTTGGGTTATAAAGTCGATTTTGATTTTAAAATACATTTTTCAGAAGTTTTTCGAGAAAAAGATGGTTTCGATGTAGTAATTGCTAATCCGCCCTATGTTAGACAAGAAGAAATTACTAATTATAAGAAGGATTTGCAAAAAATTTATCAGGTTTATTCTGCAAGGTCCGATTTATATACATATTTTTATGAGAAAGGAACAAAATTATTAACTGTTAATGGTTTTTTAATTTTTATTTCTTCAAATAAATTCATGAGAGCTAAGTATGGCGAAAGACTGAGAAGGTATATCAAAAATAATTATCAGCTATTAGAGATAATCGATTTTGGAAGTGTGCATAAATTTGATGCAATAACTAATACTTTGGTTTTATTCATGAAAAACAACCACAAGAAGAAGAACGTATTTAGATACTCGGAGGATATAGGTTTATCACGGATAGAATGTAAGCAAGATGAATTAGAGAATGATGCATGGACTTTAGCGGATGATTCGATTTTGTATTTAAAGAAGAAAATCGAAAAAGAGGGAATCTCTTTATTATATTGGAAGATAAAAATATCTTATGGCATCAAAGCGGGATATAATGACGCATTTATTATCGGGAAAGAAATGAAAGATATATTTATTAAACAAAATTCTTCGTCCGAAAAAGTTATTAAACCATTATTACGCGGAAGAGATATAGGTAAGTATCACAAAAAATTTGCGGATAAATATATCATTATTTCTAAATATCAAGGGCATGTCGAGTTCGAAAAAAACTATCCTGAACTTACGAGTCACTTAAGGAAGTTTGGGAAACAACTTAAACGCAGAGGTCAAGTTAAGAATGATCAACATCATTGGATGGAATTGGATAATAATCCTGGTGAAGATTATTTAAATCTATTTTCTCAAAATAAGATTATTTGGATAGAGTTAAGTAATAAAAACAAATTTACATACACAGAAGACGGTGAGTATATTTTAGCGGGGGCCTTTATGATAACAGGTAGATCGATAAAATATCTTTTAGCTTTTTTAAACTCTAACCTTTGTCTTTTTTATTTCCGTTTGATATGTAATAGTTCTGGAATGGCTACAATTCAATGGAAAAAGTTTGTACTCGAAAAAGTCCCGGTTCCAAAGCTTAGCAAAATAAAACAAAAACCATTTATTGACCTAGTTGATAAAATTCTTGCTATTACCAAAGACGATGATTATTTAGGTGATTCTATCAAACGAACTAAAGTTCATAAATACGAACAACAAATTGACCAATTGATTTATAAACTTTACGGATTAAACAAAAAAGAAATAGAAATTATAGAAAATCACAAATAAAAGATTTAAAAATTCAACTATGAAAATATATCAAGTCGAACATAAGATTCATACTTTACTTCACAATGCAGCTGGTGACAAGGAAAAAATAGATTGTTTAAAAATTGATGGGATATTATTTAAACAGATTGGTTTTTCACGAACTGAAGGCTGGGGAGTCGCTCCTGATTTTTGGCTCGCAAATGGAAAAATCAAAGCGATATCCGGATTAGATGCAATAAATATATTTCGAAATAAATTAGATGTAATCATTCCCGTACTTTGTTTAATAGGACAAGCTTTTACCGAGTATAGAACATATTCTTCTCTTGTAACAAAATCAAATTCAAATAACGCACTCTTTTCTTATTATGAAGAACAAGTTGGTGGTAATAATCTTATGTTAATGCCAGAACATATATCTGGAATTCAAGAACTTTTAAACAACAAAAGAGACTTTTCGATATTTTTAAAATACTGGAAAGAGATTATAAATACACCCGATTGGGTCGCTAAATTAATACTTTATTGTGCTTCACTTGATGCTCTTGTTAAATGTTTAGTAAAGGGAAATTGGGAAAAGGAAAAACATAAATTACGAACAAAGGTACTAGGAAAAACTTTAAAGACAAAGCTTTTTGGAACTAAAGGTGATTCATCTCGTGGGATAAGACATCGCTTAGTACATGGTGAATATCTTGAATTGTCAGACAAGATTAATTTAGATGAAATACACAAAAGCATAGTTAAGTATTTCAACAAAGAAATTTTTAAACGTAAAGTTATAAGCGAAAAAGTTATAAGTCCTCAAAGAAATCCATACAAAAATTTCAGAGAGATTCATCGGATAATTAGATTTAAAGGTACGCAACAAAAAGGATTATTAGAATTAGAAAAAGATTACAGTCAAAATAAAGATGATATAAATAAACTGAAATTTTTTGAGTTTCTTAAACTAGAAGAAAACAATAGGTTAATTTACGAATTTTAATTGAGGATCAATATAAGATTTAACTGATAAACAATTTTTTAAAATATGAAAAAATATCGTGGTTTAAAATGTCCTGAATGTGGATGGATTAATCTGAAAATAAAATATGGTAAGGTTTGGATTTGTGAGAGATGTAAATCAAGAGGAATGGTTGATGATTTGTATAAAGATTCAGATGATACAGATAAGAAAGAATTATCTGACGAATGGAAAAAAATAACAGGAGAAGAGTAAAATATTTCAGTGTTTTATTTGGAGGGACTAGTAAATAAAGGTTAAGCATTTTAAAATGTCTCCAATCAAATCTTATAAACATTTTAAGTCATACAATCATTATAATGATTTATATGATCGCTTTACCGTAGAAGAATGCCGAAGAATAGAAAAAAGTTTGTCAAATTTAGAATACAAGCCAAAATTAAAAGACAAGAAAAAATCAAAGAAAAAAGAATTGAAAGTAATAACTAATTTAGCTCCTATCCCTTTATATTTCCTTAAAGGCGAACGATATTTAGAAAAAACTGAAACAATAAGAAAATGGATGGCAAGAGATGGAGCTTTAGATGAAAAGTTAGAAAATACACCAGCACCTCAAAATATTCTATGTTCTTCTTGTAGTTCTGAAATGGAAGTAACAATGAAAGATTTACAGACAAATTTAAACGGGAATATAGAAAGAGTCTTATTCTTTTTTGAATGCCCAAGATGTAAGAAAAGAAAACTTGTTTATGAAAATGGAGAATTATGGAAGCCTAATCCTGTTTTATGTCCTAAGTGTAAAGCTGAAATGGATAGGGAAAAAAGCAAAAAGAGAAATAACAAGATAACTACTATTTATACCTGTCCGGGATGTGATTATAAGGAAAAAGATGTTTGGGATTTAGATGAAAAACCGAAACCAGAAAAAATTGATTCTAATTTTGAAAAAGACAGAAGAAGATTCTGTTTATCATCTACAGAGGGGCAAGAATATATTAGCCAGAAAGAACGGTTAAATCAGGTTCAAAATATATTACTAGAAGGAAAAGAACAGGAGAAAAATAGAGAGTTTTTAGTAAAAATAAAGAAACTTAATATTGCTGATCTTAGTCAATTTCTAATTCCTAAGTTAAAGAAAGAAAATTATGTTAAATTAGATTTTACAAAGTCAGAAATTGTTAAAGGAGATGTTGCGATAGAGTTTACTATTCAGGACAGCAAAGTTGGTCGAGATGAATATGATAGCCGAATCCAGCTTCAGAGATTATTAAAAAAGAAACTCGCCAATACTAATTGGCGGTTGATGAGCGAGGGTATTTGTTATAGGTTGGGAATCCTATCGGGGAGATTGAGAGGTTATGAGGACATAAAGGATACTCTTAATTCGTCAAAAAGGAAGGAGGTGAATTAAAATGGACAAATTAGATAAAAGAATCAATAAAAATATTAAAAAAATCAGAAAAGGTATAGCAATAATCAAAGAGAGATGTAAAAATAAGCCGCTAAAAGACAGTCGCCTTTTAGATAAGTTAGAAAGTAATTTAAATAATCCTAAAAAATTAATAGAGATATTCCAAAAAAGTGATTATCCAACGATAGAACAATCTGAGGATTATGATTCTTCTATTTTCGGTCAGACAGTTGAAATGGACGGATATGCTGAAAATTTTAGTGATCCCTTTGATGATTTAGTAGAGATCTTTACCTATCATAAGAAATAGAGACAATCGACTATTAATGCTCGAATAGTCTTATTTGTGGTAAGATAATAACATAAAGATGTTATGATGTGTTTATAATAAAACAATACATGGACAACCTAATTGAAATAAAAATTAATAATTTTAAGTCTTTTACAGAAGAGACAATTAGTCTTAGTGGTGTAACTTGTTTTGTTGGAGCAAATGAAAGCGGGAAAACTAATTTATTAGACGCTATTCATCATTTATCTAAGAAGAGTCAGATGTTAGCTTTTAGTCCGGACGATCTTCGTATTGGTGCGCCTAATTACCCTGATGGTGAGATAAGAATAAGATATGCGATAAAATTAGATGATTTATTAATAAAAGATTTAGTGAATTATTTCCCCACCATAGTTGGAAAATTATTGTATTTGACTAAAATAGGTAGACCTCGAAAAGATCCAGTTTGGGAGTGTTCGCTAGATATAAAATCGAATTCAGTGCCTGATATAATAGAAATTAATAAGAAACAAGTGTTTGTACGAGGGTTTAAGCAGGACAAAGAAAAACAGAAAATAGCAAAAAAGAGAAGTGATGTGGGTTGGTTTTTGAATGATTCTTTGGTAGATTTAAGAAAAAATCCTTACAATAAATTTTTAGACAAAGACACGATCAGTTTAACTAAAAATAAAGACAAGGCAGATTTTATTAGTCAGTTAGTGGGAGAGAAAGTTTTGAATAATATAAAAATATATAAATGGAAATATAAGGAAGAAAACTTTTTGCAGGAAAATGTTCCTATAGAAGATTTAATTAAGCATCCAAATAGATATCGTTCAGTAAAAAATATGTTTTTGATATCTGGATGGAAGTTAAGAGATTTTCCTAAAAAATTGAAAGGTCAGACAGTTACAGTTTATTCAAACCTCTTAGATGAAGTAAAAAGAAATATAGATGATCTTATACGAAGAAATTGGAGTTCTCATAAAAATTTAAAGATTGAAATAGAACATAGAGGAAAGACCCTTTCAATCCATTTACATGAACCAGGTTCAAAAACTCCACCAGAATTTAGAAGTGATGGTCTTAAATGGTTTTTGACCTTTCTTATTAATTTTAGAGCCCAAAGCCAAAATATAAGTAATTATATCTTATTGATTGATGAACCTGGATTATATTTACATCCAAGAGGGCAAAAAGATGCTCTTGAAGAATTGGAGAATCTTTCTCAAAATAACCAAATTATATATACTACTCATCAAACATTTTTGATAAATAAAAATAAACCAGAAAGAGTTCGTATAATTAAAAGAGTACCGGAGAAAAAAGGGCGACTTTCAATACATCCTTTCTATGCTTCAAAAGCGACAGAGGCAAACGATTCTAAGAGTATCCTTACGGATAAATTATTAAGGGAGGCTCTTGGGTTTAAAGTTTCTGACATTTCACCAATTAATGAGAGAAATATTTTAACGGAAGGTGTATTTGATAGAGAGGTTTTCCATTTAGTAAATGATTACTGGCAGGTTATAGATTTAAATGAGACATCGATAATTTCATGTGGTCGTGCATCTGAAATTGCTAAACACGCCTCTTTGTATAAAGGAAATGAACTGAAGGTTGTCTGTTTTTATGATAGCGATGGTCCTGGAAGATCGTCTTATAATTCTAATGACAAGGTATTATTGTCAGAAAAAAAACAAGTTAGAGATTTTATTAAGAAGCCGGTATACGAAACAATGGAAGATTTGATTCCGGAGAAGGTATATAAAGAAGCTATAGAAGAATGGGCAAAGCAATGGAAAATTAAATCTTCAGTAACTACAAAAAGGCCTAGAATGAAAAATATAAAAAAACATTTTGTCAAAGGTAATGATATTAAGATGAAACATGAATTAGAAAGAATAATTATAGATAAAATTAAATTAGAATTAAGAAGAGATGGTGCAGAGTTTAAAATCTTTAAAACAATTTTGAGTGATTTTAAAACAGTGCTTTGATAAAATATTATAATTCACCTATATGAAAATATACTTTGCGGCTCACGCCACTACAATTGATAATGAAAATAAAATAGCTTCCGGTTGGAAAGATGTTGAGTTGTCTCAATCAGGTATTCAGCAAGCCAAAGAAATGAAAAATAATTTTAAAAATATTAAGATTGATTTAATTTGCTGTTCTGATCTAAAAAGAGCGGTTGATTCAGTTAAAATCGCTTTTGACGATACAATTCCTGTTATCATCGATAAAAGATTAAGGGAACTAAATTATGGAGATTTTAACGGTAAGTCATCAAAAATAGTAGGCAAGATGAAAAAAGAGAGAATCAAAGAGCCGTTTTCTAGCGGTGAAAGTTATAAGCAAGCCATGGAAAGAACTCATGAATTTTATAAGGAAATAAAAGAAAAACATTCTGACAAAACAGTTCTTGTTGTTGGCCATCGGGCTACTCAGTATGGTCTGGATACTTTGATAAATAATAAGATAATAGAAGAATTATTAAGTATCCCTTTTAAGTGGCAACCTTATTGGGAGTACGATTTTTAATAAGAATATGAACGAAACTATAAAAACTTTTGGTTATCCAGAAACATTAGTTAAAGAATATAAACATTGGGTTGTTCTTTTGCGTCCAAAGCAAATTACTCTTGGTAGTTTAATTATTGCCGCAAAATCTGATGCAGTCCATCTCGGCGAATTAAACGAGGATCAATGGGCTGAATTTGCTCAAATTTCTAAGGAAGTAGAAAATCTTTTGAAAGATGTATTTAATGCTGAAAAATTTAACTATCTCGCTCTGATGATGAAAGACCCTAATGTCCATTTTCATTTTGTCCCTCGTTATTCGAAAGAAGTATCTTTTAATGGTAAAGCTTTCAAGGATATTGATTGGCCGTCAAAAACTGAACTTAACTCAATTGATGTAGATGAGAAAACATTTAAGGAACTTTTAGATTTATTTATTGAACGTCTAAAATAGGTTTTAATAGTGTTCGTAACAGTAAATAAGACACAATAAAACCTCTTTTATAGTGTCTTATTTGTCTCATTTATGTTAGAATAATAGCGACCGGGGTGCATTGGGTGAGTGTAGTTAGATAGCCCAAGAAAGCCCTCAACGGCCTCATCTGTTATTAATCTGGACCGAGGTGGCCAGCTATGATTTTTATCCAAATTTTAATTTGGGTATAAAAACCATATCCCGAGGCTTTAACTGAGGGATAAAAACCATATCCCGAGGCTTTAACTGAGGGATAAAAACCATATCCCGAGGCT
>CAZWGF010000032.1:0-4217 GCA_964633605.1 Candidatus Woesearchaeota archaeon
TTCATCATATAATCCCCATTCAATTTCAACATCTTCAATGTCTTCGTTTCCTTTGTTTTCAACATCTACTTCTACTTCAATTTCATCAAGAATAAACCATTCATCATCATCACCAAAACCACTAACTGAAATATCTGCAATACTAATATCTAATTTCCCATCGTTAGCTACACTACAAACATTATCATTTTTGATTATTACAGTGATTGTTTCTGTTTCAGGATCAGAACTTGTTACATCAAAAGTTTCTGAATATTCTATTCCGTAATCAAAATTATTTATATCAAATGTAGCAGGAGTAACAGTAATTGCTGTATTATTTACAGTAACTACAAAATCAATACTTTCAATAGTTATTGTAATATTTCCTGTAATTGGAGAAGCACTAGAATTTAATACGTCAACTGTAATAGTTTGAGCAGTATCATCTGAGAATGTTAAAGTATTTGCAGAAACTGTAAAATTAGTAGCTGTAGCACTAACCATGCTAATTGCTAATAGCAACGATAAAATGCTTAGACTCAACAATGTGAATATTTTAGTGTTCATTTTGTTGTAATTCTGGAGTTACATGGGTTTATAAAGATTTCTATTTTTTAAGATATATATTAACCTTTAATCCATGACACTCAAAACAAGGTGCCTAAAGATTTAAATAATTAAATAACCTATTTTTATTAATAAAATGGTGATAAAATCGCAAGAAAATTCTGTAGGAGCGTGGGCTTTTTTAGTAGGAGTTATCTTAGCAATTATCATTGGGGTTTCTACGACAATGTTAAAAATTCCTGCATTGAATGCATATAGTGCAGAAATATATGGGATTTTAGTTTTAATTGGATTGATCGTAGGTTTCTTCAATGTTAATGTTAAAGACTCGCAAACGTTTTTGATTACAGGTACGATTCTGGTTATTGTTAGTAAGTTCGGTATGGAAAGTGTTACTGGATCATTAATCGGTATTGGGGTTGGGGACTTAGTCTCATCAATCTTTGGAGCACTACTGGTGTTATTTGTACCTGCGACAATAATTGTAGCCTTGAAGACTGTTTTTTCGATTGCTAAAGTTTGAAAAAACAACTTAACATTTGTAAAAACAATTACTTCGCGCAAAGACAGATTTTCTATAGCTAAAGTTTAGTCATAGGACTATATTATAGGATATTCTATTAGCGAAGCTTGTAAAGATTAATTATTCTACTGTCATTCATGTCCATACGTGTGCAAGCAGTATTTACCCAAGAGTCTAATCCAAAATTCTCGAATTCTCTTGCATCTATATTGTTTGTAATAAATAGGTAAGTTTGTTTTACGCCTTCCTTTGGACCTACTTGGTTAGGTGATGTTTGTTTTTTCTTAAAATCAATTGCTTTCTTTAGGTTTTGTTGGCCTGGCTTTGTTGAAACCATTATTCCTACTTGTTTTGCATTTAGAAATTTAACATAGGATGCCTTTTGACTTTTCTCCAAACCTTCAATGTCTTTAGTTGAAATCTTTTCTAGCTTGTTATTTTCTAGTATATAAATAGGGAGCTTTGTTTCAAATGCTAAAGAAACTGCATGAAACTTACCTGATCCTATTAATAGGACTGCTTTGGTTTCTTTTGTGAAATTAGGTTTAGAACAACCAAGCACTTGTATAAACTTAGTTATTTTATGAGATTTAGAAAGTATTTTCTTAATTTCTTCTGCAATTTCCTTATATTGTATGGAATAGGCAATAGCTAGTGTTTTGGGGAGTTTCTTTGAAAGTGAAAGAATTTTTGGTTTATTCACTTCTGATTTTATTTTTGCTGGGATAAATATAGTTCTCATAGAAAGAATGATTATTTAGAGGTTTTAAAATTAACCTTTAGTAGAATTTGTTATGGTCTTCTGGTTTTGGTTGAGGTGCTGCTGATTTTTCAATCTTAGCAAACGAAGGGGTCACAATAACTGTGTTTTCTCCGAAACCTGCAATGTTCCCTTCAAGAGCATCAGCTGTTTTCTTAATCTTTGAAACTGCTCTTTTTAATTCAATAGGATCTTTTTGTCTTAATATTTTAATATCAATAACTGCAATAGTATATCCTTCCCGTAATACATTAAGAATTTCATTAACATCTTCATATTGTTTTAATACAAAAAGTTTTACAAGAACTTTGTTTGGTTTTTCTTCTTGACCCAAGTCAATTTCTAAATATTCGTCGTCAAAATCCTCATCACTTGTTGAACCTGACCATGCTTTTTTTATTTTATCGAAAACCATAATAATTTTATATTGCGGAGATTTATAAAGATTTCGGGGTTTCTTTGTATATGTTAGAAAGAATTATTTTTTCTTTAAAGGAGAAGTCAAATAACCCTTTGGTTCAAAACAAGGGCATAATTTCACAATTTCAGGATTAAGGGTATTTCCTAAGATGGGCCTTTTATGAAAACCAACACAATAATCATTGGTATCTGAACAAACATATATATTTTGCCACCTAAAAAATGTTAATTTGCCTGTTGATTGTAATTTAGCACAAATATTCTTAGTCATTCTTTCTTATTCATCTCTTTCATTAACTCTTCTCTAAACTTTTCTAATTGTTCTGTTAATGGAGCTTCTTGTTTTTTAATAGCATTAATTCTTGTTTCAAGGATCTTTTCTTTTGCCTTAAGTTCTTCTTGCATCTTTCCTTTTTCTGTTTCAATCATTAATTGTCCAATAACCTTGAAAACTTTATCTTTTGAAGTTTCAACTTCTTTTAATGCTGCAATTGTTTCAGAGATCTCCATTTGAAAAGCTTGTTTTTGCATAAGCAAATTCTGAAGGTTCTGTTCTAACATTTGCATTTCTTGTATTTTTTGATTTTTATCTTCCATTTTAGTAATATGTGGTTAATCAGATTTTACTTTTTTAACTTGTGTTCTTGGTTTGTAGAATATTTTACTTCCACAGCCAGGGCAAACAAACCTTTTGTCAAGGTTATCACTAGCAATCTTTTTTCCACATTTGAAACATTTGTAATTTACCATTTTAATCTAAATAATATGTATTTGAAGCGAATTTTTTATCACACTTTCCACATTCCCAAATTCCTTTTGAAAGTCTTTTTACTCCAAGTTTTTCACAGAATGGGCATGGTTGTTTTTTCCTTTGTTTATCCTCTACGTTTACTAGTTTAGTTCGAACTTTCTTTCCATATCTAGCTCCGAACCTTCCTGCTGCTCTTGATTTTTTTGATTTTGCTGTCATTTTATTTTTTCCTTAAATGGGGCTACCCAGATTTGAACTGGGGTCATGAAGTCCCAAACCTCATAGGCTACCAGGCTACCCCATAGCCCCTTATTTAAATGAGATTGGAGCAATTTATAAAGCTATTTCTTTTTCTCGGGAACTACTTCTTCTTCTTTACCCTTTTGGGATTCAGCTCCGTCTTCTACTGCTGCAGCTTCTTTCTTTTCTGCTTCAACTTCTTTCTCAGCTTGTTCTTGCTGGATTACTTTTTCTTGTGCAGAATGTAAGTCTGAGAACTGTGTAGCTAATTCTGCTTTTTTCTCTGCAGAAGTCTCTGTTTTCTCTTCTTTAATTTCTGTATCATATTTTCCTTCATCAATATCTTTTTCAATTTTTACAGCTGACTTGTTTTCAATTAAAACTCCTAAACTAACACAAGTTCCAACAACTGTTTTTACTGCAGCCCTTAAATCCTTACAAAGCATTGTGGGTAATTTTGTCTTTGCTACGTTGATGATTTGTTCAATAGAAGCATTTGCAACCTGTAATTTTTCTTGAGTTGCTGAACCCTTATCAATTCCTAATTCTTTTTTCAATAATTCTGAAACAGGGGGTGAAAAAACAGTAACTTCGAATTGTTTTGTTCCCATGTCAACATCTAATTCTACTGGAACCTTTAATCCCTTGAAATCTTTTGTAGCGTCATTAACTTTTGAAATAACTTGTCCAATGTTTATTCCTGCAGGTCCAAGTTTTTGACTCAAAGCAGGACCAGGACTCATACTTCCACCTTCGACTAAAAGTTTAATTTGCATTTTTTTCGTCTCCCAATTCTTTTAATTTATTAATTAATTCTGATTCTTGATCTTTTGAATAAGTTATATTTTGAGTTAATCCTTCTAAAACTGGATTAATAGCTTGTTCATATTCTCTAGATAACACCTCACCTAAAGTTCCTTTCCCAATTAACTTTTCCTGAACTTCATCTTTATTTTTCATTAAAAAATCATAAG
>CAZWGF010000032.1:4317-8195 GCA_964633605.1 Candidatus Woesearchaeota archaeon
ACATTATCTAATTTAACTGTAACTGGCAATGGCACAACAGCACCAAGCAAGCTTACTACAACTTCTTCTTTCTGTTTATCAATTCTTATAACTTTCGCTTTTTCTTTCTTAAAAGGTTCTGCAATCATTTCAATAATATCTCCCTCCTTAATTGAAACATTTGTTACAGAAGGTTCTACCATGTTTTTAATTTCTTCATAACCAATTGTCTTACCAATGATTCCTTTTACATAGGGTAAATTGAAAACCGCATCTTCTGCACTTTCTCTATCTTCTGCTTCTAAAAGAATATAACCTTTAAGTCCGTGTGGACGTGATACTGAGAAAACATTTAGCTCTTTCTTTTTGATTCTATCTGCAATCATGTCGACTGCTCTTTCTTCTTTGTTTGTTGTTACTTTTATGATAAATATCATTTTTTAGCTCCGTCTAAGTTATAATATCTTAGAAAGATGTAATTAGGTAATATTTTGGGTTTATAAATATTTGGAATTAGATAAATGCCTTAACCACTATAGAAACTAAGAATCCAAAAACCCCTAGCAAAATAATCCCAATTGCAGAAACCTTTGTGATTTGCTCGAATTCTTTTCTTGAAGGTTTCTTCAAAGCATGCCAAACACGTTTACACTTCATGAAAAATGATTTTGTTGGTTGCCAAATGTTCATAGTTTAATTAGAAATTATGAGTTTTTAAGGTTTAGGATTATTTGGTTTTCATTTCAAAAGAACCATCCCAATCATTTGCAGGGGGATTCTTGAGATATTCTTTACACCTATCAATAAATAATCTTGAAGAAACATCTTTATTGCTCATCTTCGAAGCTTTTTCAAATTCTTCTTTAGCTTGTTTGAATTTAGACTTGAAATAAAGTTCTAATGCTTTTTCATATTGTTCAATGAATTTTTTATTAACATCAGCGCCCTCTAAACAAAGTTCATAAATTTTAATTGGAATTTTCTTTCCTTTAACCTTTACAGCATCTAATTTTCTACAACAAAAATCATTTTTCACCAAATTATATGTTACTTCTGAGATAATTATGCTAACCCCATATTGTTTTGTTAAACCCTCTAATCTTGATGAAAGATTTACAGTGTCCCCCATTGCAGTATAATCAAATCTATCTTCTGATCCCATATTTCCAATTATTGCATCTCCAGTATGAATCCCGCATCCAATGTTTATTTTTGGAAGTTTTCTAGCCTCCAGGGATTTTTGAAGTTTTTCTAAAGCTCTTATCTGTGCAATTGCACTTTGACATGCAAGTTTTGGATGGTCTTTTTCCAAGAAAGGTGCATTCCAAAAGGCCATGATTGCATCTCCAATAAATTTGTCAACAGTTCCCCTATGTTCTAAAATTATTCCTGTCATTTCTGTTAAATATTCATTAATCAATGTAACTAAATCTTCTGGAGAAAGTCCCTCGCTGATTGAAGTAAACCCCCTAATATCACTAAAAAACACAGTAATATTTCTTTTTGCTCCACCCAATTTAAGTTGTTGTTTTTTATCAATTATTTCGCTAAGTAAATCTTTACTCACATATCTTCCAAATGCTTCTTTCAAAAAACCACTATGCTTTTTTTCTTCAATATAATTAATTGCTATGCCACTTCCTGTAAAAATCAAAAGAGATATTGGTACAAAAAATAAATCTAAAAGATAATTTGAATTATTAAACAAAAAAGCTCCAAAAAATGAATAAAATAAAATAGCCAACAATATTGCTGGGATAGTATAGTATATTTTTAATTTAGAGAAATAAAAGAAACCTGCTATGGAAGAAATTATGGTCAATAATAGGATGCTAAACTTTCCTTGTTTACTTAAAAAATTATTTAAGATTGCATTTTGAATTATTGTTGCATGAATTTCAACTCCGGGCATTGCCATTCCATCTGAAGTCGGAACAAAATAATTATCATGGAGGTTTGGTGCTGTTGCTCCAATTAAAACAATTTTATCCTTAAAATCAATTTCATGATCTTTTTGTAAAACTTCATATGCTCCAATGGAACTAAATGAACCTGGTTCTGAAACATAATTTATGAAATAATTTTTATTTGAAAATTTTCTTTTTGTTGAGTATGATTTCTCATAAACTTTAAATGCAAAAGGAGTTACTTCTGGATTTAATCCTACTTGTAAACTCCTTGTTATCCCATCAGAATCTGTTAAAAGATTGACATAGCCCACATCATTATCAAAAATTGGAGTGTATAGGGTATTTTGATTTATTTCAGCAGCTAGAACAATATTATCAAACTCTTCTAAGGTTTTTATTAATTCAGAATCATCTTCACTTTCTTCAAAAAAAGAAACATCAATTCCGATTACTTTTGCTTCTTTAAGCTCCAACAAAATATCAGAAAAAACATTCCTATCCCAAGGCCACCTTCCAATTTTATTTATGCTCTCATCATTTATTTCCACAATAACAATGTTGTCTAAAGATTGTTGATCTCCATAAAGTTTATCTGACATTGAAGAACGCATATAGGAAAAAGAATTTGCTAAAACCAATAAAACAAATATTAATAATAAAACAATATAAACCGTCAAAGCCCGACGATTAATGTCTATTTTCATTTACGCTTGACCTTTTAATTTTCTTATTTCGTCTGTTATCTTTATAATTTTCTCAAAAGATTCTATTCCAAAAGGAATTTGATCCTTTATTTCCCTAAGCTTAATTATACCATTGTCTGCATCTTCTAATCCTTGATCTAAGTCTGCATCTGTTAATTCATATTTATTTTTTGCAAATTCAACAACTCTTGGATGTTTTGCAATTTCAAATTTCCTTAATTTTTTAAGTTGCTCTATTGCCTTTTCTCTTCCCTTCTTTATTTTATCTCTTTCTTCAGAAGTTAATCCCCTTTCTATTGATTTTCCATTAACATCATCTACTGCTTCTCCTTCTGTGACTTGAATTTGATTTCCATTGGAGTCATATTTCACTTCACCTTCTCCAACAAAGATTTTTTTTCCAGTAATCCCAAATCCAGTCCCCCTTACTGAAGCTACACTATTTCCTACTTTTACATCATAGGATTCAATCCCGAAAAGTTTTGTTATTTGATTCCAAGTTTCTCCACTTTCCTGAGAAATTACTGGATTGTCTTTAGATAAATCATCAATATTAATTTTTGTTCCTGATTCTAAATTTATTACAATACTTTCATAAAGAATTACTGTGGCTAATCCATTTCCACTTGTTTCAATAATATCACCTTGCTTTAAGATGATTGCTTCTCCACTTACTGATTCACCATTCACTAAAACACTTCCTTGCTCAACATTTAATTGTGCTTTAATCATCTTTGAAGAAACCAAAGACATATACATGATTAAAATTACTATTACAAATATAACTAAAATTGCCAGGGGGATTGTAATTTTTTTTGGAGGAATTTTCATAATTTCACCTTATAAAATTAAGAAAAAAGAGTTTTTAAAATTATTCAAAGAAATCGATTCCTAATTCTTCTTCAATTTCACTGTGCTTTAAACTATCCATTGAATCATGGTGCCCAAGAATTTGAGAACTTTTTACTCCAGTTACTATTAATAGTACTCTAATTGATTTTTCCATATCTTCTGCAATTTGAGATCCCCAGATTAATTTTGCATTGGGACTTAATTTATCTCCAATTGCTCCGATAATTGATTTACATTCATCTAAACTCATATCAGCCCCACCAATAATATTTACTAAAGCGCCTGATGCATCTGAAATATCTACATCAAGTAAAGGATTATCAATTGCTTTTTCAACTGCTTCTATTGCCCTATGTTCTGTGTCTGATTCACCCATTCCAATTAATGAAACTCCTCCATTAACCATTACTGCTTTGATATCTGCAAAATCTAA
>CAZWGF010000033.1:0-6918 GCA_964633605.1 Candidatus Woesearchaeota archaeon
CAAGTTTAGATATTACAGAAATTCAAAATGGAAAAAAAGATATGGTTAAGATTCCCTATGCTTTAACATTAAATCCAAATAGTGATTTTAATATGGTGATTTAAATGAATAAAAAAAAACTTTTGATTTTTTTATGTGTGGTAATTTTGATTTTGCCAGTTATTACTTCAATTAATAGTTCAACCTATTCTATGGATACTGTTGTTTCTAGCGGTGGAGAAAATACATCCTCTGATAATTATCAAAATGATATTGTTATTGGGACAATTAGTGGAGAGACTAGTTCAAGTTTGTATGAAACATTTTTAGGTTGGTTTTTTGGAAAAGGTGCTACTGATGTTGAAGTCCCTGTTGCAGGAGTTTGTGGTGATGGAAATTTAGATGCTGGTGAAGCATGTGATGATGGAAATACTAATAATGGTGATGGTTGTTCAAGTACTTGTACTATTGAAACAACTCCTGTTGTGCCTCCTGCAGGGGGCGGCAGTGGAGGTGGCGGAGGTGAAGCAAAAGTTGCTAAGTTTGAAATAGATAAAGATTTGATTAAGGTTTTGATAAAACAAGGAGACACTGTTAGGGAAATTATTACTGTTGAGAATATAGGAGATTATGATTTAAATCTTGAGTTAGATTTAGGTGGTTTAGAAAATTATATTATTGCTAGTGAGGATTCTTTCTTATTGGAAGTTGGAGAGTCAAAAGAAATAAAGTTAGATATTTTTGCAAGTGAAGATGAAATTGCAGATGTTTATACTGGAACATTAATTTTAAGTGAGGATTCAAGAGATCTTTCTGAGAAAATTAATACAATTATTGAAATTAAAGAAAGACAACCCTTGTTTGATGTGGTTGTAGATATTTTCTTTAGAAGAGTATTACCTGGAAGAGATGTGAGTGCAAATATTGATGTAATTAATATGGGAGATTTAGAGGGATTTGATATTTTAGTTTATTATGCAATTAAAGACTTTGAAGGAAATGTTTTGAATTTCAAGGAAGAGAGTATTGCAATAGATAATACTTTAGAAATTTCTCGTAGGTTAGGAGTTCCGATTGATGCGGAGTTGGGAGATTATGTATTCTATACTAAGGTTTCCTATAGGAATATAACTGCTTCAAGCACTGATAGCTTTAAGGTTGTTGAAAGATGGGATTTGTTAACTATTGTGATTTGGTCTTTGGTTACTCTTTTTATATTATTCTTGATATTCTTTATTTGGAGAAGAAGGAAACATAAGAAAGAAGTTAAGGTACTTGAACATAAAAAGAGACATCTTCATAAAACAATTTTAGATCATTTGCGTAGGAAAAAGAAATGAAACTCGGAAAAAAGTTCTTAAAAGTAAAGGTTAAACCCCATGCAGGGGAACAAAGTGTTGAAGAACAAGATGGGATTTATGTGGTTAAGTTGAAGTCTGTTCCTGAAAATAATAAAGCTAATGTGGAGTTATTGAAGGTTTTGAAAAAGTATTTTGGCTTCCCAGTTAAAATAAAGTCTGGTTTTACTTCTAGAAATAAGGTTGTCGAAGTGGATTAATATTCATGTCCGGGGCAAAGAATTTTGTAATTAAGTTTTTTAAGTTTGTCTAAACTTTCTTGCATTTTTTCTGGTTCACTTTCTGGAAAGTCTGTTCTTCCAATTCCGTTGTGGAATAAGGTATCTCCGGAGAATAAAACATCTTCATAAAGAATTGCAATTCCTCCTTTGGTGTGTCCTGGGGTTTCAATAATTTGAAATTCTTTTATGGGTAATTTTTTTATATCTATTACTTCGGGGAAATCAAAATCTTTTTTATGTCCGTATATTTTTGCATTTTTGAAGTCTAATGCATTATCCGTGTGATCCCAATGGTCATGGGTTAGAATTATTATGTCAATTTGTTTGGGAGTTATGTTTAATTGTTTTAAATGGCTCATTAAGGCTTCTTTATTTGGTTCTGAACTTGTGTCGATTAAGATATTTTTTTTATTTAGTTTAATTAGGTAAACATCTGAACCAAAAGGTACAAAATTAAAGTGCCAAATATTTTCTTTTATTTCATTTATCATATTTTCTTTTATTTTCTTTTATTTAAAAATCTTGGGGAGTATCCTTCCTAAAAGATTATAAAGCAAACATTTTTTTCATTAGTATGAAATATGAAGCTGCACCAGATCTACAGGAGAAAGCTCAAGAAATAGTTGGTGCTTTATTTCCTCATATTAAGGTTGATAGAGTAAAGTGTTTTCGGAGTTATGGAACTTCTTCTAGAAGGACAATTGCACGTTGCCATGCCCTTGGGAAATTAATGCAAAAAGCAATTGGAATTCAAGCAGTTTATGCTTTGGAATTTTTATCTGAAAGATTTGATAAATTGAGTGAAGAAGAACAAATTAAAGTTATTATCCATGAATTGATGCATATTCCTAAGACTTTTGGAGGAGGATTTAAACATCATGATTATGTTTGTGAACGAAACGTAAATAAATGCCATAAGGCATATAAGGATTATCTGAAAGAAAAAAATGGTGAGAAGAAAAATTTATTTGGTTTTTAAAAAAAAGAAGATGGGGTTAGATGTATTTGTTTGTAATTGGTTTAATAAATTTCGGGGGTTAATGTTCTGTCGTAAAAAAAATGCAAGAGCATTATTATTTGATTTTGAAAAATCTGTTAAGTTAAATATTCATTCATTTTTTGTTTTTTTTCCTTTTGTTGCGGTTTGGTTGGATGATAAAAATAAAATTATTGAAATTAAAATTGTTAGACCTTTTACCGTTGCTGTTAATCCTAAAAAACCCTACCAAAAGTTGGTAGAAATTCCCATGAATCGAAGCTATTTTGAGATGGTTAGGTTCCTCGTCGGTGACGCGAAACATTTAAATACATAATTTCTCTTAATAGAATGTAATCGTCGAGAAGATATTTTCATATAGGGTGAGAAAATTTGGACTCGGCAATTTTAAAGATAAAAAAAAGGAGGTATACAATGGGAAAAATTATAAAAAAAGCTGTGATTACTAGAAAACCAGGACATCTTTATTATGTAGATGGAAAGGGAAATGTTTGTGAAGCTAAGATGGCTCGTGGTGGTAAGAAGAAAAAGAAAGCAGCTAAGAAAAAACCGGTAAAGAAGAAAGTAGTGAAAAAGAAGAAAGTTGTAAAAAAGAAAGTAGCTAAGAAGAAACCGGTAAAGAAGAAAAAGAAGAAATAAGCTAACTTATTTTTTTTATTTTTATTTTTATTTATCTTTTATTAATTAATTAATTTTTAAGGCGATCTAATTTTATCGTCGAAAAGGATTGAAACATCTCCAAGATGTTCTGTCATGAGTTCATATTTTACTTTGCCTTTTTTAAGTAAATTTATTGCCTTGTTAATTCCTTCTTCCCAATCTTGTCTTCCTTGAATATTTTTTCTTGCTTCATTATACCAGTCTGTTGTGGTTTGATGGCCCACCACTCTTTTTATCCCATTATTAATTGTTGTTTTTGCACAATCATCGCAAAGAGCCCATGTTGAATAAAGAGTGCATCCTTGCAAAGAGATTCCTTTTCGATTAGCTCCATAGATGGTATCTCTTTCTGAATGAATTAAATCATCATATTTTTCTGGCCTTTTCAATAAAATCCTTTCTTCTCCAGGTCGCCCCTCATATCTTTCAGGCAATCCAAAATGAATCCTGCTCGCCCCCCTTGAAATTATATTATTATTTTGATCTACTAAAATTCCTCCTGTTTGAGTATTCGCATCTTGAGATAAATCTCTAGCACTTTTGAATGCTTCTCTCATAAAAGATATGTCTAATTCTTTTTGGTTCATTAAAAAACTTGTTTGGGATTATTTATAAATATCTTTGTCCTTGAAAATATATGTCAACAATACTAGGAATAGAATCAACTGCACATACCTTTGGGGTAGGGGTTGTTCGGAATGGAAAGGTTTTGTCTAATGTTCGGGAGATGTATACTACGGAATCTGGAGGGATAATACCCATGGAGTCTGCAAAACATCATGTTCGAGTATCTGATGATGTTTACGAAAGGGCTTTGAGTGAAGCAAAGATTGATGAAAAGAAGATTGATGCAATTGCTTTTTCACAAGCACCTGGTTTGGCTCCTTGTTTAATTGAAGGAATGAAATTTGCAAAGAAACTTTCTGTTAAATTGGATAAACCTCTTGTCCCACTTAATCATTGCATTGCACATTTAGAAGTTGGAAGAACAACTGGCGCAAAAGATCCTGTTATGTTGTATGCTTCTGGTGCAAACACTCAAATAATTGCTTATGCTGCTGGGAAGTATCGTGTTTTTGGAGAAACTCTTGATCTTGGCGTCGGTAATTTTATTGATACTTTTGCACGTTATGCGGGAAGGGGTTTTCCCGGGGGGCCTGCAATTCAGAAACTTGCAGAGGAGAGTAAGGCTCCAAAGGAGTACCCCGATGAATCTTTACATGAAACTCAAGACAAAGTTCCTAAGATTCCTACTAAGGGCAATTATATTGAGTTACCCTACAAAGTTAAAGGCATGGATGTTGCACTTTCTGGAATTCTTACAAACTTAAAACAGAAATTAGAGAGTAAGGAATACAAATTAGAGGATTTAGCTTACTCTTTACAAGAAACTGTATTCGCAATGTTGGTTGAAACAGCAGAGCGAGCTTTGGCGCATACTGGAAAAAAAGAATTGTTGTTGGGTGGAGGTGTTGCTTGCAATTCACGGCTTCAAGAGATGTGCAAAATTATGTGTAAGGAAAGGGGGTGCAAATTATTTGTTCCTCCAAATAGCCTTTTGACGGACAATGGAGGGATGATAGCATATACAGGAGAGATATTATTTAATAATAAGGATTTTATTAAGAGCTTGGATATAGATAAAGTGGATATTAATCCTAGACAACGCACTGATCAAGTCGAAATAAAATATAAGTAAGGCCAACAATTTCTATCACAAGTAATTAATTTTTCTTTTTCTAATTTTAATAAATAGTGATTAGCAGTTCTTTTACTTTTTTTAATATAATTTGCAAAATCTTTAGCAGTTATTTTTTTGTTTATGTTTTTTAGATTATCTAAGTAAAATTTTTTGTAACTATCTCTTGATATTTGGTGCCTTTCAAAGTTTTTCATCATGTTTGCCCATTTTTTTGCTTTTTTGGAATGGTATAGTTTAAATCCTATTTTTTCTAATTTATTAAAATCCTCCCATCCCGATATAACTAGTCCCCATAAACACACCATTGTCTTTCTATAATTTTTTCTGGTATTGTTTTTCTTTTCATTTTATTTAATCACCTGTACAATATGTCCTGGAAGAGCTGCTCCTTCGCAAAGTCCTTTATCTGCATTTTCTAAATATCTTTCAGCATCATTTAAGTAGTTGAAATTTAATCTTACTCCATTTGAATATCTTGGTCCTATGTGCCCCCCAATTACCCCATCTCCTGCAATATAATAGCTTTCTTTTTTCCATTTATTTACTAAAATTCCTTTTTCCTTTAATTTTTTTACTAGTTCATCATTAAATCTTTCATATCTTCTTATATTGAAGTGAAAATGTTCCCTTTTTGTTGAAGCTACTTTTTTCCAATTTATATTGAATTTCCCCCCTTCATCATGGAGATAGTCTTCTATATTGTAATTAATCTTATCCATATAATTTAAATTAATTAATTATTTATAAGAATTTGTGTGATTATCATCACAATAATGTTTTTATAATATGTTTTGAATTGTTTTTAATGGAAGAATTTGAACATAAGTTTTCTTGGGATTCAAAGAAGTCTCTTTATAGAATTGATTTGAAAACTTATATTGTTAGGGGGTTTATTGAGATTGAAGAAGATTTATGTATGGAAACAGATGCAGGTGAGCTTTTTGATGCAGAGTTTAGAACGAATAAATATAATATTCTAAGAAAAGTTGAATGTTTTACAAAAAATGGTTGGGAAATTTATCCAAGTGTTATTCAGAGAAAGAAAAAAGGAAAGAATTATGTTTCTTGTTTTACATTGAACCGTGATAGGGACCTTGAAATTTTTGAAGATGTTCCAGATAATGAAAGGTTGTTGTGGAATGCAAAGAAGAAAGGAATTCATACGGCAGTTTTGAAGTAATTTTTCTTTGGAAAACTTTATAAACTGATTTTTGTCTAATTAAATATCCGATGAACGACTTTTCGTGAGGAAATCGTTCTACAAAAATAAACAAAATGGCAGACGTATATCAAATAATTGAGAAAGCGAGAAATACTGGTAAGATTGAGAAGGGTACTAACGAAGTTACTAAGGCAATAGAGCGAGGAACTGCAAAGTTCGTTGCATATGCTAGTGATGTGGAGCCAAAAGAAGTTGTTCAACACATTCCATTGTTGTGTAAGGAAAAGAAAATTCCTTGCCAAGAAGCGGATAATAAACAAAAACTAGGGATTGCAGCAGGATTAGGAATAGCTGCATCTTCAGTTGTAGTTGTTGAAGAAGGCGATGCTAAAACAGACATTGCTGGTTTGAAATAAATTAATTTAACTAATTAAGATGGCAAAAACACAAAAAACTACTGATAATACTCAGCAACAATCTAAGAAGACCTATAAGATATCTGGAGATCCAGTTCCTGCATTTGTTGAAGAAATAATTGGAAGAACTGGTTTTAAGGGTGAAATTACTCAAGTTAAATGTTTAGTTAAAAAAGGAAAAGACGAAGGGCGTTCAATGAGACGAAATGTTCGTGGTGCTATTCGTGTTAAGGATGTTTTAATGCTTAGGGAAACTGAAATTGAAGCAAGAAGAATTAAGTCTAAAGTAAGTAAGGGAGCGTATACTTAAAATGACTAAGTGTGTTTATTGTGGTGAAGAGTATGGGGTTCCAAGAGGATTAACTTTGGTTATGAAAGATGGAACAATTAATCATCTTTGTTCTGGAAAATGTAAGAAAAATA
>CAZWGF010000034.1:0-6857 GCA_964633605.1 Candidatus Woesearchaeota archaeon
CGTCTCTACATATACGGATCAAAGGCTCTAAGGAAACTTGGGGCCTTTTTCTTTTAATGATGATCTCCTACGCTCCTTACGGAGCTTCGAAGATTAAAAATTATGGATGCTGGATGCTAGATGCTGGATAAAAAATATTCCTCATCTCTTCTCTCTTTCTCCCATCTTCTCAGTGCTCAGCGCTTATCTTCACTCATCTCTCTCCTACGCTCCTTTAGAGCTTTCAGACTTCGCTGAAGCTACGGTTGACAGGCGTATAGCAAGCTTTTCTGTACTATGTCTGTTGAACCACGCTGTGGTTCTGATTTATTTTGGGTCAATTTTCTATTGCTATATGACCCCTCTGGGGTCTCCTTGAATAATGAACAAGGAATGTTGATATGTGATATTCGAAGTGAATATTTTCTTCATTTATAGTTCATCGTTTATAGTTCATCATTTCTTCTCACCTCTTAACTTCTTAACTTTTTAGCTTCTTATCTTATCTCTCATCTTTTATATCTTTTCTCTCTTCCTCCCATCTTCTCAGCGACCAGTACTTATCTTCATCTTATCTCTCCAGCCTTCGCCACTAATATGCGGCTTCGGCTTGGCAAGCATCTTTTATCATTCATCTTTTGTCATTCATCGTTTATCATTCATCGTTTATCGTTTATCGTTCATCTCTTATCTCTTATATCTTTCTTCCCCCTTTCAATTCTTTTAAAATCATGATATATTCCAACTTAAACTAATAGGAAATTCATGCGTAAACTCAAGCTTCTCTTTATCTGCTGCTTGCTAATAATCACCCATCTTCTATCTGCCTCACCCAAAGAAGAATTCCGCGCTGTCTGGCTTACAACCGTGTGGGGTAGCGATTGGCCTTCTTCTTACACGGTATCAACACAAAAAAGTGAGCTGATACAAATTCTTGACAGCCTGAAAGCTTGGAATTTCAACGCGGTGATGTTTCAGGTCCGCCCTGCCTGTGATGCTTTTTATTCTTCCGCGATCGAACCTTGGTCCAATTGGCTGACCGGTACCGAAGGTCTTGCACCCTCCCCATTATATGATCCGCTTCAATTTCTGATCGATGAAGCGGAAGAACGCGGGATCGAGGTTCATGCATGGTTCAATCCCTATCGCGCTAAAACGGGTAATGCCGCGACCTCACCGACACACGTTTATAATACACATCCGGAATGGGTGCTAACGGTCGGGAGCTCCCCTGCTCCGGCCTTTTCCAAATCAAGGAACGAGGAAAAAATATCCCTCCCGGCCAGTGAGGCAACACAATCCATCTCTTATATTTTGGATCCCGGCATGCAAGATGTACGTGACTATGTTTTAAGTGTGATCTCGGATGTCGCCTCCCGATATGATATCGACGGTGTTCATCTTGATGATTATTTTTATCCTTATTCGGGCATGAACGGTGAAGACGCCACCACTTTTTCAAACGAAAGCAGAGGATTTACAGATCTTGGAGATTGGCGACGTGATAATATTCATTTACTTATTGAGGCTATTCACGATACGCTGAAAATTATTGATCCTCGTATAAAATTTGGTGTGAGTCCTTTTGGAATTTGGAAAAATGGCGTTCCTATCGGGATCATCGGCACAAGTGCCTACGATGCCATCTATTGCGATGCACTTACCTGGATCCAGGGTCAATGGGTTGATTATATAGCCCCGCAATTATATTGGCCTTTTGGGGGCGGACAAGATTATGGATTACTGATGCCCTGGTGGGCCGGTCAGGTCGATGATCACACTCGGCATTTATATGTCGGACATGCTGCCTTTAAGATCGTCGATTGGTCTGAAGATGAGATCCCAAATCAGATCAGTCTAAATCGCGAAACCACGTCATCTTTGGGCAGTATCTATTTCTCTTATAGCGATATAGCCGACAATCCTAAAGGATCGCTGGATTCACTAAAAAACAACTATTACAAATATCTCGCAGTCACACCACACATGACCTGGAAAGATTCTCTCGCGGCACCATCACCCAAAAATGTTCAAAGCAGTCTTTCCGGTGATGATATTATCCTAAGCTGGGAAGCGGGTGATATGACAGCTTCTCATGACGATGCTGCTCGCCGTTATCTCGTTTATAAGTGGCCGAAATCCGGTTCTTTCGATGCCGATGACGCCTCTCAGATCGCAGCGATCATTCCTGCAAGTGAAACCCTATCCTATACCGATGAAGATCATGACACCTACAACTTTGGAATCGCGGCACAGGATCAACTCAGTAATGAAAGTGCCATGGTCATGGCTGATGGAGATCATGATCTGGACCTTGATTTTGAGAATGATATCGATGTAACGAACTGGGGTTCTCATAATGAAGGAAGTGTAGGAACATCATGTACATGGAATTCTATCGGCGGTGTATTGAACAGTGGAGCCTTAAATTTTACGGATCCCGGTTGGACATTTTTGATCAAACGACCCGTCACCGCCGACAGCCAAAGCGCCTACACATTAACATTTTATGTTAAGACCGCAGCATGGACTCACGGTAGCAACACCCTGAATGCCTATGTTACGGGCTTAAGCTCTTCGAAACCTCAAGCAACTGTATCTGCATTTAGCACTTATACTCAAGTAAATTTATCCGGGGTTGCTGATGCCGGCACATCAGGATATATTCGCTTTCACGGATTAAACGATGGCAATCCAACATCCTTGTGGATCGATAATCTTACATTTACAGTTGAATCAGACGTCCCCCTCCCCATCACCCTCGAGTCTTTCACGGCAACGGCCATCAATGGCACGGTCGAACTGTCTTGGGAAACCGCAACGGAAACCAACAATGCGCATTTTGTTATCTATCGTAACGATGTTGCCATTGGATCAGTCGACGGCGCAGGTACCACAAGTGAACCGCATAACTACAGCTTTGTTGATGACGCTGTGGTTCCGGGTGTGACGTATACCTACGTCCTCGCTGATGTTGATCTGGGTAATAAAGAAACTAAATATACAGACGAAGCCGTAACGGTGACCGTCGCTAATGATCTTGTTGAAGCTGACTTTGTGGTCGGTGCTGCTTATCCGAATCCCTTCAATCCAAGCACGGTTGTTCCGCTTGAATTGACACGCGATGCTATGGTTAAAGCTTCTCTTTTCGACTTGAACGGTCGCGAGGTTAAAGCTCTGATCAATGCCAACTTTACAGCTGGTTCACACGAACTTCGCATTGACGGTGCAGGTTTGACCACCGGATTGTACCTGGTACAGGTTGTGGTTGATAATGTGGTGGATGTACAGAAGATCGCGTTAATGAAATAGCCTCACACGGAGGCACAAAGAAAGACAAAGTCACAAAGAATTTTTAGGGCTTGATCTTGAAGAATAAATAAAAACCCTTCTTCGTGAAAATGCGGGAGGGTTTTTTCATACAACGATGAACTATGAACTATAAACTATAAATTAAGATATTCCTCTTATCGTTCATCGTTTCTTTGCACCATGTATAGATCCTTCGACTGCTCCGCCACCAGTAGATGACTCCGGTCGAGATGACATGCTAAAGTCGTTATCCTGAAACGATATCCATGAGCCCCCAAACCTAGTCATCCTGAAAAGGCCTCCAGTGGAGGGCTTGTTCAGGATCTCTCTGAGAATGCGATTCTCAAAATTATTAAAGCTATAAGAAATGTCTATCTCATACCAATCTTTCGTGTATCGCAATGCTCACGGAGATCTCCCTTATGGGACTCCGTCAACTGACGGACTGAATCCGCCAGCCAATAACTGGCGTTTCAGGATGACCCGCGAGTATTATATTTTTACTTCGTACCTTCCTACACTCATACCCCCGTACTCTCATAAATGGGCACACTCCACACTCCGGACACCATCATTTATCATTCATCATTCATTTCTATTAGATTATTATCTATTGAATATTTTATCCATTTATCTATTTGTCTGGATATAAGGCAGATGTGAATATTTTATTCTTGCAATCAGCTATAATTAATGATAACTTATTTTAAATTACAGATATACTTATACGGAACCGGGTGACATTTTATTCAAATTAAAAAAGGAGAATTAAAATGAAATCAATTGCTAAAGTTTTAGTATTGATCGTATTTATCACATGTGTGTTCTTGGGTTCAGCATTTGGTCAAAGCACGGGAGACATTTGTATGGTCGGAGCAAATGCTGACAATCCCGATATAATTCTTATGGTAACTTTAGTTCCCGTTTCGGGTACAACAGATATTTATTTTTCCGATAATGAATGGAATGGATCTGCATGGGCAGATCTAAATGAAGGTATAAAAAAATACACTACTCCTTTGGGTGGCCTTGAAGCGGGAGATGTTGTCGAACTTGATTTCACCAACAATACGGCCACGGTGGGGACTCTTGCCAATGAATCCGGTTCATTTGCATTGGGAACATCGGGAGATCAATTTTATATGTACCTTGGCACAGCAATGTCACCTTCTACTTTTTTATTTGCAATAACCCTCTACGGAGTGTGGGGTGCAGGAGAATTAACCAATACCGGGTTGACCAGCAGTGTTGATGCGCTCATTTTTGCCTCTAGCACGGATAACGTAAGATATGATGGTACGCGGACGGGAACCGTCGCCGAACTTAAAACAGCTATAGCGGATGAGACAACAAACTGGGGGACAAGTTTGAATCCCTATACATTCTCCACGACTGCTTTTACTATTAGCGAAGTTCCCCTCCCCATCACTCTCAGCTCCTTCACAGCATCAGCCATCAATGGCACGGTCGAACTGGCATGGGAAACTGCAACGGAAACCAACAATGCACGTTTTGTTATCTATCGTAACGACGTAGCCATTGGATCCGTCGACGGTGCAGGTACCACCAGTGAACCGCATAACTACAGCTTTGTTGATGACGCTGTGGTTCCGGGTGTGACTTATACTTACGTTCTTGCTGATGTCGATTATTCCAACACCGAAACAAAATATGATGACGAAGCTGTGACCGTTACGGTTGCTAATGATCTTGTCGAAGCTGATTTTGTGGTCGGCGCAGCGTATCCAAATCCGTTCAATCCGAGCACCGTAATCAGTATGCACTATGCAGTAGGCAGCAATACTGTGATCAATATTTATAATACCCAGGGAGTTTTGGTTGATCAACTGATCAATGGTTTTGTTGAAGCAGGATCACATGATTTGACTTGGAATGCATCAAATATGCCCAGTGGTGTTTATATTGTTAAGATGATTGCGGGTGAATTTGTGAATTCGCAGAAAATTGTATTGATGAAATAAAGTCGTTAAACATTAAACGTTAAACATAATCTTATAGCCCTTCTTCGTGAAAATGCGGGAGGGTTTTTTAATTGACAATTGAAAATTGACAAAGGACAATGAAAGAAAATGATGAACTGTGAAATAAGATATTCCTCTTATCTCTCTTCACTCTTTTTCTCATCTTCTCAGCGCCCAGTGCATATCTTCTCTTATCGTTCATCGTTTATAGTTGTTTGCACCATGAATAGATCCTTCGACTCCGAACTCTTACACCCTACTCCCATACTCCGAACTCCTTCTCTTATCTCTCTTCACTCTTTTTCCCATCTTCTCAGTGCTCAGTGCCCAGTGCTTATCTTCTCTCATCGTTTATCGTTCATCGTTTCTTTCTCACGCCTTACGTTTTACACCCCCCCCCAATAATTAATTTCTTGTTAATTCTAAGTAAACATGTTATTATTATTCTTAACATAATAATTATTTCTGAAGTATGGGAAATACTTTACAGAAAAACCAAAAGGAGACAGCGATGAAAAAATTGTTATTGCTTGTTTTAGTTTCACTAACTGCGATTGCTTTTGCACAAAATGTTAAAGTATTAGACGTTAGAGCTGACAACGATTATTTTGAAATAACCGACAATGTCGCAAATGATCTTGACCTTGGAACGGATTACACCATTGAAGCGTGGATCTATATAACGGATACCATCCATGGAAATGAAAGAATTTTCAGATCCCAAGGTTGGCAAATTTATGTTGTAAGTGGTACAGGTGCCCTTGGTGCCGATGCAACCGTCAGAATTGATGGAACATTTATGCCCGCAGGTGCCATAAATCTTACGGTTCCAACAGAGGAATGGCATCATATTGCACTTCAGGGAAATAGCTCGGTGCCTTATACAAATAATTATATCGATGGTGTAGCTATTGGAAATGGTGGCGCATCAGATATTACCGGATCATTAAATCTAAGAATAGGTTCATACAGTACGGTGACTACTGATTTCGTCGGTGTCATTGATGAAGTGCGGATTTCAACGGGTAATAGATATAGTCGTTGGGGATTTACAGTGAATGAAAATGATCCTCCTTTTACCAGTGATGCAAATACGATACTACTTTATCATTTTGATGATGATGCTCTACCTCCCACAAATAGCTCCAGCAAAAGTTTTACAACGACCAATTACGGTATCACTACAGGAAATTATATAGCCTATAATGATGCTTCTCTTTCAGGTACAGAACTTGCCCTTCCCATTACTCTAGCCTCTTTCACCGCTCAGGCGGTCAACGGAACTGTAGAACTGGCATGGGAAACCGCAACGGAAACCAACAATGCGCAATTCATCATCTATCGCAATGATGTAGCTATTGGAACTGTAGCAGGTGCCGGTACAACAAGTGAACCGCATAACTACAGTTTTGTTGATAACACAGTGGTTCCAGGTGTGGCTTATACCTACGTTTTGGCTGATGTAGATTATGCCAATGAAGAAACGCTTTATGAAGAAAATGCTGTAACCGTCACGCTTAGCAATGACATTGTCGAAGTAGATTTTGTCGTTGACGCCGCTTATCCGAATCCCTTTAATCCAAG
>CAZWGF010000035.1:0-3413 GCA_964633605.1 Candidatus Woesearchaeota archaeon
ACAAATTTTATGATCTAGTTAAAAATCTTAGTCTTGTTAAAAATGCTTATGCAAATCTAAATTAATATTTCTCCTACCTAAATCTTTAAAAATTGTTTTTGTAAAAATAAAATATGGTTAGAAAAGAGTATGTTGAAAAAAATCATTTTGAACATGATTCAATTGGAGTTAGAGAATATCTAGAGAAAAATGTTCCAATAACTCATGAAGGCATTAATCCAATATTTACAAGTGCACATTATAAAAATTGTGAAGTGAGAATGACTAGAGAATTTAACTATGGCTCTGGGAATAATACTACGGACCTATGGGTTTCTCCCAATGGTGGAGGAAACGCTAAAGAAGTTTTTGCAGAACTAGAAAAAATCCTTCTAAGAAAAAATGATTTAAAAAAATAAAAATAAATTAATTGAAATTATTTCTTGATTATTGCTAATATTGCGCCTGCGATTGTTGTAACTACTACAATCCATCCAATAACCAATGATACCCAAAGTCCACCTTGTGTTAATCCTCCAAGCCATGAAGGTAATGTTAATACACTTTCAATCATTGCGTTACCAACAACTAAAGATACAATCACACCAGTAAACCAAGCAAGTAAACTTATCATATTTCCTCTTTGTTTTGCCATATAAATCTCCCTTTTTAATTATTTTTAAATAGAAAGCCTGGTTTAAATAAGTTTTGATTTGAGGGGAATAAAAAAAATTATTTACAAAAATGTCCTATTGTATACCCTACTCCATATATTGCTGAAGAAGCTATTCCAGTAAAAAGATGTCCTGCAATCATGCCATCTGATTTTGAACTTCCCTCAAGCTTTATTATTTTGAAACTATTTTTTTTAGGATTATAACTTAAACATTGTTTTGGGCCTAGATCGTATTCTTCTTGAAAATTTTGTTCACACATCCGACTAATTTTAACATCATTTGATATACATGCTAGTTGTGGGATCCCTCCAGCCACCAATAATTCCAAGGGAACATTTCCAAGAGAATTTCCACTGCCATGGATCATTCCAGCGATAAAAGGTGATACTGTCTTTCCAAGATATGAGACAAATTCCGAGAAACTAGGAGGCATATTTCCTCCTCCAGAATAATCATTAGAACTAGAATTAAATAAAATTGGATTGGAAATCATAATTCAATAATATTATTTGAACTTATAAAGATTTATTTGATAAAACACTTACATCTCATTCATTGTTTCAATTCCTAAAAGACCTAAAGAATTTTTCAAAACTTGTGTGAATGCTTCAACTAAAGATAAACGAAATGCTTCTTGTTTTGAATTAATTACCGGACATGCATGATAGAATTCATTGAATGTTTGTGCTAGTTGATAAGAATAGTTAGCAATGATTGTTGGATTGTAATGTTTATAAGAATTCTCAACTACTTTGTTAAACTCAGATAATTTTTTCACAAGTTCTATTTCTTTTTGTTCTAATTCTAAAATGTTTATTTTGCCTTTTGTCTTTACGCCTTTAGGTGATGCTTTTCTTAAAATCGACTTTGCCCTTGCATAACTATACAACAAATAAGGACCTGTATCCCCCTCAAAAGAAAGTGCTTCATCTAAATTAAATAAAATTGATTTATTTGAATTATTTTTTAGTATTGCATATTTAACTGCACCAATTCCAACTTTCTTTGGGTCACCCTTTGTTTTTCTTTTTGAAATTCCTAGCTTTGCTTTTTTAACTGCTTGATCTAAAAAATCTTCTAGTAAAACAACGTCCCCTTTTCTTGTTGCCATTTTTTTAGATTTTCCTTTTTCAACTAAAAGTACAAAAGAATAATGAATAACTTCTGGAGATTTTATTTTTAGTAATTTAAGTGCTTCTGTAATTTGTTGGAAATATAATTTTTGATCTTCACCTAAAACAATTATGTTTTTTTCTGCTTTTTTCATTTTTTCAAAAGTATATGAAATATCTCTAAGGGGATATAATCCTGTTCCATCACTCCTTGTTAAAACCAAAACAGGTGAACGCATGCTTTTTTCTACAGAAGTTCCTTTTTGATCTAAAACCATTCTATTATCTTTATCCTTGAAAAGTTTCTTTGTCTTTTCTAACTTAGCTAAAATCTTTGGAGAATCTTTAATGTGTTTAGATTCATAATCAAAATAATCATATTTGATTCCCAATTGTGCAAGTATTTTTTCTTGACCATTTACACAAGTTTTTGTAACTTTCTGGAATTTCTTTGTTACTTCTTTATCTCCTTTTTCAAATTTATTTAATAATTCAAAAACTTGCTTTTCTAGTTTAGGTGATTTTTTTACTTTGGCTGCAATCTCAATATATTTTTTCAACATTTCTTCAAATTTTAATTTATCTGCCTTTGCTAAAACCAACATTGCAATTTGTTTCGAAACATCATTTATGTAATAATGAACTTCTGGTTTGAAATTTACGAATTTTAAAATTTGTACAATACTATCTCCAATTATTGCATTTCTTGCCCTTCCCACGTGGGGCGAAGCATTTGGATTTATGCTTGTATGTTCAATTAATACTTTTTTTCCTTTTCCAATATCTATTTTTCCAAAATTATCTTTTTTCTTTAATATTTCTTTAACTAAATTTTCTGCAAGAGAATTTCTATCTACAAAAAAATTAATGTATGGTCCTAAAACATTTATGTCTTGAAATTCAGAAGGAATTTTTTTAATTTGATCTTTTAATTTAGATGCGATTTTATCTGGAGCTTGTCTTAATTGTTTTGCAAGTGAGAAGCATGGAAATGCATAATCTCCCATTTCAGTTGATTTTGGAATTTCAATTAATGCGATTATCTCTTTTTCTTTTAGATCAACATTATTTTTCTTTAATGCTTGTTTTAATAATTTGGCAATCAAATCTTTCATTTAATTGTTAATCAAAAAAGATTAATAAATGTGTTGGAAAAGTTTATTAATGAAGTTTTGTGAGAATTTATATGGACATAAATAAAGATAATCTTGAGGAGGCACTTGAAGGTAAAGATGCTCCAAAAGAAGCTCCACAGATTTCTAAAGAAGAAGAAATTGGATTTCACAAAGGAGCTTTGAATACTTTGGTTGCAGAGAGAAATGAATTGTTTAAGATGATTCAGAATATTGAATCTATTATGCAAGCCCACATTAAGAGACTTGAAGAATTAGGCGTTAAAATACCTAAACAGTAATTGGGAAGATTTTTATATGATTGAATTGTCGTATTTTTAGTATTTAATGCGAGGGTGCCGGAAAGTAAAGTGCATACACTTTTCATTCGAACGCTCAAGCTGATCGTCCGAGTGGCAAGCCACTCCTAATACGATGAATACATAATGCGAGGGTGCCGGAGTGGTCAAACGGGCAGCCCTTAAGAGGCTGTAGCTTAGTGCTTACGCAGGTTCAAATCCTGTCCCTCGCAT
>CAZWGF010000035.1:3513-6253 GCA_964633605.1 Candidatus Woesearchaeota archaeon
TCAAATCCTGTCCCTCGCATGATTAGATTTCTAACTAGATAAAATAAAAAAAAGAAGAAAAATAAAGGAGAATTAAATTGCTCTTATTTCTAGCTCTCTTTTTAGAGTTGATATGAAAGAATTCATAACTTTCAACTCTTGTTCAAGGGCTAGTTTTTTGTGGGCAATTCCATAAAGTTCGTGCCTTAATTGATCCACAGCTGCCATGATAAACTGAATACAATCTAGTATATAATAAGTTATATTCACCCTGGAATTAAACCTGTTACTACCCAAATAAATAGTGACATCCTACACATAAATCCTTAAAATAAGGGTGTTAAATTCTATGAAACTCTAGAACATGGTTCCTCAAAGTTCCTCATTTTACACATAAATTCTTAAAAAGAGCAATACTCTTCAAATTTACAATCAAAATGGATGGATTAAAATCAAGGAAAAAGCAAAAAAAAGAATTTACCCCAAAATATGATGATTATTCTTATCCTCTTCTTAAACATGTTCTGGGAGATGAATCCTTAAAAAATAAATTTGAAGAGATATCTACATATATAACTAATTCTGATTTTTTTAAAGAAATTGGATCAAAACCAAAAAGATCTTTTCTTTTTGTTGGAGAACCTGGAACTGGAAAAACATTTTCAGTTAAAGCCCTAAGAAATGAATTATTTTGGAGCAATAAAAAAGAAGTTTGTTACTATCCCTACTCAATAGGAACCCATGGAACATCCTATATCAATGAGGGAGCAACTAACCTGCAAGAGTTTTTTGATATAGGAAGGAAAATGGCAAATAGGGGTTATCCAGTCATTTATCAATTTGATGAAATAAATAATATAATGGGCAAAAGAAATAGCTCCCAAAACCATAAAGAAGATAATAAACTTTTAGAATGTTTAATGGTTAATTTACAAGAAATAAATACTTACTCAAAAAATGAATTTTTCTTTGGAATGACAAATTTTAGGGAAGCTTTGGATGAAGCAGCAATTCGTAATGGGAGGATAGATGATATTATAGAATTTCCATTGCCTAGCATAGAAACCTTGAAAGAAACATATAGAAGTAAGGTGAATAATATAAATAAAAAACATTCTAATAAATTTCCATACTATTCAAAAAAATTAATCTTTAGAGTAAATTATGATAAAATATCTGGAGAAAGTGAGGGGTTTAATTTTGCAGATGTGGACAAAGTGACAGAAGATGTTTTGAGAAAACTTGCATTTAAATTTTTAAAATCAAATGTTGGGGATCGGAAAGAACTTTCAAGGCTAACCACACGTCATTTTTTAGAAGAAATTCATAGCATTAAAAAAGAAAGATATAGTTCAAAAAAGAATATTGGTTTTAAATAAATTTTTGTGTGCAAAAATTACATCATCTAAACTACTCTGGAGGGCCCAATTGTTTTAAACGTTAAATTTTTAATTGTAGCTTTCTTATTAACTTCATGAAGAATAGGAAAAAACAACTTATTTTCTTAGTTATTTTGGTAGTTTTGTTAATTGTTGTTAATTACTCCCTTATGGATAATTTGCTCACTAAGACCTTTATGGACCATGATATGGGGCTTGTTGAAAGAGTTATTGATGGAGATACGTTGGTTATTAATGGGACTTCTATTAGGTTGCTTGGAATTAATTGTCCTGAGAAAGGGGAGGAATATTCTGATGAAGCACAGGCATTCTTAGAAATGATTGTCTTAAATAAAACAGTTGAACTAAAATATGGGAAAGATAAGTACGATAGATATGGGAGAACTTTAGCCTATATTTTTTACAATGGGAAAAATGTTAATTTAGAATTGGTTGATGAGGGTTTAGCTAACTTTTATTTTTTTGATCATAACAAATATTATGATGATTTCAAAGGGACTTGGGAAAATTGTGTAAGGATGAATAAAAACTTATGTGAGAAATCAGTGGATGTTTGTGCAGACTGTATTAAGTTAAAAGAATTTAATCATAAAAAGCAAATTGTTGTTTTTGAAAATAAATGCCACTTTTATTGTGATTTGGAGTCATGGGATGTTAAGGATGAAGGAAGGAAGCATTTTGAATTTCCAGAATTTAATTTGAAAGCAAATGGTGAAGTTAGTTTAATTGTGAAAGAAGGTATAGATACAAATGAAAGATTATTTTGGACAGGAGAAGATTATGTTTGGACAGATACTGGAGATACTTTATTTCTAAGGGATGCTGTTGGAAGATTGGTTTTATGGGAAAGTTACTAGAAGGATTTAAATAGTATTATATATACTTATATAACATGAAAACTCAAACAATTTTGCATAGTCCAACTTTAGAATCTGTTTTAATGGTTGAAAAAATAACCCAGGAAAATAGTCAAGAATGTGGAAAATACCAATTATGGAAAAAACTGCCTAAAAAAATGATGTACCAAACATTTCAAGTAATATTGAATTATTTAGAAGAATCTGGAAAAATAATCATAGATTCGGATGGATGTGTAATTTGGACATATAATCCTGAAAGAATAAAGAAACTAATTAAAGAAAATTTAATTATTAAATGAATAAAGAAATTTTTGTAGCATTTATTTCTCAAAAAGTTAAGAAAGAATTTGGAAAACTCCAATCAGGAAAATTTGAAGATGAAAAATTATATAAAACCCCTTCTCTTTAATCCATTACAATGGCTGGACCAAAAGAAGAATAAAAACTAATTCAATTTCCAAAGATTATAATTAAGTATTGAAGCAAAACTTGTCCAAAGTA
>CAZWGF010000036.1:0-6217 GCA_964633605.1 Candidatus Woesearchaeota archaeon
TTAATGGAAAATATTCTTTATTCATTTTGATGCACCAACTATTTTCTTAATCTCTTTTACAGAATCGGGGTTTACAAGGGTTGTCATTCCTTTTGGTTCTTCTTTGTTAATTATGTTTTTGAGGATTCTTCGCATTGTTTTTCCTGAACGAGTTTTAGGAAGGTCGTTGACAAAGTATATTTCGTGGGGTTTTGCTATTGGGCCTATATACTTATTCATTAGTGCTACAATTTCTTCTTTTGGAATTTCTTGTTTTGCCTTAACAAATACTACTGGGACTTCGCCTTTTAGTTTGTCTGGCTTTGCAACAACTGCTGCTTCACTTATGCTTTTATGGGTGATGACTGCATCTTCCATTTCTGCTGTTGAAAGTCTGTGACCTGCAACTTTCATAACATCGTCTGTTCTTCCCAAGATTCTGAAGTATCCTTTTTTGTCTATTTCTGCTGCATCTCCTGTGATATAGAATTTTTTGAGTTTATTATTGAATGTCCAATATTTTTCTGCATATGCTTTTTTGTTTTTCCAAACATTTCTTAACATTCCTGGAGCAAATGGTGAAAGTTGGATTAAATGTCCTGCACCTTTTTTCAATATTTTTCCTTTTTCATTTATTACTGCGTGTCGTGTTCCTGGAAAACTTTTTCCTGCTACAGATGGGATGAATGGTCCTATTCCTGGAAGGGAATTGATAAGGGTTGCACCTGTTTCTGTTTGCCACCAAGTATCTATTACAGGACAATTACTATTCCCTATATGTTTGAAATACCAATTCCAAGTGGAGTTGTCAATTGGTTCTCCAACTGTTCCTAGAATTCTTAATGTTTTTAGATTGTATTTCTTTGGGTATTTTTCTCCCCAAAGTTTGAACATACGTATTGCTGTTGGTGCTGTATAGAATACTGTTATTTTGTTTTCTTGAACTGTTTTCCAACAAATTCCTTCATCTGGGAAATTAATCATTCCTTCAAAGATTACACTTGTTGATCCATTTAGTAAAGGTCCATAGCAAATATATGTGTGGCCTGTTACCCATCCCACGTCTGCAGTACACCACATTACATCGTCATCATGGAGATTAAAATTATATTTGCAGGTTTGATATGCTTGAACAGCGTATCCTCCTGTTTCATGTACAACTCCTTTTGGTTTCCCTGTTGTTCCAGAAGTATAAAGTAAGAATAATGGTGTTTCTGAATTAAATCCTTTTGCTTCATTTTTATCATTAACTTTTTTTATTTCTTCATGATACCAAATTTCATTCTTATTTAATTTTTTAATATTTCCAACTCTTTTTACTACAACCATTTTTTTGATTGTTGTTCCTTTTACTGCTTCACTTGCTTTTTCTTTTAATTTTTCTTTTTTACCTTTTCTATAATATCCGTCTGCTGTGATTAAAATTTTTGAACCTCCATCTTGGATTCTTGTTTTTAATGCTTCTGGAGAAAATGCTGAGAAAACTACACAATGGATCGCTCCTATTCTTGCACAGGCTAACATAAAATAAGTTACTTCAGGGATCATTGGTAGGTAGATTGTTACAACATCTCCTTTTTTTACACCTAATTTCTTTAGAAGATTTGCTGTTTTACAAACATGTTTGTGAAGTTCATTATAGGTTATTTCTAATTTCTTTTCTCCTTTTGGTTCTGGAATCCAGATTAATGCTGTTTTGTTTCCATTTTTTTCTAGATGTCTATCTACAGCATTGTAACAAAGATTTATTTTACCGTCGACAAACCATTTGAAAAATGGAAGTTTTTCTTGATAAATTTTTGTGGGTTTTTTATGCCAATGCAATTGTTCTGCATTTTTTGCCCAGAATTTGATTGGGTCTTTGTCTGCTTCTTTGTAAATTTTATCGCTAGAAACCCAAGATTCTTTTTTTAATTCTTTACTTGGTAAAAATATTTTACCTTTTTTTATTACTTTTTTCATTTTATTTTTTTAACTTCTATCCAATTTCTTGATTTTTTAAATTTACATGAATTAATATAAAATTTTTTCAATTTCTTTTCAATTTCTGCATAAATTTCTTTACCTCCTCCAGTAAAAGCAATTTTATTAAATTCCTTAATTAATTTAGTTCCAGTTTTTTTATGTCTTAGGTTTTTATTTACCCTTGTTTCATGAATCATTACTTCTGTTCTTTTAGTTGGAACGAAAAATCCAGTTATATATCCAATAATTTTTTTATCTTCTTCTGCAACTAAAAATATAGCCAATTTATCTTTGATTGCTCTTTGAAAATCTATGCTTTTCCAATATTTTCCCTTGTCTAATTTTTCTAAATTTAAACAGCTTTTAACATCTTTTTTAGTAGCTTTACGAATGTTCATTTAATTAATCCAATATTTTTTGTCTTTAATTCCTTTATCCCAAAGCATTTTTGTATAGCCAGTATTATCAATTTGTTTTTGTTCTATTTCAAGTTCTTTTAGGACTGCTTTAAGTTTCTTTTTTGCCTTTTCCATTTCACTTGGTTTTGCAATATATTCCATTTCCATGAAATAACCTAGGTGTTGCACATAATTAATTTCTATAACAATTCTTTTGTCTTTTTTATGAAGATATGATTCAGATGTTTTTCTTTTTTTCATCCATTGTATAAAACCTAAATCATCCATTAGTGCTAAAAATGGTTTTGGTTCTTTTATCTTAAATTCAAATTCTTGTTTAACTACAATTTGTTTATCCCAATAACTTGTTAACCATTTTTTAAAATTCACAACATATTCTTTTCCATTGTCTCTAATTCTAAAGGCTTTTTTTGGATAGGCACTTGATCTAAATTTTCTTTTTATTGCAAAGTAATCATCTCCTCTTGATTCTTTTTTTTCAAATTTAGCTATCTTTTGAATTTTCTTTCGTAATGCATTTACATTATCTATTCTTACTTTAGTTTCAACTTCTAATAGCACCATCTTTCTTTATACTTTAAAACTAACTTTGTTTATAAATTTTGGTGTATAAAATTTACATCATCCAAAATGACTCTATAGAGTCTTCCAAAAGACAGGGATGACTCAACTTTGTTGAACCTAAATATTTTGGACGTTAAAAGTTTTGAGAAATTATTGATTTTTCCAAAGCCCGTGAATATTGCAATAAGCTCTTGCAGAAAAATCTTTTTGGTTTTTTAATAAAAATAATGCTTCTGGTTTCTCACTTGGTTTTAAGAATTTTTTAGATACTCCTTTATCTGTTGAAATTTCAATCCATTCAATATAGTGTTCTGTTTCCATTGGGTGTTCTATAGAACCTACTTTAATCTTTACGCCCTCTTTATCTTTTTCAATGACTGGAGAATGTTTTTCTGCATATTCTCCTTCAAATTGTTCTGGCATGAGTTTCATTGGTTTTCCACAACAAACAAGAGCATCTGCTCCTTTATGTAAAACTTCAATAATGTTGCCACAGATTTCGCATTTGTATATTTGTGATTGTTCTGTCATTTTATTTTTTCTTTTTCTTGGAAGCTTTCTGATTCTTTTTCCATTCTTTTTTATGGCTTAGTCCTATGATTAAATAAATAATTCCAATTATTGTGAAAACATTCACCATTGAAAAATTATCTAGTGTTAAGGACAAAACAATTCCTATTGGGAGAAAAATAATTCCCATCTGAAAGAATGCATAGTAGTCTGTAGGTTGTTTTCCTTTTCTTATTCTGACAATGATTGCAATTATTCCAAATAAAGCTAATAATCCCAATATTGACCAAATCACCATGTCTGCCATGTTTAATTAATTAAAAAGAATTATTTAAGAGTTTCTGATTCTTTTAATTCTCCATCACTTTTACTAAAAATGTTTTTGAAAAAATTTCCAATTCCCTTAAACACATTACCAACTGAATTTATAATTCCAGGACCTTCTCCAGGATCATCTCCAAATTCATCTGATCTATCTAAACATTCTAAATTTATAGTACATTCCCATCCTTGTCCAGAATCACCCATTACAGGTTTTGCTTCCATATGTTCTCCTTTTGCCATACAATTATTTTCAATTTCCTCCCATTTCTCGTCTGTTAAACAAGGACCTGAATATAAATGCTCACAAGATTTTGCACATTCTTGACAAACAGAATTTCCTGTTTCCCCTTCTCCTTCATAATTTCCTGAGCTACAAATTATTGAAGGGTCAACTTTAGTAACACATTCAGAAATACATATTTGTTCTTCTTCCATTTCACTTTCGTCAGGAGCGTCGCCTTTCATGTTACATTCTTCTTCACAAGAGTTCATGTTTTGTCTCTCACACATAAAATCATATTCATCGCAATCTTTTGATACACATTTTTGCATACATTCTTCATCTTCATTTGCAGGTGCAGGAGGGCCACTAGTTTCTACTCCACATTCATCATTACAATTTGTAGGATTTTGTGCAAAACATTCTGCATCTCCATAAACACATCCAGAACAAGTTTGCATACAATTTATTTGTTCTTGAGTTGGTCCAATAAATTCTGGACCGCCTATTTCCATATTTTGTTGGCTAGTAACTTTTCCAGTCAATTCTCCGTACGCAAAAAAACTAATTGCTAAGATAATTAATATTATTAATATGCTTCCTCTTTTCATTGAATTATTAGTTAATAGAATTATTTAAGAGTTTCGGGAGGATTAAATGCTACACATATCTTCTGGTTCATAATATTCTCTTGGATGTTTACATGATGGGCATATTGCAGGAGGTTCTGTTCCTTCGTGAATATAACCGCACTTTGCACATTTCCATTTGATTGGTTTGTCTCGTTTGAAAACTTCTCCTTTTTCAACCATTTCTAAAAGTTTTTTGTAACGAGCTTCATGATGTTTTTCAACTTCTGAAATTTCTTTGAAAAGTGTTGCAGCTTCTGTGTTACCTTCTTCTTCAGCATCTTTTTGCATTTGAGGATACATTTCTGTGGTTTCAAAGTGTTCTCCGTCCATTGCTTCTTTTAGGTTTGTTTTTGTGTCGCCTATTCCTTTTAGAAGTTTGAATTCGTCTTTTGCATGTTGTTTTTCATTTTCTGCTGTTTCTAAGAAAAGTTTTGCAATGTAATGATAACCTTCTTTTTCAGCAATCCTTGCAAAATAAGTATATTTGTTTCGTGCCTGTGATTCACCTGCAAAAGCTGTCTTTAAGTTTTCCTCTGTTTTTGTCATGTATAATTAATAGGAGTTGGTTTTATAAATTTAATTGCTTTTAGTAGATCATGAAAAATATTCCTAAAACAATGAACATCTTGAAGAAGCATTTTGATTTCAAAGAGAGAACTACCTTGAATCGTATGCGGAAGAAGCCTAATGCATTTAAGATTTTGATTTCGTGTTTGTTGTCTTTGCGTGCACGTGATGAGAATACAGAAGTTGTTTCTGCTAAACTTTTTGCTGTAGCAGATACTCCTGAGGCCATTGTTAAGTTATCAACTCTTAGATTAGAAAAAATAATCTTTTCATCTGGACATTATCATAAGAAAGCGCGTTCACTGAAACATGTTTCTAAGGTTTTAATTGACGAATTTAATGGGAATGTTCCAAAGACTCGTGAAGAGCTATTATCTATTAAGGGAATTGGGCCTAAGACTGCAAATATTGTTTTGGCTTTTGCTTATGGGGAGTTGGTGTTGCCTATTGATACCCATTGCCATAGGATTCCAAATCGTTTGGGTTGGATTAAAACAAAAACTCCTGAGAAAACAGAAGAAGCTTTGGAAAAAGTTCTTCCTAAAAAATATTGGGCAGAGTTTAATGGTATTTTTGTTTTGTTTGGAAAAACAATTTGTCAGCCTGTTTTTCCTTGGTGCAGTAAGTGCCCTGTGAAAAAGTATTGTCCTAGAATTGGTGTTAAGAAGAGTCGGTAGTTACGCTCCCACCGAAGCCGAGAGCATTTAGACCAATATCATGGGACTCTGTTTTCCCTTTGATTTTAGTTATTTATCGTTGGTGTTTAGAGTTTTTAAGTATTGTCGAGGTTGAGTGTATGGGTTGGGCTAAGGTTGTCTTTATTTATTGTTTTTTTGCATAAAGATTCTTGGAGAAAATCTCTATAACTTATAAGTAGTAACATAATAGAAAGATTTATAAACTATAAATTTGTGAAAAATATATGGAAAAATATAATCTACCTCATGAAGAAGTAAAGAGATTTGAAGTGTATAGTGGTAAAAATATAAAACAGATGCCTAAGCTAATTGCAGATGGTAGAGTTCCAGCAAATGTTT
>CAZWGF010000037.1:0-5914 GCA_964633605.1 Candidatus Woesearchaeota archaeon
ACAAACTTGTAGCAACTGATAGGCGAATTGTTGAAATCCTATAACAAACGAGGTGAACCAATGGAAAAGATCAAACTAGAGCCAGGCATTTACCCCGGCATGGTGTCGGATGATTATTTCAAGGTCGATGCAGTGAACAACTCGCTTTTGTGGCTCTTGAAGGAACAATCGCCGAAACACGTCAAGCACGTCCTGGACAACCCGCCAAGGCCAACGGACGCCCTGAGAATTGGCAAGGCGTTCCATACTCGCATCCTGGAGCCGGAAAAGTTCGACGCAGAAAACATTGTAATACCGTCGTTCACTCTCAACACCAACGCAGGCAAGGAAGCGTTTACCGAACACGTCCTCCAACTGAGGGACGATGATGTCATTGACGCTTTGGACGCTGAGGATATGATCGAGGCCAAGAAGGGCAAGCGGGATATGCTTATGGATGCTGTGGCGAAAAGCGGGATGGCTATCCTAGAACAGCACGAGCTTGATTGTCTCAACGCCATGTACTCCGAGCTGAAGAAACAACCGGCGCATCAGTATGTGGTTGGCGGCCTGGCCGAGCTTGTCATCGTTTGGGAGGACGAAGAAACCGGCATTCTCATGAAAGCCAAGTTAGACTACGTCAAGGGGGATGAATGCGTGATCGCAGACGTAAAATCCTCAATGGCGGGCGACTTCGCCAACGCATCCCCGGTCAAGTACTCCCGAGCGATCAGCAACTATGGCCTGTACCAGCAGGCGGCAGTCTATACAGACGGTTGGCAGACTCTGACTGGCGATGTGTGTTCCTTCCTGTTCATCGTCTGCGAGAAGGATGCCCCCTGGTGTACCGTGCCGTATGAGCTGGGCGAGCCCAGTATCATGGCTGGCCGTGCGTCCTATCGCCTGGCCCTACAGACCTACAAGGACTGCGTGGCCAAGGATGAATGGCCCGGCTACAACGATGGCAAGGTGGCCCTGATCGACGCCATGGTATACACGTTGCGCGATGAGGGTATTGGTCCGGGGGTGATGATATGAAAGGCGTCATAGGCCATCTCTTGTGTTTTTTTGGACTCCACAAGTATGAAGAATCCATCATATTTGTCCGGGGTGGTTGTGGCAATGGCAAGCGATGCAGCCGGTGTGGTCTTTGGCATAAAACGGCAAGCCGAAAGTCATGGGCTGAAGTTTTCGAGGTGAATCATGACGTTTAAACAAGCAAACGCAGAACTCGCTAAACTGGCTGACGGGAAATACAACACGCTCAGTTTCACATTAACGACTCACAGTGATGGCACTCAAGAAACCAAGTGCATGGTCTATGTGAACGGGCTTGACTGGTACGCTGGCAAAACCTGGAGAGACGCACTTGGCCTGTTAAGGGGAGTGCTTGAGGTGTGCCCATCGGACATAGAAGAGGTCCCAGACATAACCGATAACGAGGTGAACCATGAATAACGAAACATCAGCAGCAGAAGTAGTTGACGGGCATTTGGTGCCGGCGACCGAGCAACCGGCACAACTGGCCAGGCCCATGGGGGATAACCCGCTTTTTGCCATGGTAGAGGCAATTGAACGCCTAGCCACGAACCCGGAAGTGACCCCGGACAAGATCAACATGATCCTGGACGCCCAGGAGCGGATCCTTGACCGTCAAGCCAAGATGGCGTACACGGCGGCAATGTCCCAGTTCCGCGAGAAGTGCCCACAGATCGTACAGGATCAGGTTGTGGGCTACACCACCAAAAAGGCCACGGTGGGATACACTCACGCCTCCCTGGCTGGCGCCATGGCCCAGATAAAGTGCCTCATGGCTCAGTGCGGCCTGTCCCACTCGTGGCGGTATGACCAGACGCAACCGGGCCTTCTGGTGGTGTCCTGCATAGTTACCCACGCCGAGGGGCATAGCGAGCAGACCAGTCTCAGCCTGCCACACGACACATCGGGCAGCAAAAACGCCATCCAGGCCATAGGGTCAACGAGCAGCTACGGTGAACGGTACACCCTATTTGCCATGCTCGGGCTTGCCAGTGCCCCAGATGATGACGGAGCGGCTGGTGCCCCTGGAGCCCCTGAGCCGCTCGCTAAGGCCCGAAAGGCTCAGAAGGCCCGGCAGGCCCCATCAGAGCCAGATCCAGGCACTCCGCCAGAGCCTGACGATACAGGGCCGCCTGAGCCAGATCCCGGTCCCCCACCACAACAGACAGGTGGCGGTATAACCCTGGATGAGCTTGCCGCTCGCAAGAAGTTCGCGCAGGTATGCAACACGCTGGCCCAGGCCACGCAGGCCCTGGCTGAGGGTGAATCGTTCACCGGTGAGCAATTCCGGGCGCTGCTTGGGCAGGCAAAGGCACTGGCCGGCACCAATGATCTGGCGGAAGCAACAACGTATGTCATGTCAGACGCGCGTTGCATCGTCAACGATTCGTCTGGGGTACGTATAATTCCGAATGCTTGATCGGGCAGGGCAATGGCTAAGAAATACCACGGGTTTTTGATCATCAATGAGTTCAAGAAAGAGGGCAAGCACCCGGACTATTTTGGGATCATAACGATTGCCGGCTCCGAATACAAGCTTGCGGGCTGGCTTGATAAGACCAAGGAAGGACGCCCTAAGATTAACTTGCGTGTCTCACTGCGCAAAAGACCGTCGGTGCAAGACAAGATCGACGCGGCAGAGGGAGGTGATGCGATGGAGTGAAGGCGACATGAAAATAGAGTTCGCAATACGCAAAGCCCCTGTACCCGTAATTGACCCCAAACAAGTTAGAGAGTATCAGGGGCTTTGCCGTTCCAATAAAAAGGGCCCGTATTTCAGGGCCCCTCTGCATATTGAAGTAAAAGTCTACAGTTTCCAACAGCTTACGATAATGTCCTTGCCTTCGTCCTTATGGCCCTTACAGTATTTGTTGTAGTTATTACTCGGGGTGAATGCGCCCAGCCACTTTTCAATCAAAACCGGATCAACATAGCCACCACAGAACACGTTGCATTTCCTAAGGCCTTCAACTGTGCCGATACCTGGGGTGACAACAAGGCCTTGGTAGTCAGGTGGTGTCGAGTCCCACCATTGACCGTATGCCTGTTCAACCGACCCGTCTTTCATCGGGATATCAAACTCACGTCCTGCGAACGCCTCCCAACCTGGGCTACAGGACTCATAACCGTAGAACTTAAAAAACCCGGCTTCTTCAGCGGTGAGAAACCGACCGACGCGTTCATACACAAACCTGGGGTGTCTGTTCAAAACAAGCATCCGCTGGGTGTTGTATTCGTTCCGATGGTCAATTATATCGATGATGTAAGGGTAACTCATAGTTTCCTCCCCGTACCCGTGCGTCCGTCCTTGTCGAGGATATGTACCTGCAGCCCCAGCTTATCAAGGATCTGCTGAAGGTTGTCCACGGACAGGCAGGACCGCCCTGACATCCAGTTGAACCACGTACTACGACCCACGGCGGGCTTGATGTGTTCGTAGGATTGCCCAGCGTTTACGGCTTTGCGGTTCCGTAGATGGCGACGGAGCTGATCAATGACTGGTTTAGGTTTTCGCATTTTCTAGCTCCTTCAAAAGTTCCATATGCTTGGCGATCACGTTTAGCCGTGCTTCTTCGACAATCTGTGTTAGCCTGTCGATGGCGTAATGGATGAACACGGACAAAGTCTCGGTAGGTAGGTGCACATTGAAATACCCAGCACCGCCAGCCTTATAAGAGCCCTCTACACGTAGCTTAGCGAGTGCTGTTTGGCTGTCGCGTAGCAGTTTTGCGGTCCGAAGGTTATCCTTGGCGTTAATATAAACGTCCTGTAGTACTTTAAGACTTGGCATGTTTCACCTCAAAAATTAATTGTAACGTCCTTTATCTGTTTATGCTCAATGAGAGCAACAAGTACCGGTCCTATGTTATCCGACCCAAGCCGCAAGTTGAAATCCCGCACGGCGGCAGCCCGTACCTGGGCTTTGTGCGTTTCGTCTGCAGCAGCTATCTCCCTGGCCCGTGCTTTTAAGCGTTCCTCGGCAAGACGATCCTTTTCGTCCTCGGCAGCCTTTCGACGTTCGGCAGCGGCGGCCTGTTCTGCAGCTACTCGGGCGCTCTCTGCAGCCTGATCGGCTTGACGTTGGGCATTGGCCTTGGCATCCTTAGCCCGCTTCTCGGCGGCTTTCTGGGCGTCTATCGCTGCCTGTATCTTGCGATCTGCAGCGGCCTTGGCCCGATCTGCCTTGGCCTTAGCTTCGCCCTTGGCCCGCTCCGTGGCCTGCTTGGCGCGTTCGGCGGCACCCTTCTCAGCCTTCTCTTTGATGGCAAGCTCACGCTCCCGCTGTTCAAGTTCCTGTTGTTTGGCCTTGGCTCTGGCCTCCCGGCGATCAAGTTCAGCTTGACGCCGTTCTGCCTGTTCCTGGCTGGCCTCGATCTCATCAGCGATCAGTTTTTTCTCGGCCTGCTCGATCTCCGTCACCGGCTGGCGCACGTCGTCGCGGATCTCATTCATGGAGTCGGCCCACTTTTTAACGTTCGCCTCAATAGGTCTGACGCTGGCCTTGATCCTGGCAAGCTCAGCGCGCCCTGTTTTCTCGATAGCGGCCTTTACGCTGGATACTTCCCTGGCAATGCTTACGATTGCCGCGCGGCCGTCCTTGGTTTTCGGATCATAGACAATGGTTTCGGTTTTGGTACGGATTTGCTCTAGCACGGTATCCATTGCGTTATTGCCCGCCGCAAAGAATACCGCCCCATCCACAATAGGCGCTTTGATCATCTTGTTTTCTGGCATCGTTTCCCCTTTCGTTATTTGACCTTCCAAAGTCTTTTCTGCATCTTATTCATATACTGCCAGAGTTCGCCCTTGTCATCTGGTTCGACTATCGCCCACAAATAGCGGCAATCTGGATCTTGTATTTCACAACAGACAGCACGTTCGTCCGGTTTAACTTGCCAGATTTGCGATCCTGTCATAACGCCGTAAGAAGTATACACAGCAACCGAGCAGGTTTCACCGTGTTCTACAAAATACGCTTTATCAAAAACCTCATTCTGCCTTATATGTAAACCGGTGCACGTATGTCCGATAGCAATCAATGTTTTGCCTGTGAGCAGTTTTGTTATTTCGGCGACCCATGCTTCAGCTTGTGTTTTGTTCATAATATCAACCTTTCCGATAGCCTAAGGATTCAGAGGCCGAACCTATGATCTTGGGCGTTTCTGTCGCCGCTTACCTTCACGGCTCAAATAATACCGGCTGGCGTCCCCGTCTTCTCGCAGATACCAGCAAACTAGAATCCATTCCCAAACAGTTCTCCATGTTTTAAACATCCAGCCCCCCCATTGCCTTATCAAGCCCGTTTCTTACCATCCACGTCCTTATCAAGTCAACATATAGCTCGTACTGGTCAACCTCTTGCGGCGTATAACGGTGTTCTTCGGCACACCGGCGAACGTTTTCCGCCCACCAAGATAGGGGCTTGACGATACAACCTGACGCAATACAGCCCGGCGAATAATACCCGATTGCGTACTCCGTGCCATGTATCCAGAGAGGGGGATAATCCAGCTTGACCCCGTCTCCGAGCTTGACCCTGTCTCCGAGCTTGACCCAGTCTCCGAGCGTGACCCCGTCTCCGAGCGTGACCCTGTCTCCGAGCTTGACCCAGTCTCCGAGCGTGACCTCGTTTCCGAGCGTGACCCTGTCTCCGAGCGTGACCTCGTTTCCGAGCTTGACCCAGTCTCCGAGCGTGACCCCGTCTCCGAGCGTGACCCAGTCTCCGAGCGTGACCCCGTCTCCGAGCGTGACCTCGTTTCCGAGCGTGACCCTGTCTCCGAGCGTGACCTCGTTTCCGAGCTTGACCCAGTCTCCGAGCGTGACCCCGTCTCCGAGCGTGACCCAGTCTCCGAGCGTGACCCCGTCTCCGAGCGTGACCTCGTTTCCGAGCGTGACC
>CAZWGF010000038.1:0-3568 GCA_964633605.1 Candidatus Woesearchaeota archaeon
GAGGGATTGATTTAGAATACACAGAATCTGCACATTCTGTTATTGGGAGATTGTTGAAGTTTTTAAGATTATCTGTGGAGATGTTATTTTTCTTTATCATATAAAACCTTTTAAGAAGAAATGTCTTATTGTTTCTTAATGAAAAATGCTTTAATTGCCCTTGTTTTTTTGGGTATAATGAGTTCTTCTGGAGTGCAGGCAGAAGAAAAGAGAAAGGTGATTTCCCCATTTTCATCTAAAGTGATTACTTTTGAGGTTTATCAAGAAAATAGGCATGATTCTTCTTTGAGTGAGGTTAGGGACTTGACCAATAGGTATCGGAGAGATAAATTTTTTAGGGCCGGCCAAAAGTATGAAAAAAGATTGGGTAAAATTAGAAAGTATTCTCCTGAGAAATATAAAGAAAGGGCAGAGAAGTTATTTGATACGGGATATGGTCTTTATGGGACATATAGGGATGTTAAAGCAGGAATTGAAGAGACTATGGAGTTTGATAGTGCATATGGTTCTAAGATAAAAATTAAAAAATTTAAAACCCTTAGGATTGAAAAAATGTTTAAGGGTTCTGAAGAGTCTTTTTTTAAGGATACTCGTATGAGATTTGAAACAGGTTATCATAGCGGGGGAATAGATCTTTCTTTAGGAATAAAAGGTAAGTTTTGGTAATTATTCTTCAACTTCTCTTTCTCTAGGTTCTGTCATAAAAAAAGCACGATTTGATTGTGTCTCTTCTATTTTTCCTTCACGTTCGTAAATTGCACTTGCTTCTGGCAATGCAAATTTTCCAATTACTCCAATCTTAGAATAAATTATATAAGAAATGATTCTTGTTTCACCAACCTCTAATTTTTCAAAATTCCATTCAATTCTTTTATTTTTTTCATCTACTCTTGTTGGTTGTTCTCCTCCAAATCTTTCGTGAACTTTTGCAAGCATAGGAAGTTTATCAATAATATTAACTCTTTCAACATATTTTTTAGCATTTATACGTATTGAAACTTTTAATGCAAATTCTCCTCCTTTAGTTTTAACAAATGAAACTTTTTTTCTCATAACTAGATTTGTTTTTGAATATTTCTTTATTAAGATAATTATTGCCACAATAAAAATAATTGCTAATAGTGGAAAAAACCAATTTGTTTTTACTTTTATTTCAACCACTTGTCCTGGTTTTATTTCTTGATTCCAAGTGTAATAAATAACAGTACCATCTCTTTCAACAATATCTGGTTCTGGATTGAAGGTTGTGAATAGCCTTGAAATAATATTTTTCTTTAGAACACTTTCAGAAGGAGCCATTACATTTCCTTCGTTTGATTTTTTAATTATTTGAGTATTTATGAGTATTCCATAATCTTTTTTAGTTGTTGTCACAATATCTTTTTCAGTGAATTTGATTGTGCTTTCAATATTTGCTTTTTGACCATTAACATCTATTTCAGTATTCATGGTATAGAATCCTGCCATTAATTTTTTGAAATCTTCTTTATTTAATTCAATTGTAAATTCTTTTCTTTCTTTTTCATCTAAAGAAAATATTTTTTCAAAATTAAAAAAAGCAGAATTGAATTTTGCGTTTATGTCATTAAAAGCTATATCTACTTTGTTTTCTACATAGATATCTACTGAATTTAGTTCTGATTTTATTTCAATTACTCCTATTTCAAAAGCATCTTTTAAATCAAGTATTTTGAAAGTTAATTTTTCTTCAGTATCTGAGTCACTGCCTTTTATAAAATATTGAAAAGTATATGATCCTCTTTGTACAATTTTTCCAATTGGAGCAATTTCTAATGTAATTTCTTTTGTTTTTCCCTTCCCTATGGCAATTTTTTCTGAAGGAATCATTGTAAATCCTATTAAATTATAAAAATAAAAACTATCTGAGTCTCCATGATTTGTTACGTTTAAATCAAATTTAATTGATTGACCTATATCTGCTATTAAAAATTCATCTGAACTTTCTTTTTCTACACTAATATTTATCGCTAAAACTAGTGGAGATATTAATAATACAATTAATAGGGGAATAAACATCTTTTTCATAAGAAAATTATAGATGATTTGTATATAAAGATTTCTGTGATTGATTTAAGCTAGCCCGGATCCTTTAGCATATGTGGACACTGAAATAATGATGATTATTACAAACATCGGAATTATTGTTATTAGATTTTCTTGTATTTCTCCTTCAATTGCCCATTTTGGAACAAATGTTAGGAAACTATAAATTGCTATAACAACGGGAATTGCTGCAAGCATAACTGGCCATTGGTAAAGTAGTTCATTTCTAGTAATTAAAATTTCTATAATAAACGCTGCAATAATTGTTGCAAAAAATATTTTTTTATTGCTCCATTTTCTATTATAAATTAGATAACCAAAAATTAATGGATAGGGTAAATAGAATAATAATATTCCTGGAAAATAATTCATCCATTCTCCAACATTTGTTTGGAATACTGTTGCCCATTCTATTATTATCCAAAAAAAGAATCCTAACAAAAGATATTTTACAAACTCTTTCATAATAGTTTAGGGTATTTTAGATATATAAATTCTTTTGTTCTCAAGTGATTATTTTAATTATGCTGTGCTTGTCAAATATGTTGAAATTGAAACAATTGCCATAACAACAGTCATGATAATTATTTTTCCTGCATTTTCTTTTAATTTTTCTTCAACAATCCACTTGGGGATGAAAATTAAAAATCCATATATTGCAATTGCTATTGGAATTATTGCAATCATGACTGGCCAAGTATAAAGTAATGTATTGTGCGCAAAGATTACTTCCACTATAAAGATTGTTAAGATTGTCGAAATAAATATTTGTTTTTCATTCCATTTTTGAGTGTAAATTAAATGTGCAAAAATTAATGGGAAAGTTATATAGAATAACCATATCTCTGGCCAGTAGCTTAACCATTTTCCTAGGTTTGGTTGAAATGCAGTGAACCATTCAACAATTAACCAGAATAAAATTCCCCATAAAAAATATTTTGTAAATTTTTTCATTTTTTGCCTTCCAAATCAAGATAGGCTTTTGTTTGCGATAAAAATTCATTACAATCTCCGATTAATTTATCTTCATATTGCTCTATTCTTGAAGTTATGACCCATTTTTCATAAATGCTTCTTAGAAATTTTTGAAAAGCATTTGTTTCAAATTTTCCTTGATAATCCCTGATGAGAGTTCCTTTAACTGAAATTTCTGCTGATCCTTTATTTGTTTTAATTTTTGTTCCATTTTGTTCAATTTCAACATTTGTTAAACCAACTATTTTTATTTTTACTTTAATTTCAAATTTAAAATAATCTGTTGCTTTTCTTGTTCCAGTCCATTCAACATCAATATCTTTTGAATTTCCTTTTAGTTTTTCTGCATATTTATCTTCAGAAATTCCTACACCTGTTTCTTGATCTAACCAATCATAGGCAAATTGATAGAATTCTGAAAATGAAAATACTCCAGAGTATTTTACTTTGCTGCTAAATAATGTATCTTTTTCTGCCATTCTCTTTTATATAAAACATAATTCTTATTTAAATATTCTTCGTTACATAG
>CAZWGF010000038.1:3668-5734 GCA_964633605.1 Candidatus Woesearchaeota archaeon
TTTTTTCTTACCATTGTTTTTGCACATTCCAATAGGTTAGTATCTGGACTAATTGTTATTGGGGTTCTTGTCATTATGTATGCAACTGGAATATTTTTCATGTTTTTTAAAGGTGTCAAATACTTATAAAAGTTTATCTTGCATTGAAGGGGGTTATGAATTGTAGTAATGTTTAAATAGGAAACTTCAAGGGAAAGTTATGGATAAACAGAAGGTTCGGAAACAATTCTATCTTGGTCTGATTGTTGCACTTGCTTTTACATATTCCAAGGGTTGCGATTATATTAGGACGAAGTATTTTGTTCCTTCAGAAAATTCTACTAGAATTGAAGAAAATGTTATGTTTGATATGTATTCGGATAATAATTCTATTAGGGGAATTTTGAAAACTTTAAATAGTTCTAAAGATTAATTTTTTTATGGAAAAGGTGGTGAAAAGAGATTTGGACATCTTAGATCCAAAGTTCAAAAAAGAGATTGAGAAGATGTTGAATAGTGTCCATGCTTCAATTTCAATGCTTTATGAGGCAGCAACCCAAGATGTTAAAACAGGGATTTATAATTTTAGTTTTTTTAATGCAATTTTCAAAATGGAGTTTGAAAAGGCAAAACGTGGAAATGAAAAATTAAGTTTGTTGGTTATTGATATTGATTTTTTTAAGAAAATAAATGATACCTATGGCCATGTGAAAGCAGATGTATTGCTAAAGAAACTTGCAGATGTTTTGAAAAAATCAACTCGTGGTTCTGATGTTGTTGCAAGATTTGGTGGAGAAGAGTTTGTTGTTTTATTTTCTGAGACTAGTTTGGTAAAGGCAAAACAGGTGGTGGCAAGGATGAGGAATAATATTAAGAAAGAGCCAATGTTAAAAAAACACGGACTTAATGTTTCTGGAGGGCTTACTGAATATAAGAAGGGTGATACAATGAAGCGTATGATGTCTAGGGCAGATAAAAGTCTTTACGAAGCAAAGAAAACAGGTAGAGATAAAATTGTTGTTAAATAATTATGCTAGCAATGCATAAAGAACACTTATAATTATTATTATTGAAGCAACTATATTTTTCCAATTAATTTTTTCTTTTAGGAATTTCCAGGCAAAGAAGTAAATGAATATTGGACCAAGCATTACCATTAATGTTGTGAAAATAACCCCATAGTTAATATAACCATAATAAACAATTATTCTGTAGATGAACCAAATTATTCCTGTTGCAAGTATTTGAGCACTAAGTTTTTTATCTAGTTTTCCAAAATTTGGTCTGAATACAATTAGACTAATTAAGAAAATTGTTGAGCATCTTACAAAATAAAATGTTATTGGCGAATAAAAGTCTAGGATTAATCTAGATATAACTAATTCAAGAGCAAAGAAAAAACTTCCAAGGGCTGCTGCTATGAAGTATTTACTAAATTTTAAATGGTGTTTTTTTATGTGGGAAAAAATTAATGCTAATCCTGCAATTAATGCGGGAATTATTACTGCGAAGTTTCTATCATAGAATGTTTCAAAAAAGAAACTAAATGCAATTGCAAGAAGGATTACAAATAATGGTTCAAGAACTTTTGCAGGTTCTATATTTGTTAGTTTTGCCCATTTCATGGAATAAAAAGTAAATAGATTAGCAATGATTGAAAAAATGATTACTAGTGAAAAAATGAAAATGTTTTTTAGTTCCCAAGCAGCAGCATCCATTTTCCAGAAAAAATAAATAAATGGTAGCATGACAAGGACAATTGAAAGAAAACCTACTGTTTGATAGAGTTTTATGTCAATGTTCTTTTTTTTCAAAACTAATTTTTCTATGATTGTTCCTGTACCCAATGCAAGTGCCCCTAGTAATGGAATATATATCATTTAATATCAACCTCTAAAATAAATTAGGGAAATGGTGTTTAAAAAAGATTGTTAAGTGCGCATCCTAAAGGTCCAGAACTGTAGGTCGCTTTGTTTTTATTTTTATGCGCGGACCGGGATTCGAACCCGGGTCACATCGTTGGCAACGACATATTCTGCCACTAAACTATCCACGCTTAGATTAGTAATAAATCATGGGGATTTAAA
>CAZWGF010000039.1:0-5714 GCA_964633605.1 Candidatus Woesearchaeota archaeon
AAAATAATAAGATATGGAAAATGGAAAACATATCTTAATAATTTTATTGGTGTTGCTTTTAAAATCCCTATTGGAATAATTCAATCTTTCTTTAATATATTCTTTATTTCTCCAGATATTGTTCTTAGCAGGGGAGGCTTTGGGTCAATTCCTGTAGTTATTGCAGCTAAACTTCTTTTTGTTCCAGTTTTCCTGCATGAAGCAGACGTAGTTCCAGGAATGGCAAACAGATTTTTAAATAAATTTGCTAAAAAAATATTTATTTCTTTTCCAAAAACAGAATTCTTTTCTCTAGATAAAATTATTTTAACTGGTAACCCCATTAGAACAGAGTTGTTAACTGGAGACAGAGAAACCGCTAAACAGATATTCGGACTTAAATCCGGAAAACCAGTTCTTTTAATTATGGGTGGATCTCAAGGGGCACAAAGAGTAAATGATAAAATATTAGAATCTCTCTCAGCCCTTTTAGACAATTTTGAAGTAATACATCAAACTGGATATAATAATTTTAAAGTAGTAAAATCAGAAGCTTTAGCTATTGCGGGAAAAGCAAAAGAAAGTTTATATCATCCTTTCCCGTTTTTAAAAGAACCTGAATTAAAACAAGCTTATGCTATAGCAGATTTGATAATAAGCAGATCTGGTTCCGGCGGAATATTCGAAATAGCAGCAATGGGGAAACCTTCTATTTTAATCCCTTTGCCTGAATCTGCTCAAAACCATCAAATAATGAATGCTTATACATATATCCAAGGAGGAGCTGGAGTAGTAATGGAAGAAAATAATTTTACTTCTCACTTCTTTTTAGAAAAAATTAAATCTATCTTTTCAGACCCAAAAGAGTTTGAAAAAATGTCTGTGGCAGCTAAAGAATTTTCAAGACCCGATGCAGCTAAAATAATAGCTCAATATCTTTTAAATTTTCTAAATAAATAAATTTGACATATTCTGTAATTATATTATTATATAATGTATTATAGTTGAGGAGGAAAAAATGTTCTTTGTTTTATTTATAGTGCTTATTCTCGTCGTTCTAATGGTTCATGAATTGAGCCACAGAAGGGCCATGATAAAGAATGGCATAAAAGTACCAGAGGCTGGATTAGGAATACCAATAAAGGGCATCCCTAGTTTGAAAATTAGAATATCTTCAAACTTAACATTCAAAATACACCCCTTATTGCTTGGTGCTTATGTTATGCCGGAAAATGAAGAGGCTATTGAAAAGCTTCCTTATGACAAGCAGGCGGAAATATTCGGAGCTGGAATAATAGGAAATATCATTATGGGACTTATTTTAACTCTACCCATTTTGATTTTAATCACGATTAAGGGAAACATAAACACGGAAATTATTATCCGTCTAATTATTCCCTTTATCCTAATACCCTTGTTCTGGAAATTTTCCAGGCAAATAAGCGCTTACATCTTTCCTTTTTTGGGAATACCGCTTATAGCTTTCTTGGTTTGGTCCATATTTGCCTTCGGAGCAGATGAAACCATAATCGGGCCAGTGGGAATTGTTCAATTGGGACTTAATATGTCTACGGACATATTCCAAACGATTTCTCTGGCTGCAGCACTTTCTTTAGGGTTAGCAATAACTAACTTACTTCCGCTAATCCCACTAGACGGAGGAAGAATAACACTCGGCTGGATTAGCAAAACTAAAATAAATCGTAAGTTCAAATCTGGGTTCATGGCAACTGGATATATAACTCTTTTGCTTGTAATCACGGTAATGTATTACGATATTTCCAGGGTTCTCAGCTAAACAACATAAGCTTCGATTTTAATTAAAATTTTGATCGGAGCTTTTTTCTTTAAATAAATCATGTTAAACTATAATTGATGATTTCTGTCAATAAAAAAAATGGAAAAATTAAAGTTTAAAAGTCCTGGAGAGGTTAGAGTAAGAATTGCTCCTTCTCCAACAGGATCTCTACATATTGGCTTGGCCAGAACCGCTTTGTTTAATTTTATTTTCGCTAAACAGAATAAAGGAAGCTATGTTTTGAGAATAGAAGACACGGACAAAGAAAGATCTACACCGGAATCAGAAAAAGATATTATTGAAAATTTAAAATGGTTAGGTTTAGATTGGGAAGAAGGTCCAGATGTAAATGGAAAATACGGACCATACAGACAGAGCGAAAGAAAAGATATCTATAAAAAATATTTAGAACAATTATTAAAAGAGAATAAAGCTTATTATTGTTTCTGTTCAGAAGAAGAACTAGAAGCCCAAAGACAATACCATATGTCCTTGGGGGAAGCTCCTGTCTATTCTGGTAAATGCGCCTCTCTAGATGAAAAAACTGTAAAGAAAAATATTACAGAGGGTAAAAAGTCTGTTATAAGATTTAGAACTCCTGTAAAAAAAATAACTTTTGACGACATGATAAGGGGTAAGGTAGAATTTGAAACAAAACTACTAGGAGATGTGGTTATTGCTAAAAGCTTAGACTATGCCTTATACAATTTTACTGTTTCAGTAGATGATCATGAAATGAAAATAAGTCATGTTATCAGAGGAGAAGATCATATTGCAAATACCCCTAAACAAATCCTTATTCAAGAGGCTTTAGGGTTTAATAAGCCAATATATGCTCATTTACCCCTAATATTAGCCCCAGATAAATCAAAACTCAGCAAAAGACATGGAGCTATTTCGGTAGATATATTTAAAAAACAAGGATACCTAGTAGAGTCATTGATAAACTTTATGGCTTTCTTGGGTTGGAACCCTGGGGATGAAAGAGAAATATATTCTCTTCCTTCTTTGATAAAAGAATTTGATTTAGAAAAGGTTCAAAAAGGTGGAGCTATTTTTAATATTGCAAGATTAAATTATTTAAACGGATTCTATATAAGGAAAAAAACTCCTGAAAAGCTTACTGAATTATGTATTCCTTATTTAATTTCTGCTGGATTGATAGAAAAAGCAAACGGAGAAGAAACTTATGAAAAGACAGAAAAGCTTGGACTATTTGGAAAAGAAAAATCTGGGTATATAATGAAAGATAAAGGAGAGGGAATAGCTTTAGAAAAAATTAAATCCATAGTTTCTCTTTACCAAGAAAGATTAAAAAATATTTCTGAAATAGTTGAGATGACAGACTTCTTTTTCAAATCAGAAATATCTTTTTCAAAAGATTTATTAAAATGGAAGGAGATGGAAGTGGGGGATATAAAAAATTCTTTGAATACTTCAGAAAAAGTTTTATCAAAAATAAAAGATAAAGATTGGAAAAAAGAAAAGATAGAAGAAGTTTTATTGAAAGAATCAGAAAAATATTCGAGCAGAGGAGAACTTCTTTGGCCATTAAGAGTAGCTTTGTCAGGAAAAGAGGCTTCAGCTTCTCCATTTGATATACTAACAATACTAGAGAAAGAAAAATCTCTAGATAGAATAAAATCTGCTAAAAAATTATTATGAAGAAAAATATTATAGCTACATTTTTAATTATAAGTATTTTTATGCCCTCTCTTTCTCTTGCTTTTGAATTACCAAAAGATGCAGAAGAGTCTCAAGAACTACTAGAAAAGGGTTTGGAGGTAGGGAAAGAAGAACTTCCAGGTTTAGTAAAAAATATCTGGACAAATGAAGTGGTGCCTATCTGGGGGAGAATGTACAATTGGTTTAAAAATCATATCTGGCCAATATTCTTTGATTGGTTTGAAAAAGATATAGAACCAGAACTAGAAAGAATAAGACCTAATCTAGAAGAAGAGTTTGATAAAGAAAAAACAGAGGTAAGAGAGGAACTACCTAAGGTGGGTAGATCTCTATGGGATAAGTTTAAAGAAATAATTAACTAAAATTGCTCAGCCTCTTGTCTATTGACAAATAGTATAGATATGCTATAGTATATATAGGAGAGATGAAGAATATGTTTATTCCAGACAACTCTCCAAAGAGTTGTCTGTTTCTTTCCAATTAATAAGTGGAGGCAAAAAATGTTAAAAGGACTGTTCGGTAGAGGCAAAAAGAAGAATTGTGGAGAGGTCATGTCTAATGCTTTCAAAAAGTTGAAAGCAGGTACGCTTTCCGACGAAGAGCTCAATGAAGCTCTGAAAGTATCCAGGAATATGATAAAGGCTGTGAGATTGACCATATAAACTCTCAGCAATACTTGCCCCACAAGACTTCTAAGCGAGGGAGAATCTATATGATTCGTTTGTACCTCGCTCTTGTTTTACTTTAATTAATATATCATTAATATTGTGCGACATATAATATAACTCTGCCTGATCGGGGTAGGGAATACACAGATTTATTCTTGACACTAAATTAGGCTATATTATAATGAATATAGAGAGGCTTAGTTCAGCGAAATTTCTTTCAAAAAATTCTAGTTCGTAATAACAAAGCGAATAGAATAAGTGCAGTAAGCTGCAACAAGAAATTCGTTATATCGAAAGATAAATCACTAATATGTTTAGAAAAGAACTAACACGAATCAGCACAATTTCAAATTTTTTGAACCAAGACCCTCAACACCGCCTAAGCAAGTTCTTTCTTCATATATAAGTTCATTTAAAACAATCTAAATAAAGTTATGCTCGAGTAACTTAATATAAACGGGGCAAGTACTACTATGTATATTCTCAACTCTAAAGTACCTCTACCTCGTTCTTTTTTTTACATAGACATACTTATAGGGAATAGGCTTGACAACCCCTTTTGGCCTGTTATTATATATACAGGGTATGTCGCACAATGTAGGTTAACCGACATATAATATAGGGTTTGTTCACACGAGCACAGCGAAGTGTCATAGATGAAGCTTTAGCTTCATCGCACACGTTGAGGTGTTAACCGAAGCATAAAGATGAAGTTTACTTCATCGCATATCTACTCAAAGAGAATTTTATTCTCTTTTCGATCTTCGTCTGCTAAAGCAGACTTGCTAAATAATTAACTTACTCAATGAATCTAAAGATTCATTTCGATCTTCGCTTCCTTTGGAAGCTCGCTATATGAAAAAATCTTCGACTCCAGTTATAAAACATATCCCCGACTTTCTAGATTATTGTGAGGTTGAAAAAGGTCTTGCTAGTAAAAGTCAAGAAAATTATCAAAGATATCTGCAGAAGTTTATTCTATGGCTTAATAAGACAAATAAGGTCAATCTCCTACCCCACGAGCTAGATGCTGAGGCTATTTGGGCCTATAGATTGTATTTAAGTAGATTTCAGAATAATAAGGGTAATCCCCTTAAAAAGGTCACTCAAAACTACTATCTTATCGCTCTAAGAGCCCTTTTGGGCTACTTTACGGCCAAAGATATAGATTCATTGCCAGCTGACAAGATTAAGCTTCCTAAAGACTCTAAAAATGAGGGAACCATAAAGTTTCTTTCTTTAGAACAGGTTGAGAAACTTTTAATGGCTCCTAATATAGAAACTCGAGAAGGTCTTAGGAATAGGGCTATTATAGAAAGTTTATTTTCTACCGGTTTAAGAATAGCTGAATTAGTAGCTTTAAATCGTGAACAGTTTATTAATATAAAAGATAAAAAGGATTTAGAAATAGGTATTGTTGGTAAGGGTTCACACCCTAGAACAGTTTACTTTTCAGAAAGATCTTTAGGATGGATTAAAAAGTATCTATCGGATAGAAATGATAAAAACAAAGCTTTATTTATACATTACAAATCTAGATCAGATGCAGATAATAGATTAACTCCTAGATCTATAGAAAGAAT
>CAZWGF010000040.1:0-1475 GCA_964633605.1 Candidatus Woesearchaeota archaeon
CGTGATAATTTTTGGTGTTCAATATTAGAGACCTCCACCCACATATCTATTCTATCAATAATCGGCCCAGATATTTTTCTTTGATATCTCAATAAGGAAGCTGGGGCACAAGTGCATTCTTTTACTGTTCCATAATTTCCGCAAGGACAAGGATTCATTGTGGCGATTAAAATAAAATCAGCTGGAAATGTTGTGGAACCTTTAGAACGGGAAATATTTATTACTCCGTCCTCTAATGGTTGGCGAAGAGCTTCAATTGCTCGCCGTTCAAATTCTGGAAATTCATCTAAAAACAAAACTCCTTTATGAGCCATGGTTACTTCCCCTGGTTTAGGTATCGCTCCTCCACCAACAAGAGAAATATACGAGGCGGTATGATGGGGTGAGCGAAAAGGTGGTTGAATAATTAATTCTCCTTTTAATAATCCGGCAATTGAATGTATAGAAGTTGCTTCTAGGATTTCTTCAAAAGAAAGTGTTGGTAAAATATTACAAAAAGCTTTAGCTAACATTGTTTTCCCAGTTCCGGGGGGTCCGTACATTGCGATATTATGCCCACCAGAAGCAGCAATTTCTAAACCTCGTTTAGCTGTTTCTTGTCCTTTAATATCGGCAAAATCAATTAGAGGAGTTGAATTATAGAATTTTATTTTAGTTTGTGGTTGGACAATTATCTTTCTATCGAGTAATTCCTCAGAATCTTTCAAGTCGTTATACTTTAGGTGGTTAGTAAGTTCAGTTAATGTTTTTACCCCAAATATTTTTATGTCTTTAATTAAAGCTCCTTCTTTAGCATTATTGATAGGTAAATAAATTTCTTTAAAACCTTTTCGTTTTGCCTCCTGTACTAAAGGTAAGACACCGTCAATTTCACGGAGTTGTCCGTCTAAAGTTAGTTCGCCTAAAAATATTTTGTCAGTTGGGTCAAATTCAATATTTTCTGAAGCTAGCAGATAAGCAATTGCTATACCTAAGTCAAAATTAGGACCTTCTTTTTTAACATTGGCTGGAGCGAGTGATGTAATCACCTTTTGGTTTTTTTCTTTAGGAGATTTAAAGCCACTGTTCTTTATAGCAGCTGAGACTCTATCTCTAGATTCTTCTATAGCTTTGTCTGGTAATCCAACAATAGAAAATGCATTAAGAGTATTTTTGGAAATATCTGTTTCAATATCAACAATATATGCTCGAAGCATATTGGTCTGAGCTGAATGTACTTTGGCAAAATTCATTTATTTTTTATGTTCTATACAAGTTGTGGCAGCTGGATTAGCTTCTAATCTCTCTTTTTCAATTTCCTTTCCACAGACTTCACATTTTCCAAAATTATTAATCTCAATTCGTTCTAAGGCTTTTTTTACATTATTAAATCTTATTTCTAAGTCTGTAAGAATAGCACTTCTTTCACTAAATTCCTCTTGGTCATCAGCATTATCGTTGGGATCAGAATGATCGTCGTCTTTATTTGTTTCTGG
>CAZWGF010000040.1:1575-5589 GCA_964633605.1 Candidatus Woesearchaeota archaeon
TGATAAATAGTTGATAATCTATCAAAAATTTCTTGTAAAGTTATTTTATTTGTTGTAATAACAATTGTTTCTTTATCAGGGAAAGAGTAAGCAAATAATATTTTTCCACCCCCATCTAAGATAGCACGAACATCCTTATTTTTAATAACAATATCTTTGAACTGATAACGATTTTCTCTCAAGCGGTCTTTTGAGAAAACGAGATTATCTTCAATAAAAATAGCTTGTAGGTCTTCCAATATAGTTTCTTCCCACTTAAGCATCTCAGGAAAAGAATCTTCAAATGATCTTGTTTTTAAAACTAAGAAAGGACTGTTTTGAGTTGTCGAGTGAAAACCAAAGGTAAAATCAGGTTCTAAAAATCTTAATAACGTATCGGATATCCTCGCATCGAGAAGTTCTATTAATTGGGTTGTAGTTATCAACGATTTTCCCATTTGAGTTTCATTTTCAGCTGAACTTCTTTTAGTGAAATATAACTGTATCAGAGAGCCAAGCGGAGTATTCATCTCCCCCACTTCGTCTTGAACGGATTTTGATAATTTAAGTTTACTCGGGTTTTCAAAGAATAATCCTTTCTGATATTCTGTATAGATAATTTGTTTTAATTCTACCTCCTGAACCTCAATTGTGGGAGTAGGTTTGAAAGAATTTAATAAAAAAACAGAGACTACTCCAGCCACTACTAAAACAGTACTAGTTATTATTAGAGCGGTGTTCTTTTTTGCTTCAAGGCTAACTTTTTTGAATAGTTTCCTTCGTTTAGTGTCTTCGGCGATAGCTATTCTAGTCGCTGAAATATTTTTGCCTGTAACAATTTTAGATAAGTCACTACGGTATGTTCTAATAGAAGATTTTTTTTTCTTATCCTTATCCTCTTTTTTATTTTGTTGTGATTGTTGAGGTAGATTTTGTGTCATTATCTTTTTTAATAAGTTGAGGTCTTTTTATAAAATTAGAATCAGCACCTTTAATAGATAATTTTATTTTACCCCTACCATCAGTTTCTTTTATTATAACAGGAACTATCATTCCTTCCTTTAGTACGCTGTTTATATCTTCTACACGAAATGGTGCTATCTCTGAAACATGAACTAACCCATCCGTGTTGGGTCCGATCTCAACAACTGCCCCAAAATCAAGGATTCTAGTAATTTTACCATTGAATCTATCCCCCACGGAATAACTTCTTGTTAATGCCTCAATCATTTTTTTTGCATTTTGTACAGAATCTTGTTTCCCAGTAATGTAAACACTTCCATCATCGTTAATATCTATTTCTTCTACCCCCATGCTATCTTTAATATGGTTGATTACCTTCCCTCCTGATCCAATTACTCCTCCAATTTGATCAGGTTTGATTTGTAACTTTATAATTTTAGGAGCATTAGGTTTTGTTTCTGCTCGTGGTTCTGAAATTTCTTTTATGATGACGTCTAATATTTCTAGTCTGGCTTGTTGAGCTCTTTCTAATGATTCAGAAAGTATCTTAATTGGTACTCCAGCCACTTTAACATCCATTTGGATAGCAGTGATTCCATCTTTTGTTCCCGTCACCTTAAAATCCATATCACCATAATGATCTTCTGGACCTTGAATATCTGTTAAAATTTTATAATTATCTTTATCGTCTGTCATTAAACCCATTGCAATACCAGCTACAGGTGTCTTAATGGGGACCCCTGCGTCCATTAGAGCAATTGTACTTCCACAAGTAGAAGCCATAGAAGTTGAACCATTAGAAGCCATCGCTTCAGAAACAATTCTGATAGTGTAAGGGAATTCCTCTTCAGAGGGTAACACTGCTAACAAAGCTTTTTCTGCTAAAGCCCCGTGTCCAATCATTCTACGGTTTGTCCCCCCTACTCTACCTGTTTCTCCTGTTGAAAATGGTGGAAAATTGTAATGGTGAATATATCTTTTCTCTGTTCCTATTTCAATTCCGTCTAAAGAAAGAGTATCTCGTCGCCCACCTAGGGTTAAGGCTGAGAAAACATGAGTTCCTCCACGATAAAAAATTCCTACTCCATGAGTCATTGGAGCTATTCCACCAGCTTGGGCAAAAAGAGGACGAATTTTGTCCATGGCACGACCATCTACTCGGCGGTTATTTTCTAAAGCTTCTTTATGAATTAAATCGTCAATAGTTTTTTCATAAAAAGCTAACGGTAACGAAATGTTTGTCTTCTCTGTCTTATCTATGAAGCTTTTGATCCAAATATTTTTTAATTCTTCAATAGTTTCGTTTCCTTTCTCGTTGAAAACCATTTCTTCTAATTTTGGCTCAATTTCATTCTTAAATAATTCAAGTACCTCATCTGGTAATTCTATTTTTTCTATAACAACTTTTTCTTTTCCAATTTCTTTGGTAATTTTTTTCTGGAATTCTTGTATTTTTTCAATTTCTTCAGATGCTTTCTGGAAGGCTTTTGTTGTCATATCGTTTTTAACTTCACTAGCCCCAACTTCTATCATATTAAGATTATTATCTTTACCACAAGCAATTAAATCTAATTTAGCAGATACTTTTTCTTCTGAATTAGAGAATGGATTGATTGTAAATTCATCAGAATCATTTAAGCCAATTCGGACAGCACTGACTGGTCCGTTCCAAGGGATATCAGAAGTAGCTAATGCTAAAGAAGCTGCATTGATACCTAAAATATCGGGACTATATTGTCCAATTGAAAGAACTGTGATTATAATTTGTACTTCATTTCTAATATGTTGTTCAAAAAGTGGTCGGATAGTTCTATCAATCATTCTACCTGTTAAAATAGCGTTGGTGGTTGGCCTCCCTTCCCTTCTCATAAATCGTCCTCCTAAGATTTTTCCTACAGCATAATATTTTTCTTCATACTCAACTGAAAGTGGGAAGTAATCTAAACCATCTTTTGTATTAGCAGACATAACAGCTGTTGCCATTACAACTGTTTCTTCACAACTTAAAATAACTGAACCATTAGTTTGATCAGCTAGATTATTAAATTGGGCTGTAATAGTTTTTCCATCAATATCCAAGGTGTATTCTTTTGTTTGCATAATTTCCTGACTTTTAATTTAGTAATAATCTATTTTTTTCGTGCAAAAAACTTGTTATTTTTATTTCCATTCTTATAATTTAGAAGATATTTTTTTGGATCACTACAAAGGTCTGTAAAATCATCAACAGTTTCAATTAACTTTGATGAGGATGATTTTCCAAAGGCCATTACTTCTACTTGGCAACCCTCATTCGTTCTTAAGTATTCAACTAGAGGTATAAAATCTCCATCACCGGAAATTAATACTATTGTGTCTAACTTTGGTGCCAATTTAATAGCATCTACTGCTATACCAACATCCCAATCTGCTTTTTTTGCTCCTCCAAAAAAAATTTGTAGGTCTTTTGTTTTTGTTTCTATCCCTAATTTTTCTAATGCCCCAAAAAAACTTTTTTCATCTTCTGATTCTGTTGTAATAACATATGCGACTGCCCTAATTAAAGCCCTTCCTGAAACAGCGTCTTCCATAACTTGTTTAAAGTTTACTTTAGCTCGGTAAAGGTTCTTAGCACTGTGGTAAAGGTTTTGAGTATCAATAAAAACTCCTACCCTTTGTTCTTTATGTTTTATGACGGTCATTTTTTTTAGGTTATTAGTCCGCCACAGCTGGCGGATTAGCTTTTAGCTAGTTAGAGAAAAAACTTTAGTTTTTTCATTATTAAAAAGGAATATTTAAAGTTTACCATATCAACTCAAAATAAAAAAACCGCGGTGCGGTTTTTTATTTCTTCTTTTTCAAATCAAGTGTTTTTATAATGGAATTATATCTCCTAGTGTTCTTTTTTTGTAAATATTTTAGATGAGATCTTCGGTCGGCTACCATTTGTAGTAATCCTTTTCTAGAATGACGGTCTTTTTTGTGAGTTTTTAGATGTTTAGCTAATTCGTCAATTTGTCGAGACAAAAGAGAAACCTGAGCCTCTGGGGAACCAGTATCTGTTTTATGAATTTGAGCTTTTTTGATAGCATT
>CAZWGF010000041.1:0-5267 GCA_964633605.1 Candidatus Woesearchaeota archaeon
AACATCCCCAACAACTCTTGCCGACTTTTTAGTCTGAGAACTTGGCTTTAAACCCATTTGATTCATTGCATAAAGAATTCTTCTCTGAACAGGTTTCATACCATCTTCAATTGAAGGAATTGCACGACTAACTATAACACTCATTGCATAATCTAAATATGCTTTTCTCATTTCTGTTGATACTTCTGCATTAAAAACTCCTTTTTCTGTCTCTTTCAAATCATTAATATTTTCTACTGGTGTCATTCTGCGTCCTCCTTATCAAAATGTATTGATAATTCATTTTCGTCATCAATATCAAAATTAAAACTTGTTTTTGTTTCTTTCAACTCATCAAGTTTCAAAATCAATTCATCAATTTCTTCTACATCTAATGAAAATTCTAAAATTTCAACTTCCTTCTCAACATCTTCATATGTATTTTTTTCTTCTTCCATTTTATATTACTGCCTCCCCTTTTTCATCTAAATATTTCATAAATTCATCCTCAGTAAGTTCATCTTCATTAACCCTAGGACCAACCCATTTACATTTTGCACATTCCCAATCTTTTCCACCACCCTTTTCTGAATCACTATTGCTTAAAACAAGTTTAACCTCATCACTTTTACATTCAGGACATCTACGAACTTTGAAAGTCTTTGCCCCTTGTAAAGATTTTTTCTTAGAATCTTTCGGGGTACTCCCTTGGAGTCCCTCTTTCTTAGTCTCTGGTTTCTTACCCATTGCCTTCTCGTAGTCTGCTGGAGAATCATATCCTTCTGTAATCCATGCTGGTGTTGCTAATTTTCCTTTTTTTGCCATTTTAATTTATTTTATATTTTTCTTTTATTTTTTGATAATGATCTCCACAAGATTCATCACAACAAGACCCATCTAAAGGACAATCAAATAACTTAATGTTTTTTATATCCATCACACTTGCATAGAGACAATCAAACAAGACTTCTTCTCCTTTAAAATTTAAATCCAAATTTTTTTTTGCCATTTTATTTATGAAAAATCCTATAAGATTTAATTAATGAAGTAATAAGTACAAACGAGTGTAATGCAAAAACAGGCCAAGCATTAATTGACAATTCATAAATCATTAAAAATATGGCAGCAAGAACATTCAATGGGAAAAAAGAATCTTCATATTTCTTAACATTTACTATTCCAAATGCTAAAACAGTAATACCCATTCCAATCCATCCAAAAACTTCAAACATCATTTTAAACGTCTAACTCTGCCTCCTTAGCATTTTCTTGTATAAACTCTTTCCGAGCTTGAACATCATCACCCATTAACATTGAAAAAACATTATCTGCTTCAACAGCATCTTCAATAAATATTCTTTTAATCTTTCTTGTCTTTGGGTTCATAGTTGTATCCCAAAGCTGATTAGAATTCATTTCCCCAAGACCTTTAAACCGAGTCACATTTGTTGAACCCAATTTTTCAGTCATCTTCTTTAATTCATCATCAGAATAAACATAATAATCTTTTCCTTTTCTAATCCTATACAACGGAGGCATTGCAACATAAATATTTCCATTCTCAACTAAATGAGGCATAAATCTGAAAAAGAATGTTAAAAGCAAAGTCTTAATATGTTCCCCATCAACATCTGCATCAGTCATAATAACAATTCTCTTATATCGAAGTTTATCTAAATTAAATTGTTCTCCAACTCCTGTTCCAATTGCAGTAATCATATTTGTAATCTCTTCACTTGATAATGCCCTTGCAGGATTTGCTTTTTCAACATTCAAAATCTTACCCTTCAAAGGAAGAATTGCTTGAATTTCTTTATTACGTGCCATTTTCGCACTATTATGAACAAAAATTCCTGAAGCAAGTGCAAAATTATGAGTATCTTTAACCTCCAAATCATAAACATCAATCCTATCTTTTAAAAATTCAATTTTCTTTATTTTATGATTCCAATTCTCAACACCTTCCAACATATTTTCAAATTTATCATCAAAATATCTTTTACAAAAAGTATCCATCTTTAAAACACTTTTATCATTATTTTGTTTTCTTGATTCATCAAAATTATTTAAATTTCCATTATCTTCTAAAACTTGTTTCATTAACTTAATAGTTTTATTATAATATGTTTTATCCAAAGTATTCTTTCTTTTTTCCCTAAATTCAGGAGTCCACTGCTCTTTTGTTTTTTGACTTCTCCAAATTATTAAATCATTATTTTCCCATTGTTTTTTTGCAACCATTGAAAGATATTCTTTTGCATCAGGATTTTCTTTAAAAAAATTCTTGACTTTTTCTGATGCTTTTTTTCTATTATCTAAATTTGACCAATATTCTTTTTGAGCCTTATTAAGAATGCTTTTATTCAACTTAACATATTCAGGATTATTTTTACAAAATTCCTTAAATTTAGAAACCATATATTCTTTATAATCATTATTCTCCCATTGTTTTTTTGCCCTATCTGAAAGCATTTTATTTACTTCTGGTTGTTTTGCCCAATCACTTACTTTCTTCCGATAATCTAAATTTCTATGGGCCTGTCTTGCTTTTTCCTTAACATCTTCTCGATGTAATGTTTTCTTAAGATGTTTTGTATGAAGAATTAAATGCTCTTCCTTATCCATTCTTATAATATTTAAAGGAACATTATTCAATTTATTAAAATCAATATGGTGTTTATGACTCCCTTGCTCAAATTCATAAACCCCCTTCTTTAAATTATATTTATCCGATAATAAATGTGTAAAAATCCATTTCCCATCTGGATTTAAAACCATCTCATATCCCCCAATAGTAATCCTCCCCCCAATTTTAGATAATTTTCTATAAAGAGGCATTAAAGAATTTTTATCTACCAAATTATTAGCTTGTTTATAACTCCCGTCCCTCAACATAAATTTATGATCCGGGGTACAAATTATTTCTTCATCATTATCTAAAGTAATTTTAATAACTTCTACATTTTTTTTAGTAATTCTTGGATTTTCTATTTTGGCTACTTCAATGTCTCTCCCCCCTCCAATAGTATAACAAAAATTCTCCTTTCCTTGTTTAAATTCACTTACCAACTCTTTAAATTCTAAATTCCTACCATCAACAAGTGCTACCTTAGTATCTCCTGAAAAACAACCCCCTGCACTATCTCCTTCAACAATATATAATTCAGTATCATCTGATTTTTTATTTGAACAATCAGCAAGCTTACCAGGTAAACCTCCAAGAGAAAATATATTTTTTCTTCTAACTAAATCTTTTGCTTTCTTAGCAGCCAATCTAGCTGCAACAGCATCGGCAGCCTTTGAAACAATCTTTTTTGCAACAGTAGGATTTTCTTCAAAAAATTCAGACAAAGCAGAAGTCACAACAGAATCAACAAGACCCTTCACTTCTGAATTACCAAGTTTTGTTTTTGTCTGTCCTTCAAATTGTGGATCAGGAATTTTTATACTTACAATAGAAGTTAAACCCTCACGAACATCATCTCCTGAAAAACTTCCATTTTTCAAAATACCTTTTTTCTTAGCATAATCATTAATTACACGAGTAAGTGCAGTCTTAAAACCAGAAACATGTGTTCCACCTTCAACAGTATTAATGGTATTTACAAATCCAAAAATATTTTCTTGATAGCCAGTATTATATTGGACAGCAACTTCAATAATAACATTTTTAATTTGTCTCTTAAAATAAATAGGCTTATGGGTAACATCTTTTGTTTTATTTACCCACTTAACAAATTCCATTAAACCACCTGCAGCAAAAAATTCTTCTTTTTTGCCTTTAATCTCGTCGGTTAATTTTATCTTTAAACCAGCATTCAAATAAGCAACTTCCCTAAACCTAGTTTCTAAAATTTTATAATCAAAATTAAGAGCTGAAAAAATTTGTTCATCAGGCCAAAAAGTAACCTTAGTTCCTGTTTCTTTTTTATCACAATTACCAATAACTTTTAATTTTGTTTTAGCATCCCCCCGAGAATATTCTTGAGAATAAACTTTTCCATCTCTTTTAATTTCAAGAATTAATTTCTTAGCTAATGCATTAACACAAGAAATACCAACCCCATGCAAACCCCCTGAAATAGCATAAGACTTATTATCAAACTTTCCACCTGCATGAAGTTTTGTTAAAGCAACTTGACAAGCAGGAATTTTAAACTGAGGATGAATATCCACTGGAATCCCTCTACCATTATCAATAACAGTTACAGAACCATCCTTATTTATATTAACTTTAATTAAATCGCAATATCCTGCCAAAGCTTCATCTACAGAATTATCAATTACTTCATAAACCAAATGATGTAAACCATCCTTGCTAGTAGACCCAATATACATTGCAGGCCTTTTTCGCACTGCTTCAAGTCCTTCTAAAACCTTTATTTCCTTTGCATTATATTCATTTCCCATTTTATAGCCTTAGCTAAAATATCTATTTTTGTTATGAAAAAAGAACAGATTTCTGTTCCAGATCACGATAATTTATACCCAGAAAAAGAGGTTCTCCTTTATAAACTTTTCTGCACTAAAATTCAATTTGTCGTCGGGAAAAATAAAAAACAAAAAAAATAACCAACAGATTTAAAAAACAAAAAAACCATAAAAATACATGAAAAAAGCAGTAATTTTAGCCCTAATTTTAACAATCCTAGCAGCAGCAATATTCCTATTATTCATCAATTTTTCACAAAATATTACAGGTGCAGTAATTGAAGAACAAACACATTCTTGGACAAAAGCCATATGTGATGAAAACAACTATTGTGAAGATTATGAAATAACTTGTAATAAAAATATCTCAACTAAAATAACTCCAACCGGCTATGGAATCCAACATGAAGAAAATTGGGAAGACCCAAGAGACCAAGAAATGATTGAAAAACTTTGTTAATTACTTTCCAAAAATATCTTTCTTAACTTTTCTGCTAGAAGACTTCTTTTTAGATTTAAAGAAATTTAAGTTAGAAAAAAATCCTTTTTTCTTTGAAGAATCTTCCCTAACACCTAATTCCCTACGAACTTTTCTCTTTGACCTTACTTTTAATAACCACATAACAACCATTAAAGATAATGCAAATAAAATAGAAGCAACCATTACAGGAGTCTGCCATTGACGTTGTCTTAAAGTAGATACAACTTCTTGAGCTTCTGCAGTCTTTGAAGTAATAGTATCTTTACAAGATTCTATTGCAAATTCAACAAGTTCCTTAGATTTCAAAACATCCTCATCAAGTATTCTTTCTGCTTCAATCAAATAATCATTAAACTCTAAACAATCTGGATTCTCT
>CAZWGF010000042.1:0-5199 GCA_964633605.1 Candidatus Woesearchaeota archaeon
TTTACATTCTTAGGACATTTTGTTAATGGACAGGCAATTTCTGGTCTTGCATTTTGGATGGGGTCTACTAATTTATTAGAAGTAACTATTCGTGGGGGATTTATGTGGAAATACTTATTGCAAGGATTTACTCATGTTTTAACTTTTGTATTTCTATGTGCATTATTTTCAGTATTTTGGGTAAAGAGTTCTGGGATGGATTCTAAAGCACAGGCACAAAAAATTTCATCTTCGGGATTACAAGTTGCAGGATTTAGACAAGATATTAGAATTTTAGAAAGTATTTTAGATAGATATGTAATGCCTTTGACAATAATGGGTGGTTTGGCAATTGGATTGCTTGCATCAGTTACTAATTTAATGGGAGCTCTTGTTTCAGGAACAGCGATGCTATTAGTAATTATGATTATGTTCCAGTTCTACCAAAACATTGCTCAGCAACATTCTGTGGATATGAATCCTGCGATGAAGAAATTTATGGGAAGTTAAAGTTTAAAAACTAATTTTTGTTTGATATAAAATGATTACTGAATTAATGATTGCAAATCCAAAAATAAGTGTGGTGACTTTATCCTTCTTAATTACTCTTGTTATGACGCTGGTTACTAAAAAAGTTACTGATCAAAAAAGAATGAAAGAATTGAAAGCCATGCAAAAAGGGTTTCAAAAAAATCTTAAGGAAGTTCGTGATGATGCTAAAGAAATGGCGAAAATCCAAAAAGAAATGATGGAAACTTCAATTGAATTGATGAAACATTCATTTAGACCAATGATTTATACTTTCTTACCATTAATTATTCTATTCTGGTGGATTAGGGGAATTTATACAGATGTATTTACTTCATGGTTATGGTGGTATATTGGGGCAGGTATTATCTCCAGCATAGTTCTTAGAAAAGCTTTAAAAGTAGTTTAATTGTAAGTTTAATATGGAAAATAATCAACAAGAATTAATGTTTAAATTGCAAATGTTTGAACAGCAAATGCAACAAATGCAACAGCAAATGCAAGCTGTTGAACAAGGCATTACAGAAATGAGTACTCTTAATCTTGCACTTGATGCATTGGTTGGAGCAGAAGGAAAAGAAATTCAAGCTCCTGTTGGTAGGGGAATTTTTGTTAAAGCTAAACTTCTTTCAGAAGACCTAACAGTTGATGTTGGGGGGAAAAATTTTATTATTAAATCTATTCCAGATACTAAAAAAATAATTGCTGAACAGACAGGAAAGTTAAAGGAAGTTCGTGAAACAATTGATTCTGAAATTGAGAAGCTTAATAGTGAATTAATGAAGCTAATGGGTGAAGCTCAAGCTGAACAAGGTAAAAAAGAATAAAATAGACTGTAATAATTCTTAAAAACATCAATAACCAACTAATCTTATGAAAGAAAAATTAGAAAAAATTATTTTTAAAACATTTGAAGCGGAAAACATTCCAGAATGTTCTAAATATCTGGGGGCAGTTTTTGTTACAGGGGGATATTTCCTGCAAAATCCAGAATTGATGGTAACTGGGATGGCTTTATATCAAAGTCCTTAATTAAAACTTCTTCACCCCATTGGCGTACCCTGAAACATTTTTTCAAAAATGTTTACTAAGGGCAATAAATCTAGCATAACTTAATGAACCTAATTCAGAAATAATTTCTTTAATATATTTTTTAGGAACAAATTCAAAAGCAGGATTTTTTATCTTAATTGTTTTTGGAGCTGTGTCCCAAATTTCATTAAGTTTTCTTTGTTCCCTTGGAACTTTGCCTTTAGTAAATTTCCAAGAATCAGCAATGACAAATACCGGAATTTTTTGATTCTTTGCTATTTGGGCTATCACTTCACTTCCAATTTTATTAATTACGCCAGTTTTTAGAAGAGCATCTGCTCCAAGAAAAACTTTTGTTGCTTTTTTTGTTCCTTGTTCTTTTGAAAGAGCAACTCCAAGTGCAGAATCAACAAACATTGTAACTTTGATTTTTGCTTTTTTTAATTCACGTGCGGTTTTTCTTCCTTGAAATAAAGGACGAGTTTCTGTATTATAAACTTCAAACTTCTTTCCTTTTTTCTTTGCATAAATTAATGCATTCACAACATTTGTAGAATGGCAATGTGTAAAAATAACGTCGTTATTTTTTATTTTTTTGAAAACATTTTTATTTATTTTATCTTGAGCCTCATCAAAATGTTTTTCAATTTCTTTGACTGGTTTTTTTTCAACTAAATCTAAAACATTTTGCATCATAGGTTCTGTTGGACGAGAACTTAAAAGTGCTTTTTTTGATTTTTTCGTCGGCATTAAAGAATATGCATAAAGTGCTTTTTTTGCAATGTTTCTTGCACCCTGGATTTTAATTTCTTTGATATCCCTTACTATTTTATTAAACACCACCCTTTTATTCATTAATTAAATAAGAATTATAGTTATAAAAATGCTTTTATTGGATTTAATAATCTTTTTTTAAAGTCCATTTTTGATTAAAATGTGCCCCATACATGCTTGCCAATTTCTTAGCAAGTCCCAAATCCTTTTCATTTTTTACAGTGATAAAATTATCTCTTACAGAAATGTCTATATCCTCTCTTTCCCCAATAGTAAAACCAGTTTTAGGATATTCCATAATCCTGGAATCTCCAAACTTTTTAGTAAGAATTATCAATTCTTTTGTTTTCTTCTCCATAACATTCTCATGATCTACTTCATTAACAATATTTGCCATGCATTTTAGAGGATTATATTATTTTTAAGGATTTATATTGTTGGTTGCAAAAAATTAAACAAAAATTTATAAGTGATTGTAATTTATAATAATCATGTTAGAGGCGATTATTAATCCTAGAAGTGCTGAAAAACGTCCATGGAAAATGTTTTTTGTTGGACTAGTTTATGCTTCTCTTTCTTTATTGTTGGTTAAATGGTTTTTTTCAGGAGATATGGTTTTATCAAAATTTTCTGGAATGATTGTAATTGCATTTTGTGTAATGTTTTCATTACCTTTCATGTATTTCATGATTAAACAAGAAGAAGAAGAAGATGAACAAATAGAAGGATTCTTTAGTGTATGGAAAACCCATAGTGATGCAATTTATGCTTTTATGTGGTTATTCTTAGGTTTTATTGTTGCATTTTCATTCTGGCATATTATATTACAAGATCCTAATTTACTTAATGCTCAAATAGAAACATATTGTGCAATAAATAGTCCAGGAAATGTAGATAATTGCGTTCTAAAATATAGCTTTACGGGAGAGGTGATAGGAATGACCGGAGATGCTACAAATATTGGAAGATTTTTATCTATCTTAGAAAATAATGTTTATGTGATGATCTTTACATTAATCTTCTCCTTGGTTTTTGGTGCGGGAGCTATATTTATATTGGCTTGGAATGCAAGTGTAATATCTGCAGCAATAGGCATATTCACCCAATATAATGTAAAAGAAATTCCTATGGGAATTGGTAGATATATGATTCATGGTTTTCCGGAGATAGCAGCTTATTTTGTGACTGCATTGGCCGGGGGAATTTTTGGAATAGGAATTTTAAGAAATGGTATTAAAAGCCCAAAAATGATGAGAATTTTTGAAAATGTGGTTATTATGTTATTTATTGCTATTGTGATTTTAGCAATTGCTGCAGTAATAGAAGTATATTTTACTCCACTTATATTTGGATAGATTATAACATAATCCAGATAGATAAACTTTATATAGCAATTTTTGATTCTAAATGCTAATGGAAGAAAAAATAAATTTTTTCATGCATCCCAATTCAAAGGAGGAAATGTATTAAAATGGAAGAAGGATTTAAAGGTGATGATTTGGAAAAAAGAAAGGCTCAAGCAATTAATTTCTTAAAAGAAAAAAAAGATTGGATTGTTTACCTACTTCTTGCTTTTTTAGTTTGGTTAGGAATGTTTATTCGAACAAGAAACATTGGTAAACTAAAAGACATAACTACTGGAGATTGGATTCTTGGACCAGATTTGGATCCATTTTTATTCTTAAGGTGGGCAAAAGATATTGTTGCTAACGGTAGTTTATTTGCACTGGATGCTATGAGATCTGTCCCCTTGGCAGAAATTTGTTCTGGAGTTACTTGTAACCCAATTAATACTGCAGGAGAAATGAAATTGCTTTCATATATGATTGCTTGGTTTTACCAATTAATTTCATTTTTCTCAAAAGAAGTTACTGTAACCTATGCAGCAATTTGGTTTCCAGTAATAATGTTTGGATTAACAACTATTGCATTTTTTCTTTTTTCAAGAAAAATATTTTACAAAGAAGATAAAATTACAAGAAATGTTATTGCATTGATTTCTACTACGTTCTTTATCTTGATTCCCTCATTATTGCCTAGAACAATTGCAGGAATTCCTGAAAAAGAATCTGCTGCATTCTTCTTTATCTTTATGGCATTTTATTTGTTCTTAGAAGCATTTACTGCAAAGAATTTTAAGAAAGGTTTAATGTTTGGGGTTTTAGCAGGAATTTCAACTGCACTTCTTGGATTGACTTGGGGAGGAAGTCTTTTTGTATTCTTCACAATCCCTGCAGCATTCTTACTTGCATTTATATTTGGAAAAATTGATAAAGAAAAATTCTTTATTTATGGCACTTGGATGATTACGTCATTTGTAATTCTAATGTATTTTTCTGCAAGATATACTTTAAAAATTTTAATTTCATCTACTTCGACCGGTGCAGTAATTGGAATTTTTGCAATTGTTGGATTTAGTTTATTGATAATGAAAACAAATAAGTTAGATAGATTAAGAAGAAAAACAAGACTTCCTAAAGAAATTTTTTCATTAATTCTTTCCACATTGATATTATTTATGATTGTTTTAATCATTCTTGGCCCAGGATTTATTCTTGGAAAAATTTCTAGCATACAACATGATTTAATAACTCCAATAACCACACGATTTGGATTGACTGTTGCAGAAAATAAACAACCCTTTTATATGAATGATTGGAAAAATAGTTTTGGCCCAGTAGTATTTGATATTCCCCTGTTCTTTTGGCTATTCTTTATGGGATCTGTCTTATTATTCAATCATTTAATTAGAAAATTAAAAAAAGGAGAAAAAATAATTTTAACTTTTGGATATCTAATTTTCTTAATTTGTTTGATTTTTAGTAAATATTCTTCAGCTAGTATTTTCAATGGTACCAATGGGATAAGTATTTTTGTTTATTTTGG
>CAZWGF010000043.1:0-5048 GCA_964633605.1 Candidatus Woesearchaeota archaeon
TGCATCATAGGTTGCATTATATGTAGAAAGATAACTTGCATTATTTACAGAACCTGCATAAGTTTCATTATAGGTAGAATAAACACCGGTATCATTAATTAATTCTTGGATTCCAGAAGTTGTATTGGGGGCATATAATTCACTAGCACGAGTTTCATTAAAAGAAAGATTTCCAGAAGTCTTTGCATCATAAGTTTCATTATATGTTGAAGTCCAGGATGCATTATTATTCGTTATTTGAGTATCTGTATAAGTATTAGCTGGAATAGTTTGATTATAATTATAAGCAAATGTACTTAACCAATCTGTAAATGGGGTAGTCATATTATATGCCCATTGAATTCCAGCATAAAGAGTATCTGTCCAGGATTGATTAAAACTTTCATTTCCAGCAGTTACAGAAATATCAGCATACAATCCATCTGCACGAGTTTCATTCCAAGATTCATTATCTCCAATCATTGAATCATAAGTTGCATTATAGGTTGAAGTCCAAGAAGCATTATTATCTAAAATCATTTGGGTTTCATTTGAAATCGTGTCTAAATCTTCAATTGTAGCATTCAACTTAGTTTCATTAAAATAAATTGTGGCAGAATCATTGTAAACATATTCTCCAGAAGTATTTTTTTGAGTATCTCCTAAACCACTTTGACAATTAGTTCCATTAGCAAGACAAACATCAGTTAACCCGCTACCATTTCCAACAAAATATTGTGCTGTAATATTGCCTTCTGAAATAACATTTCCCGTCACATTTAAATTTCCAGTCAGTTTAATCCAACCATCAACAATATTATCAATCACTTCTCCAAAAGCAAAAGTTATCTTCTCTCCCAAAGTTAAATTTTGAATATTGTAATTGTTTGCAGAGTTTAAATTGTCTGCAGTGTTAGCTCGATAAGTATAGGGGGTAGAAGTTAAATTAATTCTGGGGGACATCTCTGCATCCAAAGCAACCTGTATCCCCAAGTAAGTAGGTTCTGCAAAAGAAATGTTTACACTACTCAAAATAAAAGAGTAAATACCACTAGAATCAACAGTTACAGAATTATTTGCTGATTCAAAAAGTAAACTTCCTGCTGTAGCAGCGTCGTAAATCCTAAAAGTCATATTATAAGTTCCTGTTAAAGCATCTCCACTGCTATTAGTTAGCTTACCATGCAAGTTTAATGTCTGAGGAATAGAAGAATTACCTAATGCGTCATTGTTTGCATAAGCTTTTTGACCTCCAAAGTCAAATTCTAAATGATGTTTACCATTTGTTAGAACTTCTGAAACTTCATAACCGGTTAACCCGCAAGAATAATTTTCAATAAATACAGAATCACCTGCTTGCAGGTTCTCGTGCCCTTCCGGGGTATTAATCCATTCATAAACCAAATTCTGTTCACCACATTTAATTCTTAAAAATTTCAAATCATTATCTTTATTTTCATTACTCCAAGTGGTTCCATCAATTGCACTAATGGTCAAATTAGCTGCACCAATTGTTGTGAACTGTACTTCCCATTCCCCTCCCACAGTTGGATAGGATTGAACATTCAAAACACTAATTTCTAATTCATATTCTTGCTCACTTAAATGTGGAACAACCCAACTAATATAATCATAAAGAGTATTATTATCTAAATCATAAATTTCAAATTCAGCTAATACTCTAGAATTATTAACAATGTGGTAAAGTTTAACATTTCCAGAATTAACAACTTCAGAAGGCAATATACTAAATGCTAAAATATCCTCATAATGAACTTCTTCAGGACCAATAACAGTTATCTCCTTATTATAATCATCGACTTCCCTCTCTTCTGCATAAGGCGCATCTGTATAATATTCCACTACAAACTCATCATCATCATAAATTTCCTCTTGAATTTCAACACTAACTTCCTCGTCACTTTCAATAATTTCAACAACATTCCCAGTCATAGATAAGAAAGAAGTAAAAATATTAGAAATAACTCCCCCAGTAATTGTAACGCTTGGCTCAACTTCCAAAACTTGTTTTTGATTAATAGACTCTATCTCCAATTCCTCTTCTTCTCCAGTTGTTCTATTGATCCTTTTAACAGAAACATTCCCTGCTAAACTAGGTAATTCAACACTTAAATTCTGAACAACTTCATCCTCATCAAGAATAACCTTAACTTCCTTTTGCCATTTTACAGGTTTTCCAATAACAACTGCAAATTGTTCTGTAGAAATTTGAGTAATTGCATCACTTACATTAATAATTTCAGTAACATTTACCTTGCCCTCGTCAGAGGGTACACCCTCCTCTGGACCTACTTGGTCGGGTGCTGTAACAATTTCCTCAACAGGTTCCTCATCTACTTCTTCTTCAACAAGAACTTCTCCAGTAACATTTGTTTCTACCTGAGTTTCATTAGTATCTTCTACAGTCTCATTTTCTATAACCTCTTCTGGCTCCCCCGAGTCACTTGTGCTGGGAGTCTCTTCTTCTACTGGAGTTTCCTCAACAACTTCTGGCTCACCAGAGTCATCCCTTGGGGATTCCTCCTCACAAGTCTCTACATCTTCACACACTTCTTCACATACCTCTTCAGTCTCACAAATCTCTTCACATACTTCTTCTTCTCCTTCTCCAGAACAATCATCACTACAAGACTCTTCTTCACTACATACTTCCTCGCATACTTCTTCAGTTTCACAAATCTCTTCAACAACATTCCCTGTAAAAAAACCTACAATAGGATCCATAACCGGAGCAATAATTTTATCATAAATGGTCTTAACTTTTGATTCAGGAGGAACAATCACCTGTGCATCTTGGACCCCCCCATTTGTTTCAGTGTCAATTGAGATGGTTGAAAAATTTGATTCAGGAAATTGATTCATAATAACCAAACCTGCAACCAATAAACCAATAATTCCTAAAAAAATAAACAATGATTTTTTATTAAAAGAAAATTTTTTAGGAGCATCTACCAAACGAGTTCTAGCAACACCATTTTCATCCCTAAAACTTTCATAATAGTACGGACCAAAAGTCTTTCCTCCCCTTTTTATATACCTCTTATAAACCATTAAATCACCTTTAAGAAATATGATGTGCTGCAACTATTTAAACATTATTATTGCACGTACTGTAATGGTGCTGTAATCAAAATTTACCGTCGATAAACTATTTCTTAAAATTATCCAAAATATAGGTTTCAACATCACTTAATGTCTTAAAAGAATGCTTTTCTTCATAGTCATTATGAAAGTGACATTCTTCATGATCATATTCTCTACAAATCTTTGGTCTTTTATCATAAATTGTGCACATATTATCTTCTCCTAAGAACTCACATGGGCTAAGAAACTCAATATGCCACACCTTATCATCATCAACATAGACCTGAATATTTTTATGACAAACATACCACTTAATATCTTCCATATCTTCCAAAGTTTCAGGAGTATCTATCTCAATTGCAACATATCTACAACACTTTCCATTACAACCTTCACAATCTTTAGAACTTTTATCTTTCATATTAAAAAAGATTAAAATTAGTTTTTAAAACTTACCTTGTAACAATCTCTAGAATCTCTTTGAGATAGAAAATCCTAACGAGTTACGATTTCCAAAGCATCACGATTCTTTAATTCATATGCTTTACCCAAGGCACGCTTTGAACGTGCATCAATTGCTTTAATAAAATTCTTTCCAAAATCAGTATGTAAGAAAAATGCAAAATCAAGGGCAGTACTTCCTGGGGGCAATAGAAAACAATCAGGTAAAATATTGCCCTTACTATCTCCTAGCTTATTAGCAGATGCAGGAAAAATAGAAACATATCCCAATAAATCAAAAACAGCTGAATTCAAAATATGTTGAACACCTGTACCAAATTCAAACTTATCTAAAACATTTCCTTTTATCTTATTCAAAGCATCAACTTGTTTCTCCCCAAGTTCTTTGATTACCTTAAAATCCTTTTCACCTGGAATATACTCAATCAACTCTGCTTTAGCTGCTTGTCTTAAAGCAAGTTCTGAATCAGCAGAACAAGGAATAATAATAGCATCAGAAAACTTTTCCTTTATCTTATCATAGTTTTCCTTTCCCTTTGCTAAATCCACTTTATTTGCAGCAATAATCATTGGCTTACTTTCATTTCTAAGTGCAGAAGCAAACTTCATAATTTGATCTTCAGTCCAAGTACTTGGCCTATCACTAAAACTCAATTTCAATAAAACAGACTTAATTTGATCCTCATTTACCTTTAAACCAGAAAACTGCTTTGCAACTGCCTCTGCAAATTTAGATTTCTCCATTTCAACTTTCCTAGCAAAACCTTTCCAAACCTTAATCAAAATATTATAATACCACTTATTTAACTCATCTTCCAAAAACTCAACATCTGCGCAAGGATCATAATTCTCTGTAGGCTTTCCTTCAACATCTGTTTCACCAGAAACATCCACAATATGAATAAAAACATCTGCTTGACGCAAATCATCTAAAAATTGATTTCCCAATCCCTTTCCTTCTGAAGCACCAGGAACCAATCCAGCAACATCCATCAAATCAATTGGAACAAAACGATTATGATTTATACAAAATCCATGACTTGGATTACATTGAGTATCAAATTCTTTATCAATACAATCAACTTTAACATATCCCACGCCATGATTTGCTTTAATTGTAGTGAATGGATAAGAAGCAATTTCAATTTCAGCTAAGGTCGCTGCCTTAAAAAAAGTACTTTTTCCAACAGAAGGTTTCCCAACAAGTCCAATTAGCATAAAAGTATTCATAGAAAAACCTTTATATATTTAATTAAACACGAAAGAGTGAGAGCCTATAGCTCAGTCTGGTCAGAGCGCTGGTCTTATATGACGATGATTCGTAAGAATTGTTTTCTCTTGGATTCGTCTAAGAGAGCCAGAGGTCCACAGTTCAAATCTGTGTAGGCTCATTAACCTTCCAAATATTCTAAAGAAAATTTGTCTAGAGGTCCACAGTTCAAATCTGTGTAGGCTCGTATAAATTATAACTTGATAATCTATATAAAGGTTTTTCTCTTTTT
>CAZWGF010000044.1:0-5015 GCA_964633605.1 Candidatus Woesearchaeota archaeon
TTAAAAAGAGACCATATAGTCAGAGAAAGCAAGGAATTCGCTTTTACCAAGATGATTGTCTGCGGACTATGCGGATCAGGTATTACGGCTGAAGAAAAATACAAGAAATTAAGGGACGGGACGACTAGGAAATATACCTATTATGGCTGTACCAGGAGCAGAGACAGGCAATGCAAGAATAAATACATTCAGGAAGAAGAACTGATTAAACAGCTACTTCCTGTTATTGATAAAGTGGATATCAATGAATTAGGAATGAAGCACAAGTTGAATGAAGAGATTAAAAGATTCAATAAATTCCAGAATACGATTATGGGCAATTCAGACAAACAAAAAAGCCCTGATGATGTTGATATCAGGACTTACGCTAAATACTTATTACGAGAAGGAAGCATTATTGAGAAAAGAGAGTTACTGGCTAATTTGAAAGGTAAGATGATTTATACGGATAAGAAGATTACTCTAGTCAGCTAAACCAATCTTAAAAAATAATTTACCCAAACTAGTTTCAACAGAAAATCCATCTTCGTGATATTGATTATTTTCGGTAGAAAGAATTATATCCATCATAGGATTCTTTAATTCACTCTGACCAATTTCTATAATATTATCCCGTCCTAAATATTTATCATCTTTAGGATGAGACTGAAGATTCAAACGATGACTGCCCAGATTATATCCTTGGACATTAGAAATTATAGGAAGAGGATTATGAGCTTCATAATTTTTATGCCGTTCAGGATTATTCAAACCTAGTTTCCTTGCAACACCAACTATTTCATTATCCCATCCTCCAGGAGGTCTTTTTTCGTTATAGGCAGTAAAAATTATTAAATCGGGATAGGAAGATTTTAATAATTCCATTTCTTGGCCAGCATAGCTTATCACTGCCATATTCTGATCTTCTTTTATGATCGTAGCTTTATGAACCGTCCAATGCATTGACGTATGAATAAATCGAATCATTACCTGCCCCGAGGACTTATCTTCAATTCTTATTATTGGATAAACCGAATTTTGATACTTTACTACTAAAATCATTTATCTTCAAAATATCTTAATTTTTCTAATTTCTGAAATAACTTTATTAATTTCTCGCCACCAGTTATCTTTTGAATATCTTTTAAATTAGCCTGACATTTTCTCCATATCAAACTAAGATTTATCCATATAAGATTATTCAATGGATCTGGCATAATACCAGCCAAAAAACCACTCCTTTCTTTTTCTGAAAAGAAATTTATTAATTTCTTGACTTCTTCTTTTATTTTTTTCTCGAAATCAATCTGAGTCATAAAGATTTCATAAAATCATCGGCAACCCCTGATTTTTGACTTGGTTAAGAGAAGAGATGGGTCTGCACAATAAAAAAGTCTCTTTGTCCCTCACATTCGTTCGGGATGAAATTTTTATACCCGAATTAAAATTCGGATAAAAATCACAGCTGGCTGTATAGGACGGAATTGGAACCTTTTTAAGATTATCTTCCTTAAAAAGTTATAACATTAAAATAAACTATCGTCATCGTCAGGATAAGTTACACCCTCTTTTCTAGTATTTCTTTCTATTCTGTCTAATGATCTTATTATTTTATTTATTTTCCAATACCAAGTAGCTATTTCTCTACATACTAGAAATAAAGCTATTATTCCAATTCCCCCTATAATAATTATTTTTGTATCCATATTTTTTAATCTTTGCTTTTTGACGTTCTTCAGAATAGCCCCCATCATCAATTTAACTATTTAATATACTTCTCTAAATGAAACTCTTTAATATCCTCCATTAATTTTTTTGCACCAATAAACGCTTCTCGACTTTCGTTTTGTAGAAGTTTTAAAAAACTTGAGCTCTTTTTATTAAATTCTCTTATATTAAAACCGATGTCCTTTAAATAGAATAGGTTCTGAACTACATATTCTTTGGTTACAGGTTCCATCTCCCGTTTATATGCCTCAAAATTTCCTATGTAGTCATGACTATAATCTGGCCAAGGCCTACAACCCTCTTTTTCAAGAAAGGAGTGCAAATAAAGATACGGGATAAGTAATTTTTCTATAAAAGATTCCTTATCTTTTGAATTATCAATATACAGCCTTGAATTTTTAGGGGCTATACATAAATCACGTCGTGGATTAACATGAAGGTCAGAAATATATTTATTGTTATTTTTAGCATACACCTCAATCTTTTCCTGCTCATATGCAGAAAACTCCTGACTAACTTTATCCTGAACAAGCTTTATCATATAATAGTCCCTAATTTTATACTTAAGGTCTATAGTACCAGCATATTCTTTGGATTTACGATAGAACCATCCTGTTAATTTATCGTAATAGGAGTCGAAGTATAGCTCTTCATACATAAGAATTAAGTCAAATGCTGACCAGACGGCCTAAATGGACCTCCAACTGTTGCCGAAATCGTATCTTTTACTCCGCTAGAACAAGACATGATGTCTTCAATAATTTTAATTATTCTTTCTTCAGTTTCAGCAGATTCAATTGCTTTAATTTTCGTAAGTTGAGAACTTGACCAATCTATTATTTGATTTCTCTCGGTTGAAGAAAGTTCATTTACATATTCATCAATGAAAACATCTTCTGATTCCTCAATATATGCTCTATCCTCAAACCTTGCACTAAGTAAGTTATTTGGAATTTCAGAATAGAATAACTTAATTGCATCAAAAAGCTCAATACCATCATTCTCCTGAAAAATCTCAATAAAGATTTGTTCTATATGAAATGATTTAAGCTTAAAATCATCATCACGATCCTTGCATCCTTTTCTCCAAGACTTAACAAATCGTATGGCTCGACGAAGAGACTTTTCCGATACTTCATCTGTTTGTTTGGTTATTTCTTTGTAACCCTTGGGATCAGAATTTTTCCACTCTAAAGTCTTTTTATCTGGAACAACATAAATCGGAGTATTCAAGTCAGAAGTTACCTTCTCTGTATCAACAGCAGGTACTACATCAATAGAGAAATCATCATCAAACTGAAGTTTAACAGAGTGTGTCTGTAGTTCAACACTAAAATTCTCAGAACATTCCTGAGAAAATTCGTTTCCTAATCTTTTAGCCAATTCTGGTAATGCTTTGAGGGCACTGGAGGTTGTAGTACCATCACTGAACGTATAGAAAACGTCTAAGTCATTTACCGGTCGTATTGCAGTAAACCTTGCGTAGGATCCTGTCTGAAAACATAAATCATCTCCTAGGTACAACTTCAACTCTCCATATAGTTTTTTTATACGATCCCTCTGAGTCGTTCTAGGGCTAATATTATTGATAATATAATTCTTTAATACTTCATTTTTCATAGTTTTGTTGTCATCATTAATGTTAACAAATCATTTAATAATCGTCCTTTAAGGTTGCAAACTGAAATATTCCTATATTCATCCATTAACTTCCAGTCTTCACTATTTTGAATCTCTTCCGGCTTAGCATAAATCACTATTGCAGAATTATAATGCTTCTTTTCAAGAACTTGTTTTAAAGTAAAAGGTGCACCGCTATACTTAAATAATATTACATTTGCTTTCTTTATATCTTCACTATCTTCTTTGGAAATGATTTTGAATATATTTTTTGTTGTAAATATATGTGAACCCTTAATCAAATTGACTAGACTTTCAGAATCTTTTTGGCTAGCAATAACTGTTATTTTTTTTCTTGATAATCCAAGCCCTAATCGCCAAAGTGGTTTTAATATACCTTTTATCCATGCAATAAAAGTTGTTATTGCTGTAATTATTACTACAGCAACTATAAACCACCCCACAGCATCAACTAATGTGTTAAGTACCTTCCACGACAAAGATATATTTTCTATAAACATCATACTTCAGTATACCTATTATTAAAAAACTATTCAATATATCTTTGAGGTCTGTTAATCTTTTCATGCATAAATACTGCTAAGGTGATAGTTGTTGTTACATTCTTAAGATGCACAAAACTAACTATTTAGATACTGGCTGCATGAGACAAAATTAGAACTTTTCCACATAATTACTAACAAGGATAAAAGGCTCCTGACCCCATTTTATCAAATCGTTCATATTTTTAATTTCCAATATATCCGCAATAAAAGAAATTATCTAATTTACTTTATCCAGACAATGCGAGTACCTGTTATCCTGTCCCAATATGGACCATAAATTAAATAACAGATGAAACCGATTCCAGTTAATAATGAAAGAAATATTATTTCTCTAGCTATAATTCGAGGAAGCAAATGATCTTTTTCATCAAAATCAATTCTTATTTTAAAGATATATAATCCTATCGTAGTTTGATATTTATAAATACTTAAAGAAAAATAAAAAAAGTATAAAAGTAGCAATATAATTACTCCCGTTAAACTCTCTGGATTAATCGAAAGAGCTTGAGGAATTATGTAAAGTAAACCCAAAACAATAAAATCAATACAAAATGCAATATACCTTTTCCACATTGGCACACTATTTATTTCTTTCTGAATATCATTGATTATCTTTAAAACTTTTTTCGGAAAACCATTCGCTGGCGACTTTAATTCTTCAAGGAAATAATGTTTATGCCATGACTCTTTATTTTTAAACTCGCTACCATTTATTTCAGAAAACAGAAACTTTTCTATCTCTTGATCTGTTTTTTCTAAATTATTACTTAACCATGTTATTATCTCTTGTTTGTTCATATTATTTTATTGCCTTTTTTATTGAAACATCAAAAGCTTTCGCTATTTTCTTAAGTGTATTAAGTGTTGGCCGTATGGGACGAAATTGGAACCTTTTTACGTAATCATCCACAATAACAAAAGACTCCTGACCCCATTTTTATTTTATCTATTTCAAGTATTTCTCAATGTTTTCTAAATGTTCTTCATAGGTTTCGGCGCAATGAATATTTCTGTTATTGTCGTGGAGATAATAAAAACAATTGGTCTCGGTCGGATTGAGTACCGCGTCAATAGCATCAATCCCCGGATTAGCGATCGGATGAGGCGGTAGTCCCTTGTAAA
>CAZWGF010000045.1:0-5015 GCA_964633605.1 Candidatus Woesearchaeota archaeon
TTAATTTTTATTTTTTTATTTTTTTATTTTTTACTTTCACCCTTCTTCTTTTATTATTTTATTTATCATATTTTTTAGCATTCTCAGGATGTTTTTTTGAATAGTATTTTTTGAGTTTTTTGAACTCTTTTTCAGCTTTCCCCAATGAATCATAGGTTGAAAGCACATCCAACATTTGCTCTATTTGCTTAGGGTTACTTTCCTCTGCATAAATTAATCTATCAATTTCAAAATTTATTGCAGGCAAATTTTGATCAATAAAATTATTTCCTGCCTTAGTCCCTGGCCTTGCAATATAATTTATGGCATCTGCAAGGGTGGGTACAATTATTCCTTTTTTCATGATATGATTAGGTTGAAGAAATATATAAATTTACTCTAAATGATAGGGGTAATCATCTAATGCTTTTCTTAAACACTTTCCAACATTATCCCAATCCCCTGCTAAAGCCTCACCATCTATTTGTTCAGGAGTTTTATTATCATTGCAATATTTTTCATAAATATCAATATTTGGGTAATTTTCCATTGAACCAGATATGTCCATACATCTTGCTAACCCCTCTAATACTTTAGCTAGTTTTTTCCCCATAAATATAGTAATCTTGTGTAGTTTATAATTTTAATTATTATTTTTTATATATATTTTTCCTTGGGCCCATTTCAATTACAAATATAATTAATTTATCATTTTTAATATCTAAAATAATTCGATAATCTCCGACCCTTAATCTAAAAAATTTTGTCCCAACAATCCTTTTAATATATGCATAAGGACGAATTCTTATCCTTTCTAATGATTTCAAAATCCTATTTTTATTGGCAAATTCTAATTTTTTAAGTTGATTCAATATTTTTTTAGAATATGATAATTCATACATCTATAGTCCCAACTCTTTTTTTACTTGTTCATGGGTATAAACTCTTCCTTCTTTAATATCTTCTTCAGCCTCTTTAATATTTCTTTTTGTTTCTTCAGAGAGTTCCATTGTATCTTCAATCAAATCAAATATAACTTCTTCAAAAGTCTCATTATTATGCAATTTTCTTTCTGCCAAAATATTTTTTAAATCATCACTTACTTGGATTGTGGTTACCATAGTAATCTATAGTTGACTACAGTATTTAAAACTTCCTAAAGTTTCAGACTAATAGTCTTACTAATTCCATCATGCATACTTACCCCATAAAGGTTTGTTGCATTGGTAATAATCTCATCATTGTGTGTAATAACAATGTATTGGCCCCTTTTCATATACTTCTTTAATAGGCCTCCAAGCCTCTCTGAGTTCCTCTTATCTAGTGCTGCATCAATCTCATCAAGTATGTAGAAGCAGTATGGTTTTAGCTCTTGGATTCCGAAGATTAGTGAAAGTGCTACAAGTGTTTGTTCTCCGCCTGAAAGAGACTTTACATCAAAGTATTTACCATGACCAGTCTTTACAATGATATTGACTCCCCCGTCAAATGGATCCTTTTTGTTTTCTAATTCAAGGAATACCTGTCCCTTTGTGCTTAATTGTGAAAAGTTTCTAGAGAAGATTTCATTTAGTTCGTTAAGGGTTTTAAGGAAAACCTTTTTCTTCTTTATATCAATTTGATGGATAATTTTCATTATACTTTCTTTTTCTTTTACAATTATTTCGACTTTTTCTTGAATTGTATCATATTCTTTTTTAATTGAATCATAGACTTCTAAAGAACGAAGATTAACAGAACCAATCTTAGATAATATTTCTTGGGCTTTTGCTAGTTTATGGGAAAGTGATTCTTTGTTAGCCCTGATTAATTCAACATCTGGAAATTCTAATATTTCTATTTCTAAGTTCTCTATCTCTGCATCAACCCTTGCCTTATCAATTTTAAAATTATTTATTCTTTGTTCAATATTATGGATAGTATTTTGATTTATTGCCAGTCGAGATTCATTTTCTCTTATCCTTTTTTGCAAATTATCTTTTTCTTCAATCAATGTTTGAAACTTCTTACTTAATTTTTCATTTTGAGCTTTTTTGATTTCAAGAAGTTTTTGTTTTTCAATTAGATTTTTCTTAACATCTCCATATTCAGAATTAATATCTTCTTCATCACGGGATAATTGTTTTAATGAAATCTTTGAACGTTCTAATTCACTTTGTTTAAAAGAAATCTCAGAACCCACATTTTCTTCTGTTCTTAATGAAATTTCTTGAACCTCAACTCTTGCTAACTCATATTTTTGTTCAATATTTGAATTATCATCAAAACTCGCATCAAGTTGTTTTTCTTTTTTGTTTAAAGTTGACATTTCTTCTTTCGCATTATCTATTTTTTCTTGAAGGATTCTTATTTGAGTTTTCTTTTCAATTATTCCTCCAAGCTTATGTAAATCTGATTCTCTTTTCATAATCTCTGAACTAACTTGTTCTATTTCTTGTTTTAACATTTCTTTCTTTTTACTAATGTCATTTAATGCTTTATCTGAATTATCTATTTCTTTTTGTAAGGAATGTATTTTTGGAGATACTTCTTTACTTATACAATCCATGTGATCTGGAGTTATTTTACTCTTACAAACAGGGCAAACATCTATTCTTGAAATCTTTTCCATTAACTTCTTTTGATTATCAATCTCATGTTCATTTGTATAAGAAATTCTTTCTAATTCTGTTTCCCTTTTATCTAAACTATCTAACAACTCTTTTTTTTCTGCTAAAGAGAATTTTGATTGTTCTAATTTTTGCCTATTTGTATTTTTATCAAATAATTCTCTTGTGGTTGTTTCTATTTGTTTTAATAGAAAATCTGATTCATTTGCATAGTTCTGTAAAAGAGATTTTTTATCCTGTAATCTCTCTCGAATTGATTTTAACTCTGATTTAACCATATAGAACTTCTTTCTCTGCTCTTCTAATGCTTCTAATTCTTTCTTTTTTGCTTCTATTTCTTTTGCCTTTAATGTGACTGTTGGAGATTCTTTTCTAAGTTCTAAAATAGAAACCTCATTATTCCTTATTATTTCTCTTAATTCTACTTTGTGTTTAGATATTTCGGATAGTTTCTTTTCGTAGTTTTCTATCTTAACTGTTAATCCCATTATTTCTGCCCTTATGTTTGCAATTTCATGATTAAGTTTTTCTTGCTCTAATCCAGTAGATTCTTGCATTGTAGAATTAATTGATTCTATTTTTGATTCAAAGTTTTTGATTATTGCATTAATCTTAGATATTGTTTGTTTTGTTTTTCCAATTTCTTTATCTTGTTTAGAAATTTCAGAGAGATTTATTTCCCTCTCTTTTTTCTTTTTCATTAAATCTTGATTGATTATGCTTGCCTTGTATCTTTTAACATCCTTTTCTAGTTTTTTGAATCGTAATGCTTGTTGTCTTTCTTTTTCAAGATTATTTAGGTAAGCTGTTCTTTCTCTTAAAATTGCTGAAACTTCTTTTAATCTTTCTTCTGTTTTTGTTAATTCTTTCAAAGACTTTTCTTTTCTTATTTCATATATTGAAATTCCAGAAACTTCCTCAATTATTTTTCTTCTATCTTCTGTTTGCATTCTTACAAAATTTTGAATCTCTCCCTGAAGAATTATATTAAATCCATTTGGATCAATTCCTGCTTGAGCAAGTAATCCTAAAACTTCTTGTCTTGTTTTTGTTTCCCCATTAATCTTGTAAATACTTTGTCCATTTCTTCTTACAATTCTTTTTATAGAAAGTTCATCTTTATCTATTGAAAATGCTCTCTCAGAATTATCAAAAACAATTTCTACCATTGCTTCTTTTGCAGGGGATGCTGCCTTTGTTCCTATAAAAATTAGATTCTTTGCTTTTGCAGCTCGCATTGATTTTATGCTCAATCTTCCTAGCACAAAACAAAGGGCATCAGATACATTTGATTTTCCACTTCCGTTTGGACCTAGAATAACATTAATCCCTTGAGAAAATGGTAGTTCTGTTTTCCTAACAAAACTTTTGAACCCGTGCATCACCAACTTTGTAATATGAACCATAAGTAAAATAAGAAAATTGAGTTTTTAAATTTGATTTTAATCTAATCGTATGATTCTACCATTACTATTAAGATGGTGTTCTCTTAATTGTTGGTGATTATACAGGGAAATTATTGTTCTCGGAGACAATGGTGCATTGAAAGGATGGTAGTCTGGCAATCTATCTGAATTAATTATAAAAGTCTCTCTCCCTTCCATAATAGAAATTGTTGTTGCGTCATCTAATTGTTTTTTAGCTTCTTCGTCCCATTTAGGAGGAACATAACCTTCTTCAAGTTGTTTTTTTGCCTTATCATAGTCTTCAAAATTTATTGCCATTTGTTTTATAGATAATTAAATTATTTAAGTTTATTGTTAACACAATGTCCTTTGGCTTATTTTCTCATAAGCTTTTTTCCAAGTTATCCAAGTCTTTCTGAAGATTCCTTTATCCTGGTGTTTTTTAGCATGCTTTTCTAAGAATTTTTGAGTTGCAGGATCAGAACAATAACCAGAACCAACTTCTCCACCAAATATCTTTTTTATTTTGTCCATTTCTCTTTCACGGGTACATTTTGCTAAAACAGATGCGGCTGCAGCAGAAATATGATTTTTATCTGCTTTATGTTCACATGAAACATCTAAGTTTGATAGAGTATTTACTTTTGTTTTTACAAAGTCTTGCCATTTTGAAATTGTTGGGGAAGGACAATCAATGATTACTTTCATTTTCCCATATCCTTTGTTTATCTTGTTAATTATTCCTGCAAAACCAATGCCCTCCAACTCATTTAACTTTATACCATTTGCATTATCTCCATCAATTTTTTCTGGACATATGATAATTATCTCAAAAGCTTCTGCTTCTTCCTTAATGATTTTTTCTAAATATTCTCTTCTTTTTTGGGTTAATTGTTTAGAATCCTTTACACCTAATTTCTTTAATTTTTTACCTACTTCATCACTTATCAAACAACCAGCCAACACCATGGGCCCAATCACAGGACCTCTCCCAGCATCATCCATTCCTAGTGTTAACATA
>CAZWGF010000046.1:0-1651 GCA_964633605.1 Candidatus Woesearchaeota archaeon
TCATAAGGTTCAACTACAGTTGCATTTAAAGTTCCAGTTAAATTAACAATCAATTCTAATACCTCAAAACTAGAATTAGAAATTGCAGAATCATAACCATCTGAACAAGTTACATTATAAGAATAATTTTCAGCAGGCAATGTTCCAATTGAAATATTAAAAATTGTTTCAGCAGCAGTTGTTTTAATTGTTTGACTTCCATTTAAATCTCCACTTAAACTACAATTAATTGTTTGCCCAACATCATTATCAGTAACATTCACATAAACAGTCATATTATAGACATGATAAGGATTATCTGAAGTTAACCAAGGGCTAGAAACTGTTAAAGCAACATTAGTTCCTTCTTCATATCCAAAACTAACAGAATATAATTCAGGAGTATAATTAGCACTCAAAGTTTCAAAATCAAATTTGTATTGAGTGTATTGATTATTTCCAAGAGAAGATAAGTCAGTAAAAGTATTATTTCTTCCAAAGTCAACAAAATCTTCTCCCTCACAATTTTCATCATCACAAGTTCTTGCAGATAAATTCAAATAAGTATGAGCTCCACGTTGATACATTTCATAAACTTCACTATCTGCCAAACTTCTATTCCAAATTCCAACTTCATCCATTGTTCCCATAAAATAAGTACCTGCACCACCATTACTTCCAATAAATGCATTAGTAGGCGCAGAAATTGTTCCAGTTATACTGCTATTTCCAACAAGTTGTCCGTTAAGGAAAAGTTTCAAATCAGAACCATTGTATGTTCCAGCAACATGATTCCAACTATCCAGAGACACATCTTCTCCTATACTTTGCGTTAAAAAATACCACACCCCTCCTATATAAAGCTGTATTCTTGCTTCTCCAGTTGAAAGTCTTCTAAGAGCATAACTATATTCAGCACGAATAAAATCCCAGGTGGACCCCTCATTTCCAGTCGGATAAATCCAAGCAGATAAAGTAATTTCTTCAGAAGGTTGAAGAGAAGGATTATTATGATTTAAAGCAATATAATCATTAGTTCCATCAAACTTAAATCCATTTCCAAACTTTCCTGAATCAGTTAGATAAGGGATATATACCCTATTCCAATTTAATCCATCATTTGCTTGCCCACTTGTATCTACTGTTCCAAGTTTTGTATGAAGAATACGCCAATTACTTCCATCCATTCCAGAATACCACATCCTAAAAACATCTCCATCCTTAATTACAGAAGGTGCATAAGCATCAGTAGTATCCCAAGCTCTATCTTGATTATAATCTCTTGTAGCTCGGGGAAGAGTCCAATTTATCCCATTTGTCGAAGTTGCAGAAATAATTCTCCAAAATCCTGCATTATAACCTGCATACCATATACGATAAATATCCCCTTCTTTAATTACAGTGGGGTGAGAAGCATGAGACAAATCCCAAGTAGTACTTCCCCTATTCTTATCTATAGACTTAACAGGAGTTTCCCAATTTATTCCATCACTAGAATTTGAATAAAGTATACGCCAATTAGTTCCATCACGGCCCGCATACCACATTATATACATCTCTCCATCCTTGATTACAGTTGGGCTCCGCACATGACTAGTATCCCAATTCCCTTCTTGATTTTTATTCATCACCACAAAAGGCACAGACCAATCCAAGCCATCACTTGAATTTG
>CAZWGF010000046.1:1751-4964 GCA_964633605.1 Candidatus Woesearchaeota archaeon
GAATTTGTATAAAGAATACGATCATTAGTTCCATCACGGCCCGTATACCACATTTCATATAATCCATTTTCATCTTTTAATACCATTGGATTCTTTGCATAAGTAGTATCATAAGTTCCCTCTGTTCCAATATCCATTACATGTTTATCCAATTCAGTATAAAGTATACGCCAATTAGTTCCATCATAACCAGCATACCACATCTTGTAAAGCCCATTATCATCAATCACCGTGGGAGAATAAGCATGAGTTGTATCCCAACTTGCGTCCACATTAACATTCATTACTTTTTCAAAATTAGTCCATGTGACACCATCTGTTGATTCAGCGCTTATTATACGATAACTAGGTGAAGTATAACCTGCATACCATACCTTATATCCCGTAGCTGTTTTAATCACCTCGGGCGAATATCCAGCATGAGTTGTATCCCAAAATCCTGCTTGATTGTAATTCATACTCAATACAGGGGTAGCCCAATTAATCCCATCTGTAGAATTTGAATAAAGCATACGCAAATGACTTCCATCATAACCAGTGTACCACATATGATAAATCCCATCAACATATAAAACAGTAGGCGAATATGCACGAGTTGTATCATAAACCCCCTGTTCGCCATAATCCATCACCATAATTGGGTCTGTCCAATTAATCTTATTAGTTGAATTTGCATAAAGAATATGATAAGCAGTTCCCTGAAAACCTGTATACCACATATGATATGTCTCACCAATTTTAATCACATCTGGGGAATATGCATGAGTAGTATCATAAGTTCCATTAACCCCAACATCAATTGCATGGACAGGTAAAGACCAATCTTCTCCATTTGTGGAATTTGCATAAAGAATACGGACATTTGATCCATCATAACCCGAATACCACATATGGTAAATATCTCCTTCCTTGATTACCTCTGGAGTACTTATATAATTAGAATCCCAAGTTCCTTCTGAATCAAGCCCCTTATCAATAACTCTCTTAACCCCCTCAACCCCATCATTCATATGCAACATCATTACATTTCCAGTCATATTCATTCCAAAAGAATCAGTAGTTCCATTGTCGGGAAGTTCAACATTCATTTGCAAAGGGCCCATTGTCCAAGAAATATTTGCTAAAGATGAAACAGCCGTGGAATTAAAAACTAAAGAAGTATAATTCCCAGTCAAAGAATAAGTATCATTAGTTATATCAGAATAATTCAAAGTAATATTATTTCCAACAAGAAGGGTATTATCAAAAGTTCCTGTCCAATTTCCAGAAGTATTATGAACAATTGTTGGATCAATAATCAAATCAAATTCAACAGAATTATTCAAGACCTTCAAATCAAAAACCCCATAACTATCATTAAATAAATTTGTCAAATAAATTTTGTAATAAGATTCATTCAAAATATTCTCAAACTTAGCAATTGATTCATTTCCATTTTCAACATAAACTTCAATCTCTGCAGATTCATTGCTCACAGACCTTGCATAAACTGTAATATCATTACTACTTGTCAAATTTTTCTCAAAAGTAGCCCGCACATATTCACCTGCATTAACTACTTCACTCCAAGTTCCATCAAGAGTCAAAACATCACTAGAAATATCTGAAATCAAAGTTCTATTTTCATCAAGATGTTCTGCTTTTGTAATCTCAATAATAATTAAAGTTGGATCAAGATAAATAGTATCTCCTAAACTTATATTTTCAGAATTATTTGAAAAATCTCTTTGAACATAAATTGAAACCATGCCTGGATCTTCAACAACCTTTTGTGCAACACCACTAACTCCTTTAATAAAAAATCCAGTTATCCCACGTATAACATTTCCAGTAATTGTTTCATTGCTTTCTTCAGGCTCCTCTTCTTCAACTATTTCCTCTGTTTCATTAATAACCGGTTCTACTTCATCAGTAATTGTTTCATTGCCCTCTTCTTCTAGACCTACTTGGTCAGAGGGTACACCTTCAGGTGCCACTTCCTCTGTTTCATTCAGAATCGTCTCATTGACTATTGTCTCATTACTAACAGTTTCATTAGAATTGACTTCAACCTCAACTGTTTGATTAACGGTTGTAATATTTGTTTCAACTTCTTCACCATCATCACAGCCATCATCACAAACTTCTGTTTCATTGCCATCTTCAGAAACTTCTATCTCAACAGTTTCATTAACTAAATCCTTTTCAAGAATAACAGGAGTTTCAATTGTTAATGTATAACCTGCTTCAACCAAATCAGCAAAACTCAAATAATTATTGCCCACCTTTAAAGTCTGATTATCTACAATCATAATATCTTCATCAGCAGAAACATCAATCCTAGCCATAAAATCCAAATCAGTTAATTGAACTTCATATCCCCATTTATATTTCTCAGAACTTTCTTCAACTTCAATATCAAAACCCTCTACATCAATTTCAGTTTCTTTTTCTGCCTCAACAAATTCTCCATAATCCAATAAATCAAAACTCAATTCAATCTTTCCTTCTGGAACTTCAAACTCCATTATCTTATTTTTTTCAAAAAGCTTATCCTTAATTTCAACATCAGAAATCTCTTGAACATTTACAGTACTCACCAATTGCTCAGCAGCAATCTTTTCTGCAATCTTAACCTCATTTAAACTTGGAGTTTCAAAATTATCAATAACTTTTCCAGTTGTTTGAAAATTATAATTAAAATTGCCCAAGGCCAAAATACCAAAAACCAAAATCAAACCAATAATTAACGGAAACAAAAAAGATTTTTGTTTTACACTACTGTTTCCCTTACCTAAATATTCAGAAATAACCTTACCATTTTCCTTTCGACTATGGTAGGTATAGGGCCCATACAACTTTCCATTCTTTTTAATATACCTCTTATATGCCATCGTCTCTTTTAAAACAAAATATTAGCGTAATGTAACTATTTAAACATTATTATCACATAAAAATACACAAATATTTGCAAAGAAACAAACATTAAACTAAAAATAAAATACCCTCGACAAAAATCAGTTTACACTACTTGCCACTAGTAGATATTTTAGGCTCTTCTTGAATCATGAAAATATTTCGGGGTACACCTTTAGGTGCTAAAAAAATTTACTTCTTATCAACCTTAGCAGGCTTTTTAATCCAATTAACTTTTCGCCTTTTCATCAACATATTTTTCTTACATTTTCCAGAACAAAGATGATTAATTGTTCCATCTTTCATAATCAAAGTTAA
>CAZWGF010000047.1:0-4743 GCA_964633605.1 Candidatus Woesearchaeota archaeon
TTCCTTTTGCAGTTGGAAATGGAAACATATCATAGAGATTCATTTGAGGTAAATCCCCCAGGTCCATTCCAAAGTTTCTTCCTATAAAGTATATTGCTTGCATTGTTTTCATTGGATTTGGGAGATGAATTGGTTTATAAGATTTATTATACTGAAATTTTTCCAGTTTGCCAATCTTTTAGAATTAGTCGTGCTGTTTTATCAAAATTAATTAAATTACCTTTTTTGATGAATCCTTTTTGTCTTCCTAGTTTTTCTAAAAGGATTTCAGAGTTTCCTTGGGCTTTTATGTTGTAGAATTTTTCAAAAACTTCTGGCATTTCTTTTATTAAATCTGCAATTATCATTTCAGGATCTTTGACTTGGCTGTATGAACGACCACTTACTTTTGTGTGTTGTGCCATTGCTTCACTTTTTGTAGAGTATTCTTCATTTGGAATTACTCCTGGGCTGTCAAGTAGAACAATTTCTGAAGAAAGTTTTAATTTTTGAACTCCTTTTGTGAATCCGGCTTCTGCGCCTGTTCCTGCAGAACGTTTCCCAATTAAAAGGTTAATTAGTGTGCTTTTTCCAGTGTTTGGATAACCAATAATCCCTACTGCTATTTTTTCATTTTTTTCTTTTTTCTCTATTTTCTGTGCTTCGAATTTTATTTTGTTTCTTAAATCTTTAATTCCTTTTCTTTGAGTACACGAAACAAGAACTGCGGGATGAATTTCTTTTAGTTCTTCTTTTTTGAGTTGTTTTACTAGGTCTGATTTGTTCATAACATAAATTATTTTTTTCTTTTGTTTTGCAATTTCTTTTTCAACACCCATGTTTCTAGTTTCTGTGATGAATCGTGCATCTAGGATTTCAAGGATTATGTCTGATTCTTTTACTATTTGTGTTACTAGGTTTGGATATTTTGACCTTTGCTTTCTTAACTTTGGAGACTGTGTGGCTCTCTTAGTTCTTTTTGATGAAAAACTGTATCTTGGTTTCATGGGGTAAGGAAGAATTATCTATTTATAGGGTTTTTGGAAGGGGGAATTTTCGTGTAATTTCATAGTAGTTAATGACATAAATATTTAAAAACATTTGTTAGAAATAATTATTATGAATAGTAAATTAGAGTCAAAAGTGTCAACATCTCCTGGAATTGTAAGCATTTTAACTATGGATAGGCTTGATTTAACTAAAAAGGCAGTAAGTTCTATTTTGGAAAATAGTGTGGAAGATATAAGAATTATTTGTTTTGATAATGGGTCTAAAGATGGAACTTTAAAATATTTAAGCGCTCTGAAGGAGGCTTATGGTCCAGATACAATTGATTTCCTTTCAAGTGAGGTAAATCTTGGTGTTGCTATGGGGAGGAATAGGGTTTTTAGACATATTATTTCAAATTATGGAAATGGTTTTAAGTGGGTTTTAAATTTAGATAATGATTGTATTGTTCATCCTAGATATGATGAAGCAATAACTAAGTGTATTGAAGAAACAGGGGCGCTTGCTGTTGTTCCAAGATTGATCCAACCAGATGGAAGAATTTTCCATAATGCTTATGATGGTTTTTTAATTAATTTAAATAAGATGCAGTTGAAGTTAGAATATGCAGATAATGTAGATATGCATTTTGAGGATCCTTTGGTTTCAAAGAGGATTGCTTCTGATGTTATTTTAGGGACTAGTGCAAAAACTCCTGAATTTTTGGATAAAGTTGGTTTTTATGATGAGGGGCATAAAATTGGATGGGAAGATTTTAGTATTGCTTTAAAGGCTTTTGGATTGAAAAAAGAATATTTTTTAAAATGGAAAGAAGAAAATAAACATAAGGGGAATGAATGGGTCCAATTAAGAGAATTGATGAATGGGCAAGGAGATCAAAAAGCATTAGCTATGTACGAACCAGAATGTAAGATAACTCATGATCATTCAGTTACAGGCGTACATGGAGATTATGAAAAAATAAGGTGGAAAACTCAGACAATTCAAGAAAGTACTGATCATTTTGAAAAAGTTTGGGGAATAAGACCTATTATGTAATTTTTAAAATGAAACCTAAAGCAACAATTATGATTCCCGCATATAATGCAGAAAAATATTTGCTAGATACTTTAAGGAGTTCTACAAATCAAACTTATTCTGGGGATTATGAAATTTTAATTGTTAATGATGGGAGTACTGATTCAACCCCAAATATTGCAAATGATTTTTCAGGTATTTCTGATTCTAATATAAGAGTTTTACATCAAGAAAATAAAGGAATTAGTGGGGCAAGAAATAGGCTTTTAGAAGAATCAAAAGGAAATATTTTGATTGGTTTAGATGCTGATGATGAAATTTATCCAAATTCTTTAGAAAAAGTTATGGATTTTTATGCAAAAAATCCAGAGACTGGCTTTGTTTATACTGATCGGAGGTGTATTGATGAATCTGGAAATATTATTTATGAGGAGAAAAAAGCAGGTTGTCATAAGTTTTTTGACGAATTAATTTATTTTACTCATTTTCCTGGGCATTTGAGGTCATTTAATAAAAATAAAATAAACGGATTTAGTTTTGATTCATCTTTAACTGTTGGAGAGGATTGGGATTTTCTTTTACAAATAACTCCTTTTGTGCAAAAAGGATATATTTCAGAATTTCTTTATGACTATAGAATACATTCAAATTCAATAAGTAAAATAGAACCTAAAAAAAATAGGAGGGATTTATCTTCAGAATTATTAAAAAAACATATTCTTAAAAATAATTTGTATCCCGAAGCACAAGAAATTGAAGTAATTCGTATAGAAGATGATGAAAATATAATTTATTATAACCATCTTGTTGATGGAAAATTAAATGAAATGAGTGTTCCAGCAAAAAAAGCATTAATGAGTTATTTTGATTCATATAAAAATTCCTTGGGAGGTTGTTTAAAATGAGATTAATTAATCCTAGGGTGGTTGATTTTTCTGATGTATTGCAAGGATATTCTGAAATTCATAGGAATTCTGATAAATATGTTCTGGATGTTTTAGGAAAAGCTGATAAACATTTTTTAAATTGGATTGAAACTCAAATTTTTATTTCTGATGTTGGCGAAATAATTATTCCTTATCATATTGGAGAAGGTTCAGAAAAAGTTATTGTATCAAAAAATGGTGAAAAACTTGGAGAGGTATATCAAAAGTTGTTAGTAGATGGAAGAAAGAACTATCAAGAACAAGTTCCATCTTGTTTTGAAAAAGTTATGTTGCAAAAAGAATTGATTATGGGTGGAAAAGTAAATAATTTTTTATTTAGTCAAGGTCCTTTTTACGAGTTAGATGAAACTTATAAATTTATTAAAGATGGGGAAGGGCAAATTACTCATTTGGATGGGTTGCATAGATTACTCGCAATAATGGATTTATCTCCAGAAAAAAAACCCTTAATAATAAATTCATTTATTGCTATGAGGAGGAAATTTTAAAATGAAAACAAAGTTTGAGGATAATCTTAAAATTTTGGCATATGGGAATATTTCTAAATTGGAAGCTATGATGGATCATCATTTTTTAGGGCAATTAATTGCTGTTTCTGATGAAATTACTGAAATTCCAAATACTATTAATGAATTAAATAATTATATTGATGAAAAAGAATTTACTCATGTAGTAGTTCCAGACGAATCTTTTCATAAATTAAATGGAAATTTTAGGGGGTGTAATGTTCCAATAGTAGAATTGCTTTTAGATCATTGGGTTCCTTGGGCTATAGATAGAAAAAAACAATATTTGGAAGAAAATGGAATTCGAGAAGTTCTTTCTTTTTCAAATAGGTTTTTAAAACCCTATGGAGAAGTTGCAAAATTTCATACTGTTTATTGTGGTTATGATAAAGAAATTTTTAAGGATCAAGGAAAAGAAAGAGATATTGATGTTTTGATTCATGGTTCTTTAGGAGAAGATACCCATAAATGGGTTTATCCTATACGAAATTGGTTAGCAGAAGTTTTACCAGAGATAGGGATAAAAGAAGGAATAAATGTAAAAATAATGAATCATCCCGGGTATGTTTTAAATGGGGAGATAAATTTTTCTGAGCAATATTCTGAAATATTAAATAGGTCAAAAATAGCAATTGGGGGTTCAAGCCATTGGAGATTGCCTTTAAAGAAATTTTATGAAGTTTCTGCTTGTGGGGCAATTTTACTTAGCGACATTCCTTTAGAAGATCAAGATTTTTTTAAGAATAGAATAATTGAAGTTGATTCAACCAGAATTCAAGATAAAAATTATGGTGAGATTATGGGAAAAAGGATAATGAATATTTTGGGGAATTATGAAACTTATAGAAAAGTTCTTCAACCATTTAGAACAGAAAAAGATAAGTTTGATAAGAGTTATCAAGGAAGGGCGTTGGAAATGAGAAAATTTATTTCTAAAATAAAATAAAATAAAATTCTTCCTTTTCTTTTTTAAAAAATTAAAAAATAGTTTAGATAAAATGTGAATTTACATCTCTGCCCTGCAGTTAACCTTTATAGAAAAAATGAAATATGTACTTTTTTATTAGAAAATTAAAAATTTTTAGGAGTATAATGGAAGGACAAAACCGAAGCTCAATCCTTCCTTACCTAACCGAAGTCAGATAACCTTAACCGAAGTTAAGTAATATTAATAGATAATTGTTCTTTATAAAGATTATTGTTTCTAAGAATAAATAATTAAAACGCCCCTACCGAGATTCGAACTCGGGTCACTGCCTTGAAAGGGCAGCATTCTTGGCCACTGA
>CAZWGF010000048.1:0-4728 GCA_964633605.1 Candidatus Woesearchaeota archaeon
TTCCTTTAATCATTGTGCTCACTAATTCATTAGCAACAGCAAAAGCTTGTTCAATGGGTAATTGTCCTGCGATATCAACAAGCCTATTATTATCAAGAACAATAGATGTATCTGTAACTTCTCTTAATTCTTGTAATCCAAATTCAGCTTTGTCAATTCTTGCTTTTTCCGATTCAAAAGGCATAGTAACAACACCAATCACAACTGCACCAGTTTCTTTAGCTATTTGTGCAACTATTGGAGCTGCTCCTGTTCCTGTTCCACCACCTAAACCTGCTAAAACAAAAACCATATCTGCATTCCCAACTGCTTTCTTCAAATCCATTAAAGCTTCTTTAGCTGCTTCTCTTCCTATTTTAGGATCTCCACCAGCACCAAGACCTTTAGTTAGCTCTTTACCAATAAGAATTTTCTCATCAGCTTTTGTAACACTTAAATGAAGAGCGTCAGTATTGCAAGCATAAATCTCCGCACCATTAATTCCTTTGTTAAATAACCAAGTAACCATGTTTGCACCGCAACCACCGCAACCAATAACTTTAATGTTTGCTTTTCCAGCTCGTAATTCATCAAAGTTAATACTATGTGAATCTGTGTTTTGTATTGCCTCTTTTGCAAAATCTAATACCATAATTTATTCCTCCTTATATTTGTATAATTTTGCCTTAGAATAAGACAACCCTATGTTAAAATTAAAGCTGTTTTCTTTAAAAATATATGGTTGATTCAGAGGTTATTTCTCTCTTTTAAATTTTCCATAATACTTTTCAAAAGGAGTGAATAATTCTCCAAGAATTTTTTTTTCAACGTTTTTACTAGTAGTTTTATGTAAATCAGACAAAGACATACTATAAACCTGGGCAAACCATTCCCTATTCTCCTCAGGAATACAATTTACATTAAAACCATAAGGAACATCATCTATAACACATTCCAAAATTTTATTCCCTTCTTCTTCAAAAAGCGAAGTTGGACAAGATAAACCCTTGTATTCTTTTAATAAGTTCATTATTAAAAATAATAATTATAGTTTATATTTATTTATATGATTAAATAGCATTTTTCAATTTCTCAATCATTTCCCTCATTTGAATTATACGAATGACGTTGAAATTCAAATAATATCTTTCAATTTTTGAATTTTCAGCCAACTTCTTTTCATATTTTTATTGCTTTTTTCAACAATCAAAGCTAAAAATTCATCATCCACCAAGATTTTCCCATTTTTCATGATTGGAAACTCTAATTTATCTGTTCCATTCATTTCTATAATAAATCTCCTTCCAGAAGAAATAATTCCAGAACGTTTCCACCCAGCAAGTTTAGCTTTTTCTAAAAATTCCTGTGCTAAATCCAGATCTTTGCAAGCAACATGAAGAATGCATGGTTCATTTTTAAATTTCAAACCCAAATCCTTATCTAGGCTCCCCAGAGTCATCCCTCGGGAATTCAAAGAATCATTTATATCTTCAAGCCTAACCAAATCATGACTAACAAACTCAAACAACCCAGGGCCCTTTTTTTCTTGGTCAACCATAACCAAAACCCTCCCAGAACATGATGAAGTTGTATAATAATCTGGCATTTCATTTATTTTTTCACACAATTCTAAAATAGGTTTATCCCAATCTCCTTTAGAAGATTTATCTAATTTAGCAAGAACTTCTTGTTTCCGCATTTTAAATGAATCAACTACCATTATTCTTTCTCCAAAATCTTTGCCTTAATTCCTTCTTCTTCACAAAGTTCTACAAATTCTTTTGCATCATCTTTTGTTCCAGAAATACTTCCATAATGCATTGGGATTGCTAATGAAGGTTTAATCAACTTCGCTGCTTCTACTGCTTCTTCAACAGTCATTGTAAATCTTCCTCCAACAGGAAGCAAAGCAACAAACTCTTTATCAGATTGGCCATGGCCAGTAAGTTTTTGCATTTCAGGAATTTTATCAGTATCTCCTGCATGATAAATCACAACATCATCAACTTTAATCAAATAACCAATCCAACCTTCATCTTTAGGATGAAAAGGTTTGTCAAGATTATATGCAGGAATCGCAGAAACCCTAATTTTTTCAAAAACAAGTTCTTGCCCAGCCTCAATAACTTCCATACGAATAGGAATTTCAAAACGAGTTATCTTACTTTGAGCATCAGCAGTTACAACAATCTTTGTCCCATCTTGGATAATTTTATTCATATCCTGAACACTACAATGATCATAATGACTATGAGTAATCAAAATTAAATCTGCTTTTGGAGAATTTTCTTTAATATTATATGGATCAACATAAATTATCTTGCCCGCAGAAGGGGGTACACCTTTAGGTGCAGAATTCTTAATTAAAAAACCAGAATTACCAAGCCAACTCAATTCAATTTGCCCTATTTTCATATAAGAAAGAATTGGGGTTGATTTTTAAAGATTTACCTAGAATTATTTTATATCAAACATCTTATAATCGCCATTAAAACCAATATTATGCACTTCTGTCTTGCCAATCTTCTTTTGTCCCTTTGATTCATGCATATGCCCGCAAAAAACATACTTAGGCTGATATTTCTTAACATAATCTAAGATAACTTTACTTCCTGCATTCTTCCCATACCAAGTTTTAGGACCATTTCTATTCAACATTTTATCTAAAACCCCAAAAGGAGGTTGATGACATACCAAAATATCCAAAGAGCCAAATCCTTTCAAAACTTTTTTAGCTTTTTCTGTTTCTTTTTTAGCCATTTTAATTCTCTTTTTATCCTTATCTCCAAACTCTTTAATCCAACAATTATCTACGAAATATTCTAAAAAACCAATCCTTAAGCCTCCAATATTTCTAACTACATTCCTAGCAAGATGAAAATTTTTTACCCTATCTATTCTTTTTTTCAAACGAGGCAATTTTATTCCCAATTCTTTTTCTTCTTTTTTCATTTCAGTTTCTTTCAGCATATAAGTTCCAACATTGCCAATGATAGAATAGGTTGGAGCAATACTCGAATATTTCTTTAAGATACTTATAGTAGAATTATAAACTTCATCAAAAACCTTTTTTCCAAATTTAGAATCATTCTCTAATTTTTCTAACCCTTTCTTCTCCCTTTCAACATTTTCAAAATATCTAACTCTTGCCAAATCAGCTTTCCCAATATCTCCAGTAATTATAATAAAATCTTCTTTCTTAGGAATCTTTTTTGGCAATCTTCCATGCGGATCTCCAACAACTAATATTTTCATTTTAAGGCTTAAACCTTGTCATTGTCCTAGGAAACGCAATCGCATCTTTAATTGTGTCCAAACCACAAATCCATTGTAAAACTCTTTCCACCCCTACCCCATATCCAGCATGTGGAACAGAACCATATTTTCTAAGGTCAAAATAAAATTGATAATCTTTAGGATCTTCTCCATCTCGTTTAAGATTCTCAGACATTTCTTTTACATCTAAACTTCTTTCACTTCCTCCAGCAATTTCAAGACCACAACCAGGAGCTAACATATCAAAACAAAGAGCTTCATCAGATTTTTTAGGATCTTTGGGTTTGTAAAAAGCCATAACTTCCCTAGGATAATGAGTGACCACAACAGGAGTACCAAAATGTTGCATTAATTTTTGTTCTTCAATTGTTCGCAAATCTTTTCCAAACGGAACTTTCATCTTATCTTTTGTTTTCAAAATTTCCAAAGCTTCACGATATTTAATCGTAGGCCATTTCTTTTTAGCAAGTTGTAAAAGTTTCTTTGAATCAACATTTAAAATCTTAAACTCTTCAGCACATTCATTTGCAGTCTTTTCAATACAATATTTGATTTCTTTTTTTGCAAATTCAGTTACATCTTCAAGTTTCCACCAAGCAGCTTCTGCTTCGGCCATCCAAAACTCAGATAAATGTCTAGAAGTTTTTGATTTCTCTGCTCGAAAAGTAGGACCAAAATTATAAACTTTCTCTAATGCAAAAATAGCTGCTTCACCATATAATTGCCATGTTTGAGCAAGATAGGTTTTAGTATTATAATATTTTACTTCAAAAACAGTACTCCCCCCTTCAGATTGGGTAGGTTGCAAAATAGGTGCATCAAAACGATAAAACCCTTCTTTCTTAAAAAATTCATCTCTTGCTTGAGTATAACTACTTCTAATTTTCATAATGGCAACCATCTTCCGGCTCCTTAACCAAAGGTGCCTATTATCTGCAAGCATTCCCTCTGTTGAATCTTTGTTAATTGGAAAATCTTCTGAAACATTAACAATATTAATTTTATCTACCTGAATTTCAAAACCAGTTGGTGCACGTTTATCTTCTTTTATTGTTCCAGTAATTTCAATAGAACTTTCTCCTCCCAATGCATCAATCTTGTCCCATTGTTTTTCAAACTTTTCTTTTTTCAAAACACATTGAATAATATTTGTAGAATCACGAAGCACAATAAATTTCATTTTATTTGAACCACGTTCTCGATAAATCCAACCTCGAACATCTACCTTCCCCTTACCTTTTTTCATTGCTTCTGATATTGATATGAATTTCATCTATGGGGTAAGTCTATCCCTATCTCTAGGAAATAAAGTAACCTCCCGTATATTTGGAATTCCCAATATTAACATAGTCAATCTTTCCAAACCAATTCCCCAGCCAGCATGGGGTGGAGCACCATATCTAAAACTATCAATATATGCCTTGAAATCTTTTGGATTCAAATCCTTAGCTTTTAATCTTTTTTCCAATAATT
>CAZWGF010000049.1:0-4690 GCA_964633605.1 Candidatus Woesearchaeota archaeon
GATAAAAATCCTTCATAGTTTAAGTTAGAAATATTCAATATATAAGTTTAATTATACTACACAAATTCTTATAAATCCCAAATCTCAAAATATGATATGCAACCTATTGATATTCCAAATAAAAATAATAAAGATTTGACTAAATTGCTTTTACCTCTTGTGGCAATAGGGGCTGGAGCAGCAGGAATTTTTTGTGGGAATTTAGACAAATATCTTGGACAAGGATTTGCTACAAGCATTGTTGTTGAGGGAATCATGAATTTAGTAAAATCACCTACTCACTCTAAAGAAAATAGCATTGAAAATAAAACTACAAATTATAGCTTACCAATTCATGAAAAGAAGAAACTTAGTGAAATTGAAGCAACCTCTAATTTAACCTATAATTTGAAAGAATTTATGGAAGGTGGAGGAATTGTTGCTACTTCTTTTGTGGGCGGATATTGTATTGGTACTCTAAATAACTTAATTTAAGTAACCTTAATAAACTCTTTTTGGAATATTACATTATGTTATACTTGATAGGATTAGGACTAAATGTTGCAGGAATTTCAAAGGCAGGATTAGATGCTGTAGGTAGATGTAAGAAGGTTTATTTTGACAATTATACAGTAGATTTTCCATATCCAATTGGAGAATTAAAGGAATTGGTTGGAAAGAAACTTCTTCCTGCAGATAGAGAACTTGTTGAAGGATTAAGCCTTGTTGATGAAGCTCGAAAAACTGATGTTGCATTACTTGTTTATGGTAGCCCATTGACTGCTACAACACATATATCTCTTATTCAGGAAGCAAAGGCGGTTAGAACAAAATACAAAATATTCTATAATGCTTCTATTTTAGATGCTGTGGCAGAAACAGGATTACAGCTGTATAAATTTGGAAAGACTGCTTCAATGCCTGCTTGGAAATCTGAAAAAAATTTTACTCCAGATAGTTTTATGAAAATTGTTCAAGAAAATCAATCAATGACTGCACATAGTTTGATTCTTTGTGATATTGGATTAGAATTTCAAGATGCTTTAAAACAACTTGAAAAATCTGCAAAAATACATACAATAAGTTTGAAAAAAATTGTTGTTTGCCAATCAATTGGAACAAAACATAAGAAAATATTTTATGAAAATGTTGAAACATTAAAAGAGTACAAAAATATTAAAAATCCCTATTGCATAATTATACCAAGTAAACTTCATTTTCTTGAAAAAGAGATTTTGGAGGAATTTAGTAAAGATGCCTGAAATTAATGAAATAGAATTAGAAATATTAAAATCTTGGAATAAAAATAAAACTTTTGAAAAATCATTAGATAAAACAAAAAAAGGCAAACCATATATTTTTTATGATGGGCCCCCATTTGCAACAGGACTTCCGCATTATGGGCATTTATTAGCTTCCATACTAAAAGATGTTTTTCCAAGATTCTTTACAATGCAAGGAAGGTATGTAAAAAGAAATTGGGGATGGGATTGTCATGGATTGCCTGTTGAAAGTGTTGTGGAAAAAGAACTTAACTTAAAATCAAAAGATGAAATTGAAAAAATGGGAGTTAAGAAATTTAATGATGTTTGTAGAAGTAAAGTTTTGACATTTGCAGGAGAATGGAAAGAAACAATTAATCGCGTTGGGCGATGGGTTGATTTTGAAGGGGGCTATAAAACAATGGATACAAAATACATTGAATCTGTTTGGTGGGCATTCAAACAACTTTATGATAAAGGCTATTTATATGAAGGTGAAAAAATATTAATGTATTGTCCTAGGTGTTCTACTCCCCTTGCAAAATCAGAAATCGCTATGGACAATTCATACAAAATTGTTAAAGACATTACAGTAACTGTAAAATTCAAATTAGTTGATGAAGACGCATATGCATTGGCTTGGACAACTACTCCTTGGACTCTTTTGAGTAATTTAGCACTAACAGTAAATCCAAAATTAATTTATGCTTATGTAAAAGACAAATCAGATGGAAATACCTATGTTTTAGCAAAAGAACTTTTATCTAAATTTTATAAATCAGAAGATGAATATAAAATTGTTAAAGAAGTTAAAGGTAAGGAATTGGAAGGGAAAAAATACGAACCATTATATCCTTATTTCAAAGATTCTCCTAATGCTTTTCAATTTTTATTGGCAGATTTTGTAACTGCTGAAGATGGTACTGGAATTGTTCATACTGCTCCTGCATTTGGTGAAGAAGATAATGCGGTTTGTAGAAAATACAAAATTCCAATGGTACAACCTGTAGATGAGAAAGGTAATTTCACTAAAGAAGTTAAAAAATATGCAGGGAAGTATATTCATGATATCAATGAACAAATAGTAATTGATTTGAAAACCTCTGGACAAGCCATAATGTCTAGAAAAATGGAACATGAATACCCTTTTTGTTATAGGTGTGATACTAAACTAATGTACAGGGCTCTTCCTGCATGGTTTGTGAATATTCAAAAAATTAAAGATAAATTGCAAAAGTTAAATTTGAAAATTAATTGGATTCCTGAATTTCTAAAAGAAGGACGAATGCAACATAATATCTCAACTGCTCCTGATTGGAATATTACAAGAAATAGATATTGGGCAACTGCAATTCCTATTTGGAAAAGTGAATCAGGAAAGATTAAGGTTTTGGGTTCAATGGCAGATTTAAAAAAATATGCTAAAAAATTACCTAAGAAAATTGATTTGCATAAAGATTGTTTAGATCCTGTAAAATTAGAAATCGATGGAGAAGAATATACAAGAATTCCTGAAGTATTGGATTGTTGGTTTGAATCAGGTGCAATGACTTTTGCTCAATTTCATTATCCTTTTGAAAATAAAGCATTCTTTGAGAAAAATTTCCCAGCACAATTTGTTGTGGAATATATTGGACAAACAAGAGCCTGGTTCTATTATATGATGACTTTATCTGTAATTTTATTTGATAAAATTCCTTTTGAAAATGTCTTGACAACAGGGACCATCTTAGCAGAAGATGGAGAAAAGATGAGTAAATCTAAGAAAAACTTTCCAGACCCTTCTGTAGTTATGAAAAAATATGGTGTGGATGCATTAAGATTTTATTTATTGCAATCTCCAGTAATGAAAGCAGATAATTTTAATTTTGCAGAAAAAGGATTAGAAGAAATTTATAAAAAAATTATTTTGCTTCTGTATAATGTAAACAATTTCTATTCTATGTACAAAACAGATAAAAAATTAGGAAAAGAAAAATTAGAGATTATTGATGAATGGATTTTATCTAGATTAAATGAAGTTGGAATTAAAACTGAAGGATATTTGAAAGAATACAATACAATTAAGGCCTGTGAAGAATTAAGAATTTTTATTGATGAGTTATCTACTTGGTATGTTCGTAGAAACAGAGATAGATTTAATGAAGGAGATGAAACTGTTCAAAAAGTTTTAAAAGAAGTGTTAGATAAACTTTCAAGAATAATTGCTCCGCTTATGCCATTTGTTGCTGAAAAAATTTATGGAAATATTGGAAAGGATTCAGTTCATTTACAAAAATGGCCAGAATTTGATAAGAAAAAAATTAATAAAAAGATTAATGAAGAAATGTCCTATTCAAGGGAAATAATCTCTTTAGCATTGAGGGAAAGAGATAGGGCAGGCATTGGATTAAAATGGCCTTTACAAAAAATTGATATTAAAGGGAAAAGTGTGAAAAAAGAATATGAAAAAATAATCTTAGAAGAGTTAAATATTAAGGAGATAGAATTTAAGGCAGGGAAAGAAATCTCTGTAAAACTTGATACTAAGCTAACTCCTGAACTTGAAGCAGAAGGCTATGCTAGGGAGATATCAAGGCAAACCCAATCATTTAGGAAGAAGCTTGGACTTGATAAAAAAGATAAAATTGAATTAATCATCGTCGCTGAAGAAGAATTTAAGAAAATTTTAGAAGCTCAAAAAAAATATATTGGGGAAAGAACTAACTCAAAAAAACTAGATATTGTTACAACTGTCAAGGAAAGATTTAAAAATAAAGTTGACTTCAAAGTTAAAGATAAAAAGGGGGAACTAATTATAACTACCGGCAAGTGAGTTATTAAATTCACCATTTTATCATAACAATGCTTAAAAGGAGTAGATGAATAAAATAAATATAAAATGATTGTAAAAGACGAATTTTTGGGAAGGCTAAGAAAGATTTTCGATTTAAACTTGTATGAAGTTAAAGTATGGACTGCATTACTTTCTCGTGGAACTTCTACTGCTGGAGAATTAAGTAGTATTTCAGATGTTCCTCGTTCTAGAACCTATGATATCTTAGAAAGTTTAGAAAAGAAAGGATTTATTGTAATGAAACTTGGAAAACCAATTAAATTTGTTGCATTAAAACCAGAAGAAGTTGTTGAAAGAGTTAAGAAAAACTTAATGAGAAATGCAAAAGATAAAACAACAAGATTAGAAAAATTAAAGGGAGATGAAGTATTGGAAGAATTAAGCACATTATTTACTAAGGGAGTTAAATTTGTTGGACCTACTGATCTATCTGGAAGTTTAAGAGGAAGACAAAACTTGTATAATCATCTTGATATGATGGTGCGTGAAGCAGAAAAAACAATTACAATTGTTACAACTTCAGAAGGTTTGAATAGAAAACTTGAAGCATTATTACCTAGTTTAGAAAAATGTAAAAAGAGAGGAGTTAAAATTAGAATTGCTGCTCCAATTG
>CAZWGF010000050.1:0-4633 GCA_964633605.1 Candidatus Woesearchaeota archaeon
AAATAAAATTGTAATTAAATTGAGGAAAATATCACCACTTGTACGATGAAAATAATAATAACAAGACATGGAGAAACAGAAGAAAATAGGGAGGGAATATTTATGGGACAATTACATGGAAAATTAACTGAGAAAGGTATAAACCAAGCAAAAAAACTTGGATTAAGATTAAAGGATGAAAAAATAGATAAAATATTTTCTAGTGATTTGGCAAGAAGTTTTGATACTGCAAAAGAAATTCTAAAATATCATCAAGATGTACCTGTGGAGAAAACAGAAAAATTAAGAGAGAGATTCTTAGGGGAGTTTGAAGGAGTTAAAAAAGAAGATCTTGGTTTGGATAGAAATAAGCTTATTATGGGAGATATAGACCCAAAAAAAGGTGAGCCATTTGAAGATATGTTTAATAGAGCAAGGAATTTTATCAATGAGGTTGTTGAAAAATTTAATGATGAAACTGTTTTGCTTGTAGCACATAATGGAATTAATCAAGCTTTAATTGTGAATATTCTTAGTGGAGAGTTAGAGGATTTTTTGAAGGCAGGGTCACAATTTAATTGTGCTGTTAACATGTTTGAAGTAGATAAAGATAAAAATACAAAAACAATTCTATTAAATTGTGGTGAACACTTAGGAGATTTAAAATGAAAATAACTAAAAAAACAAAAATCAACGAAGTGCTTGAAGCAAACCCTAACGCAGCAGAGATTTTATCTGAAGCTGGAATGGGTTGTGTAGGATGTCCAATGGCGCAAATGGAAAGCTTAGAAGATGGTTGCCTTGCACATGGAATGACTGCAAAAGCTGTTGATGAAGTTGTAAATAAATTGAATAGTAAATAAAATGGAAGGCTACACAAAAGAATTAATGAAGCATTTTAACAATCCTAAATTTGTAAAGGAATTAAAAGATGCTAATGCAGTTGGAGAAGTTGGAAACATAAATTGTGGAGATATTATGAAACTTCAAATAAAAGTTAAAGATAATAAAATTGCAGATATTGGATTTAAGACCTTTGGTTGTGCTGCTGCTATTGCTACTTCAGATGTTGTGTGTGGTTTAGCAAAAGGTAAAACTTTAGATGAAGCAAAGAGTTTGACTAAAGATGACATTATCAAAGAACTTGGGGGAATGCCTCCGTTGAAAGTTCATTGTTCTCTTTTGGGAATTGAGGCTTTGAAGAAGGCTATTGGAAATTATGAAACTTCAGAAGCATAAGACAAGAAAAGAAGAGAATTATCATAAATATGTTGTTGTTCTCCCTAAAGATGTGGTAGAAGAGTCAGGTTTCAAAGAAGGTGATGAATTAAAGGCTGTGGCGAAGAAGGGGGAAGTGAGGTTGGTGAAAGTATGAAATGGTAGATATTGATTTAGATATTGCTAATAAATTAACTGGAAAAGAACTTAAGGAATATTTTAAAAATGCTTCCATGAAAAAGTATGAAAAACTTCATTATGCTTATGTAAGCGTCAGAAAATTAATTGATTTTAAAGAAGTATTAGATAAAAATGAATCTGATTACCAAGACATTATTAACCAGAAAATATCAAAAATGAAAGATGACAAAATTAAAGCAAGTGATATTCTTAGTTTTTATATGATAATAGAAATTTGTTCTTTTTATGAAGTATTGAACATGATTAAGAAAACAGAGGCTCGTATTCTTCCTAACCTACCTTCATATTATAAAATTTTAAAAGAATCTAGAGGGAGGGTTTTGGCTCATTTGGATGCTACTGGAGGATTAAAAACAAGTAGGGATTGGATGAATCAATATTCTAGAATTGATGAGATAGGCACTGGACAAATTAAGGGGATAGTTAAAGTAATAAAAGACTTTTATGAAATTTATGAAAAATGTAAAGTGGTTTTGGGAGAGGACATGTCATGACAAACCCAATAAATAATTTTATGTCAGATACTATTGAAATGTTTAAACTTATTATAGTAGGAATTTTAATGATAATTATTTTGGGAGCTCTTGGAACTGCTGTAGCAATGACAGAATTTACAAACCAATTTATACTGATGATTGGATGGATAATATTCTTCATTATGGCAATTCCTCCAATTGGGGTGATAATAGGAATAATTGTTTGGGCAATTAAAGAATTTCAACCAACAACTTCTTTTCCTTAACTTCCATCTCTTGAAAACATTTAAAAATAATCTTTTCCTAATTCTTTTAATTAAAATGAGTGATTTAGTGCAAAAAGTCGACTTTGAAAATATTAACAAACAAATTAAAAAAGAGGAGTTAAATACAAATATGATTAGAATAATTTATGAAGGGTTAACTAGATTAGAACTTTTAGAGATTGGATTTACACAAAAAATAATAAATCCTGAAAATAACAAAATATTAGCTAGTTACCCAGAGAATTTAAATCCATTACATCAAAATAAAGCGGTGGGAGTATTATATTTGTCAGCATAAAAATGGTAACATTAGGATACATTATTGAAAACAAACGAAAAGAAATTGAATTTGAGAAAAGACTAGAGAGTCTAGAAGAATTAAAAGAAAAAATAAAATTCTTACCTCCAACAAGAGATTTTTTGGAAGCTATTAGCAAAAAAGGCATAAATATTATTGCTGAGACTAAAGTAAAACCTGCTGTAGGGAATAGAATTAATCAAAAAAGTATGTTTGAATTATCTCAAGAATATGAATCTACTAATGTGGCCGTAATATCTGTTCTTACAGACAACAATTTTAATGGTAGTAAAGAAGAAATGTATAAAATTAAAAATCACACAACCAAACCAATTTTTAGGAAAGATTTTATTCTTGATGAATATCAGATATATCAATCTAGAGCATATGGGGCAGACGCAATACTTCTTATGAGTGCTGTCTTAAAAAAAAATCAAATAAGAAAATTTGTAGACTTAAGCCATAGTCTGGGAATGGAATGTTTAGTTGAATATAGTAACTCAGAAAATCAAAAAGAAATTCCAGAAAATGTAAAAGTTTATGGAAGAAATTATCGAAAATTAGTATTAGAAACAGATCTTTCAAGCAAAAATATTTATGACGACCCCATAAAAGCTTCAAGTTATGTAAATAATCTTCCAAAAGATTCAATTATTGTTGCTGAAAGCCAAATCACTACAGAAAATATCTCTCCTCTTAAAAATGAATTTGATGCCTTTTTGGTTGGAACTACTATTGCTGAATCAAAAAATATCCCAAAAACAATAGAAAAACTTCTTTCTGCTTAACTTCCCACATCTCCAAAACTCTTAAAACCCCCAATTCTTAGTAATCTCATGGGAAATAAACAATTATTCCTAAGCATTAGTTTACTTTTATTAGCAATTTCCATTGTTTCTGGTGCAAGTTATCCTCCTCCTAATGTAATTGTTACAAATTCAGTTAATCAATATGAAAAAGCTTGTTATAATGAAGGGTGTTTTGAGGAGGGCAAATGTTATCCTTACGGGTATGTGAATCGAGGGAAATTTTGTGCAGATAATGCATTCAAATTTAATGCCCAGGGGGCCAAATATCCAGTTAGTGATCAATTTGTTAATCTATTTGTGATTGGGGCTCCTTGCTCTCAAAATTATGAATGCTCAACTAATCTATGTAAAAATTATGTTTGTGTAGATCAAAATCAAGAAATGGTAGAATTAAAACAAGAAATAGAATCTCTAAAAGAACAAGTTAAAGAAATAAATGCAAAACAAAAGGAAGAAATAAAATCCACCATAATAACTGGAGAAGTGATTTCGAATCCTCCAGAACAAGATAGTAAAGGAATAATTGGTAAAATATTAAATTGGTTTAAAGGAATTTTTGAATAAATGGCAGTGGCGAAGAAGGGGGAAGTTCGGTTGGTGAAGAATGGATAGAAGATTTGTTGAGTTAGAAGATAAATGTGAGAATATAGTTGTGGATGGAGCTGGGCATTATTGTCGAGCCTTGTGTTTGCCTGAGCCAATGGAGGATTATCCCCATAAATATCGGAGAGTTGAGTGTCATGGTCGGAAGGATGAGATGATTTGTAAGGAATTGAAAAGGAAATATAGTTTGAGTGATGAATTGGAGGCAGTGGGGAAGGATGGGGAAGTTAGGTTGAGGAAGGTATGAGGAAAAAAAATTTTCCAAAAGGAAAAATTAAACTTAATGATGGAATGTTTTATGAATATGAAATTAACGAAAAACAAAAACATATAGCTAAAAATATTTGGGGGAAAATTTTAGTTAATCAAGAATTTGAGAGATTAAAAGAAGACTCTAAAAAAACTATTTATTATCATGAAAAACAACATTCTGAAAAATTTAATGTTATTTTGGGAGTAATTTCAATTTCATTAGCATTTATCCTAATATTTTTTAGCATATTTCTATTAACTGTCTTCTCTAGTTACTTTTATCCTATTTCCAAGGTATTGGATCCAATTTATTTTTCTTTTTTAGTTATGGTAGATTTTTTGTTGTTAATAATTTTCATTTTAATTAATTATCTTGATGAAACTATTTGTGATGTCAATGCTGTAAAAAACATGGGAGTTAAAAATTTTAATGATTCTATAATAAAATATTATAAAGATAAAGGAAATAATGATTGTGTTTATCATCCTCATTGGAAATTAAGGAAAAAGATTATTGAAAGTTTTGATTAA
>CAZWGF010000051.1:0-1857 GCA_964633605.1 Candidatus Woesearchaeota archaeon
CAATTGGCAATGGTTATGGATAATTATTTTAAAAAAAATAAAATTTCTGCAAAAGCCATACATGAAAGTTTGTTTGAATTAGATAAAATAAGGAAAATAATTGAGAAAACATCACCTAACGGCGTAAAACCAAGAATTGTGTTTTTATTTAAGGTTTTTGATTCCTTGGAAATGTTGGAGAGAAATTATTCTAAGAAATTGCTTTTGGAATTTGTTCCGATTGTGGATAAAGTTGTTATAAGTTTTGCAACACGAAGTTTAGTAAATAGAAAAAAGTTTCTTGCACAAAGGAAATGGTTAACCAATTTTATTGAAGATAAATTTAATGTTTTAGATGATTTTGAGATTGGTGGAGAAAGATATATTTGTTTTGAGAAACAAAGATAACTTTATAATCCATAATTTCTTTTAGTTTGTATGGTAGAACAAAAATTAGAACAAAAAAAAGATGTTGTTAAGAAAGAGACTGTGGATGTGGAAACAGAAGCGACTCCACATGATGTGCAGCCAGACATGGAACGGTTACAACCAACTGTAGAGAAAAAACCTTTTTGGAAAAAATGGTGGGTTTGGGTAATTGTGGTTGTTGTGGTTATTGGAGCAGCTCAAATTATTTCTAGACTGGCATAATTTTAGCATCAAATTTATATAGCAAGACGATTTATTATTTTGAATGAAACCTAAATTTTTTAGAAAAGTTTTGAAAAACGGAATGACTGTAATTTTGGAAAAAAGAGATGTTCCAGTAGTTAGTGTTGCATTTGCAGTTAGAAATGGTGGAATCAATGAGGCAGAAAATGAAAAGGGAATTTCTCATTATATTGAACATATGCTTTACAAGGGAACTCCTACTAGAAATTGCAAAAAGATTGCAGAGGAGATTGAAAGAAATGGTGGGGAATTGAATGGGTTTACTTCTGAGGAAATTACTGCCTATTGGTGTAAAATGCCAAGCAAACATATTCGTGTTGCTCTTGATGTTTTGAGTGATATGGTGAAGAATCCTTTGTTTGATGAAAAAGAATTAGAGAAAGAGAGGAAAGTTATTTTTGAAGAAATTAAAATGAGGAGAGATATGCCTAGAGTTCATGTTTATGATAAGATTCATGAATCTTTATATGGGAAGCCTTTTGGAACGGATTTGATTGGAACTGAAAAAACAATGAATGCTATTGATAAAAAGAAAATAACTAAAAAATTTGAAGAAATTTATCAACCCAATAATATGATTTTGGCTGTTGTTGGAAATGCTGATTTTGATAAACTTGTAAAATTTGTTGAAAAAACTTTTGGGAATAAAAAAGGAAAGGTTTCAAAGTTTAAAATTAAACCAATGAATAAATCTAAAATTGAATCTCGGAAAGGAATAGATCAAGCTAATTTGGTGTTTGCATATCATGTTCCTTTAGCAAATAATAAGAAAAGTTATGCTGCAGAGGTTTTGAATACTCTTATGGCTGGAGGAATGTCTTCTAGGCTTTTTAGTGAAATTCGGGAAAAAAGAAATATGGCCTATGCTGTTAAGGGAGATTGCGATATAAATAAGGATTTTGCTCATAATATAATTTATGTGGGAACAACTAAAAAAAATGTTGGACCTGTTAAGAAGATTATTCTTGAAGAATTTAAAAAAGTTGCAAAAGAGTTGACTGAAAAAGAAGTGAATGAGATTAAAGAGCAATTAATTGGTAATTATTATATTTCAATGGAGGATTCTCAGTCTCAAATGGTTGGTTTGCTTGCTGCCGAAATAGATGGGAATGCTAAAAAGTTTTATGAGTTTGAAAAAAATATTAAATCTGTCAAGTTAAAAGATGTTAAAGATTTAGCAAAGATAAAGAAGTATAGTTTTTTTGC
>CAZWGF010000051.1:1957-4625 GCA_964633605.1 Candidatus Woesearchaeota archaeon
ATGCAAGTAGTAAAGGTTCCTGGGATTAATGGTCTTGGGAAAACAAATGGTTGTGAGAAAGCAGGAAATGCAATTTTGAAAGCTTTGCATGAAATCCATAGTAATGAACAAGGAAAAGTTATTGATGTTTCAAAGTTGGATTTAGAAGAGATTCATTTGGATAATGGAAATCTTGAAGTAACCAATGAATTAATTTATAAAAATTCTTTTGACATGTTTCAGGAAAATTCTAAAACTATTTATTTGGGAGGAGATCATTCTGTTAGTTATTCTTTGACTCGTGGTTTTTTTGATCATTGTCAAAACTCTGGAAAAGAACCTTGTTTAATTGTTTTTGATGCTCATGCAGATTGTATGGCTCCAATGAAAGAACCAACCCATGAAGAGTGGTTAAGAAAATTGATTGAAGATGGATTTCCTGCTGAAAATATTCTTTTGGTGGGAGTTAGAAATAATTGGAAAGATGAAGATGACTTTTTGAAGGAAAAAAACATTAGAGTTATTAGTGCAAATCAATTCTTGGATAATATAGAAGATACTTGTGATGTGATCATGGAGTTTTCAAATGGAAAAGAGCTTTATGTTTCAATTGACGTCGATGTAATTGATCCTGCATATGCTCCTGCTACAGGTTATCCTGTACCTGGAGGTTTAACAAGTAGACAATTTTTGTATTTAATTCAGCGGGTTAACAAAATAAAGAACCTAAGAGCAGTTGATTTGGTAGAGATTAATCCTGAAAAAGAAGGTGGAGAAATTACTGTTATGCTTGGGGCTAAGATCTTGAGTGAACTTTTGTAGTTAACCCTCAAAAAAATGCAGGTTAACTTTTTCAATAATCTTTATATAGGGTTTTTTCTTAATTATTTGTAAGGTTAACTTAGTCATTAAAAGATGGTGCATAAGAAATATATTAAAAAAGGTGGTAAGACGTTTGGTCCCTATTATTATAAGAATTATAGGGTTAATGGAGTGACCAAGACAAGGTATATGGGAACTTCCCCTCCTAAGCAAGAAAAAAATCCGCAGGTTAACTCATTTGTTTTTCTTTTTCTTTCAGTTACTTTGATTGCTTTATTTGCATTCACTCTTTTGTATCCTGCTCAAAAAATTAATCTTGAAGAAAATGTTGTTACTTCTGCAATAAAAGGTATTTCTCCTTTGTTTACGGGTTATAGTATTGAAGAAGTAGAGGATATTGAAGAAGAAGAAATAGAAGATGTTGAACAAGAGGAGGCACCTGAAGGTGTACCCTCTGACCAAGTAGGTCTAGAAGAAGAGGGCAAGGAAGAAACTTCTATAGTTGGTGTTGGGAAAAGTATTATTCCTGAAAAAGAAGGGTTGTTAGCTTCGTCTGGGATTGCTGAACTTTTTGGAGGAGATGAAGATGAACCAGAGAGTAATGAAACAGAAGTAGAGGAAGAAGAAACAGCATCAGATGTTGTTGAAGAATCAGAGAGTAATGAAACAGTTGAATCTAATATTACTGAGGAAGATATAGAGAGTAATGAAACTTTTGCTTTAGAAAGGGAAAGTATATTTAATGCATCTGGAATTGGTGAGCTTCCAGAGATTGGCGAAAATATAACTATTACAAATGAGACAGCACCAGATGGTGTACTCCCTAACGAGAGCAAAGAAATTGTAATTGTAAATGAAACAATTATGGAAAATGTTACTGAAAATAATTTGACCATTGAAACAATTCAGTATGGTGCTGTTTTGAATAGGCCTGTAAAATGGAAAAAGAAAATTAATGTTGACGATGTTGCTGATGTTATTGTAGAAATTCCAAAGGAAGCAGAAAACATTACTTTTTTTAAGATTGTTGAAGAGGAAGCAGAAGAAGTTGAAGTAGGTGATTTAGAGGGAAGAATTTCAATTACTGGAGAAGTTATTTCTGAAGGAAATGGTTTTGAGTTTGGAGAATTTTTTAAGAATATTTTTAGCAGGTTAACTGGAAATGTTGTTGAAGTTGAAGAAAAAGAAGAAGTAAAAGAAGTTTTTATTGATGAAAATGCAACTGAATTTGAAATTGAATATGAGACCCCTGGACCAATTGCAATTGAAACAAATACTAGTTTAGGTAAGAATATTATTATTTCTTCTGAAACTCATTATGAAAATATTTTAGCTTATACAGAGCTTGAAGAAGAAGTTGTTGCAGAAGCAATTACATTATATTGGTTAGTTAATGATACAAGAGTTGAAGTTACAACTTCTAAATATGATGAAAATGAAAATGGTTTAATTGATTATATTGAATGGATTGTTCCTAGTTTGAGTAATCAAAGTTATGAATTAATAATTAGAATTACAAAGGCAGAACATCTTGATGCAAATAGAACTTTGATTGAAGATATTTATGATGCTGTTAAGGAACAAGATGGAAATTATAGTCCAGTTATTAATAATGGGGAATATGTGAGAGTTACTTTTGAACAAGCTTTGGATAGCACAAAAGATATTACTCTTTATGCAAAATCAGATAGTGATTCTAAGGTTGAAGTTTATGTTGCAGGAGAAGATGAGTTAATCATGACTTTTGAAAATGTTTCAGAAGAAAAATATTACAAACTTTATTTGGCAAATCTTTCTGGAAGTCATGAAATATTTGATTTGAAAGTTATCGGAAGTGTGGAGTTTGATTATATTGTTGATCCTGTTG
>CAZWGF010000052.1:0-4302 GCA_964633605.1 Candidatus Woesearchaeota archaeon
TGGAGATGAAAGCGACGTTTAGGAGCTTTCATGGCTTTTAAGCTGACGGTCGTAGCTCTTTGCCACCGAAACAAAAATAATTTAACTCTAATGCAATAATACTAACACAATAGCATTAAGGTTTTGTTAAAGTTAGAAAAAGGTGGTCTCTGATTATGTTGAAAGCGGTGTTGTAAAATTTTACTTCTCCGCTTTTAACTTTTTCAGTTTGTTTTTGTAATATATCTAAAGCTTTATTATATTCAAACCACTGAACAACCAAACCATTTTTCTTTTCTTCTTCTGTTCGCAAATCCTCGCTATTTTCTTTTAAAGTTTTAGATAGAAAACAAGTTGTTATATAATGTTTAGCATTTCTATTTCTAAACTCTTCTATTTTTCCGACTTCTTTTATTATTTCAGTATGATAATTCGTTTCCTCCAAAACTTCCCTTTTTGCTTCCTTTTCTAAATCAGTGCTTTCAGCTCCTCCTCCCGGTAACAAGAAAAAATTGTGAATTGGGTTAGTAATTAAAGCAATTTCATTTTTGTCGTTTTTAACAATTATTTTAACAGTTTGCCTATCTTTATAAGAATTAGGAGTTTGGTGTTCAGGATTTTCAAATATATCCTCATCTTTTAGTATTTTTAAGTATTCCATTATAATTTATTATACTCTACAAAAGAAAAATCTGCACACTTTGACAAAGCATGCAGATTCTAAAAAGGACTTCTACAAGAAAGGGGTTTATCTATGGTTATATTCCTGAAATTATCAATCTGAAAATTTGCGATATAACAATTTGGTGGATTTTTAATCCAACGAAAATCGTCATCACTCATTTTAAGTAAAAATTTTGCGATAATCCTTAATGCAAACCCGTGGGTGATAATAACAACACTATTGGAAAAATCTTTTTGTTTTCCCACGGTAAGTAATTCGTTTACAAAATTACCGATATTTTTAATAAAAATTGATGAATCATCCCCACCAGGAAATTGATAATACAAAACTCCTTTCTTATACCTTTCTCTCTCAATTTCTTTAACATTTATGGAAGTTGTATTTCCCCAATTCAAATTTCTTATTCTAGGTTCAACAGTAGTTATTGATTTGTCCAAATCAAGTTGCGAACAAATAACAGAAGTTGTTTGCAAAGCTCTATTTGATGGTGATGAATAAACTTTTACAGATTCAAATGGGGAAAGAATAATTTGAATTTTATCAATTATATTATCTATCTGATGTTTCCCTTCTTTTGTAATCGATATTTGATAATCTTCTAACTCTCCATTCAAATTAGGGTTAATATCTTCTTGAGATTGAGCATGCCGAATTACAACGATTTTTTTAAGAGTCATGCAAAACACCTCCTTTCTAAAGTTTTTTAACAAGGAACAAGATTTACTGAAACAACTATACTATATATCCCGCTTTAGGTAAAGTTTAATATACCTATCAATTGCCATTGCAAAGGTTTTTTCCAAATTTGATTTAGTGTCTATTTTACACCAATAATTATTAATTTTTTCAAAATAAAAATTAGATTTTTCTAAAGTATATTGCCCAAAACTTACAAATTGAAACTCTATTAAATAAAACTGATTATTTTTTACAGCAATATCCATAGAGATAAATGGGGTTTTAAATCTGTTAAATATATCTAATGAGTAATCTAATAAACCACTAGGTAATTCTTTTGGAAAAGAAAATAAACCACTTCCACTAGCTCGAAAATCATTCTTTCTGTTTTCTCTTTCAAGAACATATACTTTTTCTCCATAAATAAGAACTTTATAATCCCCTGCTAAACCCGATATATAATTTTGAACAATAAATTTATTCCGAAAATTAGAAATTGGTTTATATCCTTCCCCATCAAACAAATTTTGTATAGCCCTTTTCGTATTAGTAAAAGTAAAAGTCCTGGAAATCTGTTTGATTTTCTTTATAGCATCTTTTAAGTTATCAACTTTATAAATATTTTTGCTTTGAGAACCTAAACTCGGTTTTATCACAGCAGGAAAAATTATTTGTTTTGAATCTTTTAAAAATTCCTCCAATGTTCCATACCTTTTAGTGTAGATGTTACTTTCTTTGTTAATCCTTTTTATATCTCTTAAAATTTCCATAAAGTTTTTATTATGGTGAGCTCTAAATTTTTCAAAATCTGGAATTAAAATTGCTCCACAATTTTTTAAACCCAACAAAACATCTTCTATATAACTTTTATATCTCAAATCAGGATCTTCAGTAGATTGATATAATACAATTTTATCTTTATATTCATTATTAAAATCTATTTCATAAAAACCTTTAATAGAAACCAAATACCCTGATTTTTCTAAATTTCCTTTCACTTTCATTACATTCATACTAGATCCTCTTTCTTGAGTAGACGAATAGAAAAAACCACGATCATCAACTAAAATTAAAATTTCTTTCATATTAAAATGATTATATATAAAGATCCAAAATAAACTTTTCTAAGGCTAAATCAAATTCCAACCCCCCTCTTCTCGCCTCATGATAAATTGAAACTAAATCTGAACTCATTTTTTTTAATTCTTTTTCAGAATAATTTTTTAAATAACCTTTAGCCTTATTAAAAACAAAAGGTTTTAACCCGGATTGACTTGCATTTTGAGAACCCAACACTTGGAACATTACTTTCAACTGCCAAAAGATAATTCCACTCACTTCTTCCGGTGGTATATTTTTAATTTTCGTTTTTTGATATAAAACCCATAAATCTTTTTTATTTCTATTTCCAAAACAAGTAGCTAAGTCAAAAATATTAAAATCACTAGTATCAAAACTACCATTTTCTGTTGCAAAAACTCTCCCTTTATTATTTTTTACAGAAAATTCCTGAATTCGTGTCGCATATTTTTCTATCTTTTTCAAAACTGGTTTTAAAATTTTAGTTTCAATACAGATAAAAATATTTTCCGATTTTTGTAGGTCCTCCAACTTACTTACTAAAAGTTTTGAAAACTCTTTATCTTCAAATAAAGAATCTAATTGCACAATATATTTTTCTTCAAATAAACCGCGACTCTTTATAAATTCATCTAACTTTACTTCACTAAAATTATCAATATCCAACTTAAAAAAACCAGCATTTGGTTTTTTAGAAAATAATGATTTCAAAAGAAATTTTAATTTTTCTCTTGATTTTCTTGTATCATCTCCATATAAAAAATAAATCATATTACTTCCTTTAAATTATTCCAATTATTTCCTTTTTTAATATTTACTTCAAAAATAATCCCTTTAGTTTTTTCAACTGGCAAAACAGTTTCCATTATTTTTTTAATTTCTAAAATATGTTTTTCTTCAATGTCTTTTTTTATTTCAAAAATCAACTCATCATGAACTTGTAAAAGCATTCTAACTTTTTCTTCTAACTTATTTTGAATAAGATATTTATCTATCCCTACCATCGCTATCTTAAGAATATCAGCACTAGTTCCTTGTACAGGAGCATTAATAGCCATCCTCTCCGCCATAGCACGGATAAAAGGTATTTTGGACTTTATGCCTTCAAAATATCTCAACCTACCAAAATAAGTCTTTGTGTAACCATTTTTCAATGCTTGTTTCTTAACCCTCTCTAAATAACTAGCCACCGTCTTGAAAGTCTCAAAATACTGATTATAAAATTCCTGAGCTTCTTTTCTTGTTATCTTCTCAATTCCGTTAGAAGCATCTTCCATATTTTGTCTTAAAGAATTAACCCCCATTCCATAAATCATTCCAAAATTCACAATCTTAGCTTTTCGCCTCATCCCACTATTAACTTTTTCTATTGGTACCCCAAAAATTTTAGAGGCCACCGCTGAGTGGACATCATCACCTTTCTTAAAAATTTCAATTAAATTTTTATCTCCTGATAACATCGCCACCGCTCTTAATTCCACTTGAGAATAGTCAAAAGCAACTAAATCAAAACCTTCCTGAGCTTCAAAAGCTCCTCTTATTTTTCTTCCTTGTTCCGTCCTAGTCGGAATATTTTGCATATTAGGATTATTAGATGATAATCTTCCTGTTGTTGTACCCGCTTGTAAAAAGGTCGCATGAATGCGATTATCCTTCCCTACTAACTTAGGTAAACTGTCTATATAGGTGGAAAGAAGTTTCTGTAACTCCCGATACTTCAGAATTTCTTCCACAATCGGATGTAATTCAATCATTTTTTTTAATTCTGATTCTTTTGTTGACCGTTTCCCTGTAGAAGTTTTTTTATTACTTTTTGGTTTTAGTAGTAGTTTTTCAAATAAAACTTCAGCTAATTGTTTAGGAGAATTAATATTAAATTC
>CAZWGF010000053.1:0-4242 GCA_964633605.1 Candidatus Woesearchaeota archaeon
AAATGTAATTTTAATTGTCAATTTTGTTTTAATGAGGTTTCTTTTGCTAAAATCGCAAGGAAGATTAAAGAAGTAAGTACCGGTTACTTTAAAAAAGTTATTGACAGCATTGATCAAGCAGGAATTAAAATAGTTAAAGTTACAGGTGGCGAGCCCTTATTAAGGAAGGATATTTTTTCCTTATTAAAATATGCCAAAGAGAAAGGATTGGAAGTAAGGTTGAATACTAATGCTTCTTTGATTGATCAAAAAAAAGTTAAAAAACTTAAAGGAGTAGTGGACGATATTTTGATTCCAATTGAGAGTTATAATAATAAAAAAGAAGAAAAAATTACAGGGTATAAAGACTCATTGAAAAAGAAAATAAAGGCAATTAAATTATTAAAAAAAGCAAAAATTCCTGTAGTCAGAGCTGGAACGGTTGCTATTGAAGAAAATATTATTAATTTTGATAAACTTGCTCAATTTATTTTTAAACTGCCCCTAGATGAATGTGAATTATATCGACCCATTCCTATTTATGAAAAAGATAAACTTAGTTCTCAATTAATAAATGTTTTAGTAGATAAATTAATTGATTTAAGAAAAGAAATAGATAAGCCAGTTTTTATTGCTAACGCGATTCCATTTTGTAGTATTAAAGATTTAAATAAAATTAACAGCGTTAGCAAAGGCGCTTTATATGATGATGGTCATAATAGGTTAGTAATTGATCCGCGTGGCTTTGTTAAGCCCCATTATTTTTTAGATAAAAATCTTGGTTCTCCTTTAGATATTTTAAAAGCATGGAATCATCCATTTATGAAAAAGATGAGAAATTTAGAATTTTTGCCTAAAGAATGTCAAAACTGTTCTTTTGCTTTTAAATGTCGAGGTGGGAGTCGCCAGGCAGCCAAAATAATTAATGGAGATTATAAAGTATTGGATCCTTTGGCTAAAATATGAAAAACAAAAGAAGGAAAACGATTATAGTTGTAGGGTACCAGTGTAATAATAATTGTTTATTTTGTAGTATTGGAGATGCTGATAGGAAGTATAATAGATCTTATATTGATATTGTTGACGACATTGAAAAAGGATATCAAAAAGGATGTCGGGCCGTTGAATTTATAGGTGGAGAAGTGACCATGAGAGATGATATTGTTGATATAGTTAAAAAATCGAAAAGCATAGGTTATCAAGAAATATCTTTTGAAACTAACGGTCGAATGTTTTCCTTTAATAATTTTACTGACGCTATTATTAAGGCGGGTCTTAATCGGGTATTATTCTTTATCCATGGCCATAATAATATTATTCATGATAAATTAACTCAATCCCATGGTAGCTTTGATCAAGCGATAGAAGGAATTAAAAAAGTTAATAAGTATCCAGAAGTAATAGTTAATACAAATTTTGTTATTAATAAATTAAATTTTAAAAATATAAAAGATTATTTAAAGTTTATTTCCCAATTTAATATTTTTTTATCATTTATTTCCTTTCTTAATCCGATAGGAAGTGCTCTAAAGAATCCCGAGATAATACCAAAAATGTCTGAGGTTGTTCCTTGTCTAACAGAAGCATTAGAAAATAATTATTCTTTTCGAATAAAAATACAAAATATCCCAGCTTGTTTAATGATTAAATATAACGAAATTTTGGTGAAAGCTGAAGATAAGAAGAATAGTTATATGGATTCTGAAACAAGAAAAGAAGTTAGCTTAACAAAAGAAATTAAATCTTTGAAGATAAAACCAAAAATTTGTAGTCAATGCGTTTTAAATAGAGAATGCGATGGTATCTGGAAGGGGTATCATGATATTTATGGGCATAAAGAATTAACAGCAATAAATTATTATGGAAAGAGTAGATATAAAAATAGGGTTTAGTTGTAATAATCGTTGTCTTTTCTGTGTTCAAGGAGATAAAAGAGATTTTTATGGATTTAAGCCTAAAAAAGAAGTAGTAACATTTCTTAAGTATGCCTTTAAAAAAGGCAAAAAAGAAGTTGTTTTTACTGGTGGGGAACCATGTTTGCATCCAGATCTTTTAGAGTTAGTTCAATCTGCTAAAGATTTGGGATTTAAAGAAATTCAAATTCAGACCAATGGAAGAATGTTTGCTTATAAAGATTTTTGTGTCAATGTTATTCAATCTGGAGCAACTCAATTTTCACCAGCTATTCATGGACCCAATGCTAAAATTCATGATTTTTTAACTAATTCCAAGGGGAGTTTTGATCAAACCATTCAAGGAGTTAAAAATCTTAAAAAATTGAATCAATATGTTTTAACTAATACAGTCATCACTACTAAGAATTATAAGCATCTTCCTAAAATAGCGAAACTTTTGGTTAGTTTAGGTGTTGATCAATTTCAATTTGCTTTTATCCATTTAGGCGGGAGAGCGTGGGAAAACAGAGATTGGATTGTTCCCAAAAAAAGTCAGATTATGTCTTATGTTAAAGATGGACTAGAAATTGGTTTAAAAGCTAATAAAAGAGTAAATACTGAAGCAATTCCATACTGTTTAATGGAGGGGTATGAAGACTGTATTGCTGAAAAGATAATTCCTAAATCAATGGTTTTTGATACTGATTTTAAAATTGAGAATTATTCTAAATATCGTAAATATAAAGCTAAGGCCAAAGGTCCAAATTGTAAAAAATGTAAATATAACAAAGTTTGTGAAGGACCCTGGAAAGAATATCCTGAATTATTTGGCTGGGAAGAATTTAAACCTGTTAAAAAATGAAAAAAAGATTATATTTTGCTAGCTTAGATGAATGCAATGAAAATTGTCTTTTTTGTGTGCGCGGTGGAGATGAAAAAAAAATTGGTTTTATTAACACTAAAGAAGCTAAAAAGATAATTTTAGAAAAAAAGAGAGAAGGGTATCAAGAAATATTTTTTGACGGTGGCGAGCCAACCCTAAGAGATGATTTAGTTGATTTAATTAAGTTAGCAAAAAAAGAAAAATATTTAACAGTTAATATTCTAACTAATGGCGTTTTGTTTTCGAAAAATAAATTAGTTAAGGATTTATTATCAATTAAAAACACTAAAAATTTCAGTTTATCTTTTTCTATCTCGCTTCATTCACATAAAAAAGATATTTCAGAAAAATTAGTTAATCATAAAAATACTTTTGGTAAAACTATTAAAGGAATAGAAAACTTGATTAAAAATGGATGCACTAATGTTTCTATCTATTATATTATTACTAAATTTAATTACAAAGGGTTACCTGAATTTGTAAATTTTATTCATAATAAATTTTCGCAAGTAAGAAATATTACTTTTTCATATATTTATCCGGCTGGAGCAGCTTTAAAAAATAAGGAAATTTTTCCACAGCTTTCTAAAGTAGAACCATATTTTCAAAAAGCTTTAAAACTATGTAAGAATTACCAGATAAATTTTTCTATTACTACTTGTGGTACTATTCCCTTATGTTTTTTAAAAGGTTATGAAGATCTTTTGTTGGATCAACAGGAGTTAGACCAACCAAATAATGTTGGTTTGATTGATGCGACTCAGGATGAACAATATCAATTAGCTACTAAAGACTTCCATCAGAAGACAAAGATAAAATCATCACAATGTAAGGACTGTCTATATTATGATAAATGTGGAGGTATTTGGCGAACTTATGTTGAATTATATGGATTAGATGAGCTAAAACCAATTCCAAGGGAAAAAGAACAACTTAATCAAAATGTTCTTTTACTATTAACTGGTTTTTCTTGTAATAATAATTGTGTTTTTTGTTCTAATGTAGCTGATCGTAATTTTAATAGTTCGACTGAAGAATTGTTTAAAAAAATTAATCAAGGATATAAAAAAGGATTTAGAATTTTAGAGTTAATTGGCGGAGAAGTTTCGATCAGGCCTGATTTTTTAAATTTAATTACTTATGCTAAGAAGACTGGTTTTAAAGATATTAGATTAACTTCTAATGCTAGACTTTTTTCTTATCAAGAATATACTCAAAAAGTAGCTCAAGCTGGATTTAAGGTTATAAGTGTTTCTCTGTATGGTCATAATAAATCCTTACATGATGTAATCACTAGGACACCAGGTTCATTTAATCAATCTATCCAAGGAATTAAAAATATCTCTAAAACTAATATTGAGTTGATAGTTAATACCGTTGTTTCAAAGGTGAATTATAAATACCTTTATCAAATCGGAAATTTTGTTAGTCAATTAGGAGTTAAGGAATGGCATCCTCTAGAATTATTACCTGATGGTCGAGGAG
>CAZWGF010000054.1:0-4214 GCA_964633605.1 Candidatus Woesearchaeota archaeon
AAGGATTTATTGAAATATCAGAACTCTATAAGGAACTCTCGAAATTATCAATGTCTATATACTCACCCACTGAGTACATACTGGACAATAAACGGCAATTCTACAGCGATATCTATGATACGAACGTCAATGAGAAGGTAAGTTTCAAACAGGTTCATAGGGAAAGAAACCTCCAAACTCTTATGAGAGTAAATTTCCTTAAAAGATTGGAGAGCTCAGTTGATTCATTCAGGATCACCCTCGGTAAATTCATAAAAGAGATTGAGCGGATCATTGATAAAATCGAAGCGTTTGAAAAGACCGGCGTTCAAACTTCAGTCGAATCTACTCAGTTTAATGACATTAATCTGGATGCTAACAGCGATGACTGGTTGAATGATGAATTTAGTGTTGGCGGCAAAGTAAAAGTCAATCTTGAGGATATGAACACTTCCGGATGGAAACAGGACTTGGAGACTGATGTTCTTATTGCCAAAGCAATATTTACGGAGATGGAAAAGGTAATACCTGAGCACGATACAAAGCTTAGAGATTTGAAGACATTTATTAAAAACAAAATAGGATCCCCTGTAAATCCAGGAAATCGGAAAATTCTGATATTCAGTGCTTTTGCGGACACGGTGAATTATTTGTATGAGAATGTTGCCGATTACAATAAAACGCTTAATCTGGAAACCGCGAAACTAACCGGATCAGATGAAAATCAGACAACCTTGAAATTAAATAACAACTTCAATAATATTTTGATCAATTTTTCACCCCGGTCCAAAGAACGGAGGAATAAAGCTGCTCCTGAGATAGATGTTTTAATTGCTACGGATTGTATTTCCGAGGGCCAAAATTTACAAGATTGCGACACGCTTATTAATTATGACATACACTGGAATCCCGTTCGTATTATTCAACGGTTTGGGCGTATTGATAGGATAGGATCGACTAACAAAGATATTCAGCTTATTAATTTCTGGCCTCAATTATCCCTTGATGACTATATTAACCTGAAAAACAGAGTTGAAAGCAAGATGTTTATGGTTGATGCAACAGCAACCGGTGAAGATAATGTTCTTACCAACAAATCGTCGGATTTACTGTTCAGAAAGAAGCAGCTGGAGAAATTGCAGGAAGAGGTTGTTGATATTGAAGATATGGGTTCGGGGGTTTCAATAACCGACTTAGGATTAAACGACTTTCGCATGGATTTAGTGAACTACATTAAGCAGAATGGAAGCCTTGCAAGTGTTGCAAATGGAATGCACGCAGTTTGCAAGAAGGACACTGAACGAGGGATTGATGAAGGGGTTATTTTTGTCTTAAAGAATATCAATAACGCGATCAATATTGATAAAACCAACCAGTTACACCCGTTTTATCTGGTGTATATAACGAGAGATGGCAAAGTCGCATCAAATCATCTGAATGTAAAAAATACACTTGATATTCTTCGTTCACTTTGTAAAGGCAATAGTGAGGCCATAAAAGATGTATATGAATTATTTAATGATGAGACTGACGATGGAAAGAATATGGTTAAGTATTCAGAATTATTAAATAAATCCATCGAATCCGTGCTTCATGTGAAGGACGAGAGCGACGTTGACAGCCTTTTTACAGCAGGAGGCACAACCGCGCTAATGAACAATATAAAGGGTCTGGAAGATTTTGAGCTTCTTACTTTTGTGGTGATAAAGTAATGGTGAAGGATAACTTTAAATTACCAAAAGCCGCTTTTGTAAATAAATTTATTGCAAAGAACAAGTTCCATGAAAAGACGGTTTTAAGCGCGAAGTTACAGAAAGAGTTTATAGATAAAATACAAAAAATAATTTGGAAATATAAACTGGCTGAAAGTACGGTCGGTATTACAAAAACAGCTAAGGTTACCGAGATACAGATATTTGAAATAGAACTTAAAGAGCAGGTGATCCCTAAAAATGTTTTGAGGGTCATTGATAAAGCGATTCCCTATCAGATACTGTACCGCTTTATTTATAAAGAAAATGAGGCTTTTGCAATCACATTAAAAGAGAATAGCGTCGAAAGCTATTACTTTTCTGACTGGAATGAGGATAAGAGCTTTGATTTTACTGGGATTGATCTTGAAAAGGTCTATCAGAAAATTATCAAGACTTTTATCACAAGTGTTGCGCAAACAGAAAGCAATTTTAATGAAATCATAGATACTGACAATAAGATCAAGTCAATAGAAAACGAGATAAGTGCTTTAGAGAACAAAATATCAAAAGAAAAACAGTTTAACCGTAAAGTTGAACTGAACAAAATATTGCTGGAAAGAAAAAGTTGTCTTAAGAAGATCAAAGAGGAGTTATAAAAATGGACAAATTGAAAATGCAGACCCCGGATTTAACGGATAAGAATATCGAGTGGATCGCCTCTTTATTTCCCAGTGTAATTACCGAAACAAAAGATGAAAATGGTAATATCAAAAAAGCCGTTGATTTTGACCTTCTTAAACAGGCGCTGTCTAATAACCTTGTAGAAGGCGATGACGAGCGCTACCGATTGGACTGGCCCGGGAAAAAGGCATCGCTTTTGAAAGCTAACACACCGATAACCAAAACATTAAGACCATGCGGGAAAGAAAGTGTCAATTTTAATACTACGGAAAACCTTTATATCGAAGGTGATAACTTTGAAGTGTTAAAAATTTTGCAGGAGAGTTATCTTGGTAAAGTGAAGATGATCTATATCGATCCACCATATAATACGGGAACCGCAATGATCTATCGTAATGATTTTAGTAAAGGGGAATTCGATTATGATACAGAAGCTGGAGCGGTTGACGAAGAAGGAGGAATACTTTTTAGAAATACTGATAGCAATGGCAGATTTCATTCTGATTGGCTCTCTATGATGTATGAGAGGCTGATAGTTGCTAGAGATTTATTAAAAGATGACGGTTTTATTACAATTACCATTGATCATAATGAATTACACAGTTTAATCTTGATTTCTGATGAAATATTTGGTGAAGAGAACAGGATTGGAATAATTGCTGTAAGAAATAATCCTGCAGGAAGATCTACTTCAAAGGGGATTTCGATCACACATGAATATTCGCTGCTTTATGCTAAATCTAATAATTCAATGGTCAGTCGACTCTCTAGAAATGAAAAACAAATTGATAGATATAATGAAAAAGATGAAACTAGTGCATTTGAATGGGTGAATTTCAGAAAACCAGGAAGCAAGAAAGCAGAATCGCCTAAGATGTATTATCCCATATTTGTTTCTCCCAAAACATTAAGAATACCAAAAATGACATGGAAGAATGAAGCAAACGAATGGATATTAGATGAGCAACCATTGGATAACGAGAACACAGTGTATCCAATAGATGATGATGGGAAAGATAGAAGATGGAGATGGGCGGTAGATAGGCTAAGTAAGAAAATAGCCGATCTCAAACCAAGATTCATGAAAGGCAAATGGCATGTTTATTTGAAAGGCAGAATTCCCAATGAAGGAATCTTGCCAAATACTTGGTGGGATAAGAAAGAATATTCATCGACTGCATATGGCACAAATTATATGAAAGAGCTTTTTGGGGAATTGCAAATATTTAGCTATCCGAAATCAATTTATGCTGTAGTAGATTCTCTTCGTATAATGTCTGATAAATCAGATAATATTATTCTTGATTTCTTCTCTGGCTCCGCTACCACTGCACAGGCAGTTATGCAACTCAATGCTGAAGATGGCGGCAATCGTAAATTCATTATGGTTCAGCTTCCTGAAAAGACTGATGAAGGTAGCGAAGCTTATAAAGCTGGTTATAAAACCATTGCCGAAATCGGCAAAGAACGTATTCGCCGTGCGGGCAAGAAAATAGTAGAAGAACTCAAAGTAAAAAATCAGCAATTAGAACTTGGTCAAGAGCCAGTTGATGCGAGTAAACTTGATATCGGGTTTCGTGTTTACAAAACCGACGAAAGTAACATGAAGGATGTGTTTTATCATCCGGTTAAATTAGACCAGCAACAACTTGTATTTTTAGAAAGTAACATCAAAGAAGACCGCGCCCCAGAAGACCTTTTAACTCAGGTGATTCTTGATTTAGGGTTGGAGCTTTCCCTGCCCGTTGAAACAAAGAAAATAGGTAAAAATACTGTTTTTATTGTTCAAGCCAATGCTCTTGTGACCTGTTTTGATAATGATATTGACTTCAAAATAGTTGATACGATCGCGGCTTTAAA
>CAZWGF010000055.1:0-4157 GCA_964633605.1 Candidatus Woesearchaeota archaeon
ATCATGACTGCTTTTTCAGTTGTTATTGGTTTTAATGAATTCATTTTAATCTTCCTCCTAAATCCTTAATTGCATTTTCAGTATAAACAGTTAATCTTCCAACACCACCATTTGCTAATTCAGTTACTCCAAGATTTTTAACATGAACAGTATCAATTCCAGCTCTCTTTAATTTTTCTTCATTTCCAACAACAAATAACATTCCAGCATTTGATTTATATTTTCTTCCTCTTCTTTTTCCACAGCCAGCACGAACACTTTTCTTTTTCAAAGCTAATCCAAACAAATCAGTTCCAAGAATCTTTTTCAAACTTGCAATAAATTCTTTTGTTTTTAATGAGATTATTTTTGATTCAACAACAAATGGAACAGCTCCAACATTTTTATCTTCTAAAGTTCCATATCTTTTTACAACATTTTTCTTGCTTGCAGTCGCAGTGATAGCAGATAATAAAGCAATTAACATCTCTTTCTTGTTTATTTTTTTACTATTCATCATTGATAATATCTTTGGAGGATGTGCTCTTCGCCCACCACGAACACTTGGAATCTCTGCAGCAACCCAATTAAATTGTGAACCCTTTCGAGTCATAGTTTTTCTTGGAACTCTTGACATCCCACGACCATATTGACTATTCCAAACATGTCTTCGATGAATTAGTCTACCACTTGCAGAATGTTGTTTACCTGCAACAGGCGATGGAGCATAAGGTTGTTGTGATTTTTTAGCTTCTAGAACTTTAGCAACAATGTCTTCTCTTATTTCAGCAGAAAAACATTTAGGCAAATCAACACTTGCTTTTTCTTTTCCGTTTATGTCTATAATTTTAGTTTTCATTTTATCTTAATTCCACCAATTCATAATTTTCTTTTTTAGTTCGTTTAGTTTCTCTTAAAGGAGAAGTAACAATCATTTGCCTTTTTGCAGGACCTTGAACAGAACCTTTAACAACAAGATAATCTGTTTTAACATCACCGAAATTTTTGATATTCTTGAATTTACCTTCTGCCTTACCCATATCAATAATTTTCTTATTATATGCAGATCGTGTGAACATTCCAAGTTGACCTGCCATTGGAACACGGAAAATAACACGTGCTGGATGCCACGGACCAAGACTACCTGGCCTTCTTCGACCTTTTTCGGATTTATGGTCCTTTAACTTAATTCCAAATCTTTTTACAGGACCTGAAAAACCTTGTCCTTTTGTTAATCCACGAACATCAATTAATTCACCGCTTTCAAAAACATCAGTAATATTGATTTCCTTATTCAAATGTTCTTTAATATAATTCATTTTAGATTCCATATCTCCAACAAGTCCAACTTCACTCAAATCAGGCTTTTTCTTTAAACCTGTTTTCTTAACTTGTGAATAAACTATAATCTTAACATCATCATAATCCTCTGTTTTAACATCTTCAACTTTTCCAACACTCTTTTTTGGTAATTTTACTTTTTTCTTTAATTCTTTGTCTAATTCCCCTACAAGAACTTCTTTAGCAACTTTTTTGTTTTTGTAGAATCTAACAGAAAAAATCTTCATTGAAGGGCACTCAAGAATTGTCACCGGAATAACGATTTTCTTTCCTTTAGTCATAGAATCATCAGTATTATCAGTAACATAGGCAGAAGCCATTCCAGCTTTATAACATATGAATCCTTGAATATTTTTTCCAGAATTAATGGCGTCCCAGTTCACTCTAGGGATGAATTTATTGACCCTTTTCCGTGGCCAAAATTGCAAACTTCCTTTTCTTGGTGATTTTCTTGTTGGCATTTATCAATATTAGCGGACTTTTCATTTTTTTCTTACCCTGGATAAAATACTTAGAAAAAGTTGGTATATAAAGGTTACGGGCGAGAATTATTACATAAATCTTTAAAAAAAGTAAGGTTATATAAGAATATGGAAAAAGGAAGAGAATTATTAATTGATGCAGTATCCCCCACTGGAAATATGACTCTTTTAGAAGAACATTTTTATGGGGTTTTAGAAAATCATTTGAAAAATCCTAGGAAGAAATGTCAGGCAGAAAATTATAAAGAATCTCCTATGAAGATGAAAATGTTAAAAAATATGAACTCTGATTCAGAGGGTTGTAAATATAGATTAAAGATTTCTTTAGAAGAAATTTAAGCTTCAAACGCAGTCTCTTTTGTTGCTTTTACTTCATCAATCTCAGTATTACGAACAATTCTTCCAGCCCTATTTGACATTTCACGAACTTTTGCAAAATCATCTTCACTTTTCAATGCATCAGGCACAATTATATTTTCAATGAAATAAGTATGATTAACCTTTGCAGTCTTGAAGTCTTCTTTTTCAAAGATAAAACTTCCTCCCAATCCCTTTTCAGTTGTTTTCAAAGAGCAGAAATCAGCCTTTGGAGCTTCGTCCCCTTTTCCAGGCTTTCCAGACTTAGGAGCTTTTGGCTTAATCTTAAGCTTTGTTTCACCAGCATTAAAAGTCAAAGCAAAAAACGTCTTGGGGAATTCATCAAGCAAAGCAATAATCTCTTTACCAGACATTTCTTTATCAATTAAATATCTCTTTACACCTTGAAATTGTTTTTTCTCTTTAAAATCAATTTTTCCAGTTAAATCAGAGGTAGATACAATTGCGCCAGTAATATTAGTTTTCTCATTTCCAAGAAGTTCTGCAACATCACGAACTAATTCTCTAGCAAACTCAGCAGAAGTCTTAATAGTATATTTGTCCTTAGATTTTTTAGCTTCAATTATTGCTCTAAATCTAAATTCACCTTTACTAAACTTTTGAAACTGTAAATGGGTAGATTCATCTTTTTTTCCATCAAAAACTTTTTTCATAAAATTCATAATTTACTTTCGCGAATTTTCCTTATAAACTTTTCTACCACAAACCTTTATAAATTTAGACGCCCTTTAAATAAAAAGATGGATGAACTTGATTTAAGAAAAATAGTTACAGTAATTATTCTCGGCTTACTTATAGTTTTATCTTTTATTTTACTTAAACCAATAATTCTTTCAATTATTGTTGCACTTATTTTAGCATTTCTTTTTGTTCCGACATATAAATTTTTGTTAAAAAAATTAAAATCCCCTAATTTATCTGCCTCAATAATCACAGTCTTCTTAATTTTAATAATTATTTTACCTGTTTGGTTTTTAACTCCGATATTTATAGACCAATCATTTAAGATTTATCAAGAAACTCAACAGATGGATTTTGTAACCCCTCTCAAAACTATTTTTCCTTCTATTTTTGCTTCAGATGAATTTTCAGCAGAAGTGGGAACAATAATACGTTCTTTTGTCTCCAATGCCTTGAATTCTTTTATGTCCTCAGTATCCAAATTGATTTTGAATTTTCCAACACTTTTTTTACAACTTTTAGTAGTGTTTTTTACTTTTTTCTTTGTTCTTCGTGATCAAGAAAAACTCATATTGTACATCAAAAGTTTACTTCCTTTTTCAAAAGACGTTGAAAAAAGATTATTTGAATATACCAAAGGAATTACCATATCAGTTATTAATGGACAAGTGATAATTGGATTAATTCAAGGATTTGTTGTGGGAATAGGATTTTTCTTATTTGGAGTCCCCAATGCACTTATTTTAACGTTACTTGCATGCCTGGCAGGAGTTTTTCCAATAATTGGAACAACAATAATTTGGCTTCCAGTAGCACTTTATCTACTTCTTGCGGGGAATATTTTCTCTGCAGTAGGACTTACTATTTTTGGAATTATTTCTACTTTCATGGATAATTTATTGCGACCAATAATTGTTTCAAAAAGGGCTAAAATGCCTTCAGTATTAATTCTTATAGGGATGATTGGGGGATTATTTTTCTTTGGAGTTTTAGGATTTATTTTAGGACCATTAATTCTTGCATATTTATTAATTTTAGTTGAAGTTTATAGGAAAAATAAAGATCCTGAAATTTTTGTAAGTGAATGCAATTAATTAGATAACTATAAAAGTGTTTTTCTCTATTTATTTGTGAGGTGAATTAAAATAGAATTAAAGATTAAATTGTTAAAGTGGTCTGCTGGGCTTCCAGCGGCAATGTTAAATAAAAAGACAGCCAAGGAAATTGGAGTCCATACTAAAGATAAAATTTCTATTAAAACTCTTAAAAAAAATCCAAAAGAAATTTCTACAATTA
>CAZWGF010000056.1:0-4142 GCA_964633605.1 Candidatus Woesearchaeota archaeon
GTTCCGCTCGATGTAGCAGATTACGAATCCCTTATGTGGGATTTTGATTATGCAGAGAATACGATAGGGATTTCAAGCCCTGTAAGTGGTACGACCAAGATTGATTGGGGAAGTCTGAATCATATAACAACAGGAACGCTTAGTGGCAGAATACCTGTTGGGGATGATGCTGTAAATAATACTATTACCAAGGCAGAAATGAATTCCATAATTTATGCTAACGATGATGACACATGGGTATTAGACGATATAGATGCTGCTGATGGTACTGGATGGTCTGTGTGTGTATATCAATCTACTGCGGCTATTACGACCATTGACCCTGATGATGAGGATATGATCCGTGACACCTTTGATGATGGTGGTCTTGAATCAGCAGGGGAATTGATAGCAAGTACTGCTGTTGCTGGAAGTATGATTTGTCTTGTTGTAACAGACTTTACCGGAGATGTGGCTCACTGGTCTATAATGAGTGAGAATGGCACATGGACACCTGCTGATTAAAGGCGTGAATATGAAAAAAATAATACCGATTTCAATATTTTTAATTCTACTATCGAGCATTACTTTTGCTTGGATGTCTTCAATTATAGTTGGTGGTGGTGGCACAGCTCCGGCGGGATCAACTTTTACACTTGTTGACACCGCAACTGCTGGTGGATTAAGTGTAAATACAATAACTTGTAATAAGCCAACCGGAACAGTAGAAAATGATATAATGATTGCTATAATTAGTCATCATTATAATGACACTTCTGATGGTCCTTCTGGATGGACATTGGAAGCAGACAGCCCTTATATTAACGGGTATAATAACGAACTTTGGTATCTTGTTGCCGGTGCATCAGAACCAGCAGACTATACCTGGGACGGTTGGGATACTTCAACTCGAACAAGGGCTGTTATAGCAACATACCGTGGTGGATTTGATACTGCTGATCCAATAGATGCTTCATCAAATACGGTATATACTACTTGGAACACAACTTTAAGAGCTGCCACTGTAACCGCCGCTGCTGCTAATTCCCCTTTACTTGCGTTGGGAGCTGCGTATTTTACTACGTCAACAACTGCTACAGCCCCAGCATCTCCAGCAGGATTTGCAGAAGATTTAGATTCATACGATTCAGATGGAGATTATGTATCGGTATTTTATTCGCAAACATGGGCTGGTTCTGGAGCTACTGGTGATATGGATATAACATTATCCGCAGGAGCGGGTGTTGGAAAACATGCATTTGGATTGGTATTTAATCCAGAATAAAGGAGCAAGGAACCCATGAAAAAATTACTCACACTTGCAACACTTATTATCAGCGTCATTTTCATTTCACCCGCATTTGCCACGCTGCATTATGTAGATAGCGGAGCAACCGGGGCAGACAACGGAACTTCATGGACAGACGCATGGCCCGCTTTTAGTGATATTACAGGCATTACGGCTGGTGATACGGTTTACATCTCTGGCGGGGCGGTATCAAAAACCTATTCTGTAAGCACAGTCACACCTATTGGAACTTTGGGCGGAACTGCCATAACGTATAAAATCGGCCAAGCCTCCCCTCACAATGGGATTGCCACCTTTAACAGTTCAGGTAGTTTTGTTACGAAAGGTGATGTAATTGTAAGCGGTGATGCCGGTGATGGTGATATGCACTTTGTGTTTGGTACTGGGCTTTGGATATCTCGCCAAGGTGCAACAGACAATATAAGAATATCTTATGTTGATCTTGGAACCAGACAGTATAGTTTTTATTGTTTTGAGGCTACAGGAATTGAAATAGATCATTGCAAAATAATTAAAATAAATACAAATGGCGGTGAAGATACTCCGTTCAATTTAGAAGTGCGTGGAAGTTTGGGTGATAACTCATTCCATCACAACGAAGTCTGGATACCACGTCATCCTACCAGTATTGGCATAGGCGATGATGGTATTCAGGGCAGTGCTTGGGGATTAGATATTTATAATAATAAATTTATAGGATATGAAGTAGAAGTTTATGCTGATAGTCAGCACATGGATGCTATACAGATGCTTGCTGGTGGATATATCAGAATTTATAATAATGAGTTCATAGATATAGAGAATTATCCAATTTATATGGAAGCGTATTGTAGTGGTTTTAGTAATTTATATATCTGGAATAATTTAATTCGCTGGGAAACAAAAAGCATAACTGATGCGGCTCCACCGATAGGAATTGTTGTTACAGGCAAAAGGGCTGGAAATCAGATAAGTAATGTATGGGTTTTTAATAATGACATTATAGATATTGACGAACATAATAGTATTTTTTTTAATAACAGTAATGGAGATGCTACATTTGCAAATTGTGGAGCTTATAACAATGTTTCTGTAAACGGTGGAAGTGGTATGTCTCTCCACGCCAATGTAGATACTGATTCAAACGTAAACATAACTGCTGCCAATGCCCCCAATACTTTTACTTCTTATGTGACTAATAGTTCAAGCAATGACTTCACACTAAAATCAACGGACACGACATTAACAGACCAAGGGTGTAAAACCTGCGGTGGGGATAATGCCGACCTGACATCGATTACCACCACGGATATAGACGGCGAAACCAGATCAGCGACATGGGATGTCGGAGCTTATGAAGGAGGGGTAGCGGGACCAGATACTACCGCTCCGGTTGTAAGCGGGGGATTTCCTTCAACCGAACAGGATTGCACAAGTAGCCCCCGAAGTGTCACCATCGGAGTTACGGCCACTGATTCCAGCCCACCTATAGTCTGCCATTACGATACGTCAGATGTTGCCTACGCAAGCATGGCCGGAACACTAGGTACGATTGTCGGGTACGTTCAAAGCCAGGTAATAACTGACTTGGCATGTGACAGCACACAGACATTTTATGTGCGATGTACGGATGATGAGTCTAATGTCAATACGAGTTCCACCACGATTACTTTTGACATTGATATTGAAGGGATACCCTCAGAATGTAGCGGGGATGATGAGTTCACCGGAAGTAATGACGATCCGCCAGTAGCTTCACGGTGGATAAATAACGGTTCTAAAATAGATACAAACAGACTCAAAGTATTCGATACGGCAGCCGATGGTGCCGGGGATGCAAGAAGTTCATGGACAACTACGGGTAACACTGAGGTCCAGGTTGATTTTGATGTGACTGGTTATTCTGAATCAAACGGCTGGAGGGCTGAGTTAGGTTTATATGTTGATGACGATAATTATTTTTCAATCGCTATAGAATACAATGGTGATACCTACCGTTTTTTAAGAACCCGTAAGGATGACGGTGATATGTCGTGGGCAACAGCAAGTGCTACAAATAGCACAGGTTCTTTAAAAATAAACAGAGCCAGCAATAGTTTTACAGTTTATTACCGAGACGGTACTGGGGCGTGGACTGCCCTGGGTACGGCGATTACCGTTGGATCGGCAGCCGATGAAATGTACGCATATTTAGGCGCACCCTCATGGAATAACGAGCCGGACATTACAGCGTACATGGATAATTTCCAGTTCAATTCGGGGTGCGTAGATGATGAACCGGATATCCTGACAACCTCCCCTTCAACCGAACAGGAATGCACACCAGCAGATCCAATAGATGCTGATATTGTAGTCACGACAAATGAGATTTGCGAATGTAAAAAATGTGTGGACGGGGTAGGGGATTGCGATGCCGACTCAGTATTTAATGATGCTGAGATGGTGGCTTTCACAACAACCGATGCCAAAACTCACACAGAAACGGATAGCCTTTCCTGTGATCAGACTATAAAATACAGGATAATCTGTGAAGACCCAGGCAATGTTGAGATGACAGCAAACGAAGATTTCTCATTCTTTGTCGCTTCCGGCGGTGCAGATAGCACTCCGCCGGTCATGAGTGATTTATCCCCTGCGTCAACCCCAAACTTGACTTGCATTACCAGCAGTCCAAGAGATGTGACTGCGTCGTTAAAAACGAATGAGATTGGAACCTGCAAATATTCGCTTGACGGAGATGGTGGGGATGACGAAAACACTGCCTATGATGACCTAAACAATACGTTCTCGACAACGGGTGGGGTAACTCATAGTCAGTTGTTGAGCCTTGCTTGTGGAGCATCATACACATATTGGGTGCGATGTCAGGATGACG
>CAZWGF010000057.1:0-4034 GCA_964633605.1 Candidatus Woesearchaeota archaeon
ATGGATTCCTCCACCAGCTTGAATAACAACATCATTGCCCATGAATTTCATAATTTTATCCACAATCCCTGGATAAACTCCTCCAGAAGCTACTCCAAAAATAGGTTTGACTCCAAACCATTTTTGTCCAAGATTTTCTTTTGTTTGTTTTGTGAATGGTTGCTCCATTTCTTGCTCAATATGCAAAACTTCTTTTTTGTCACCAGTCATTTTCCCATAGGCAGTTCCAATATGTAATGTATCTACTCCAATCATTCTAGCGAATTGCGCAATAACTTCCATGGTCATTCCATGGTCTTCATCTCTATCAAACATTGCATGCCCTGCTCTATGTGCATGAATAGGCAATTTAGTAGCATTACGTGCAGTTTGTAAGGCTGCCCACCCCAATGTGATAATATCTAGCATAATGTAGTTCCCACCGTGCTTTTCAACAAATTCAATTCTTTTTAACATTTCTTTTGTCTCAGCAGTACAATTAATCAAATAAACTTTTTTCTCCCCAGTTTCTTCTTCTGCTTTTTTCATAAGTTTATGTGTCAATAAAAATCTTTTTTTGAATTTATTAAAATCTTGACTTGTTAAATTTTCATCGTCCTTAACAATATCACATCCCCCCAACCAAGATTCATAGGCAACTGTTGCATGTTGAAATTCAGTAAGTCCTACTTTTGGTTTAACAATTGTTCCCACAAGAGGTCTTTTTTTAACTTTCAAATATTTTCTAATGCCTTTGATTCCAAATTGAGGTCCCTTAAAACTTTTTAACATTTTTTTAGGAATGTTCACATCTTCCCAACGTAAACCTTTTGCAGACTTCATTCCATAAACATTTCCTCCAATGGAAGATAAAATTTCCGGTAAATTTCCTAATTCAAATAATTTAATGGGATATGCAATTCTACACCTTTTATTTTTTGCATCAAGATAATATGCCTTGGGTGCCAACATCTTTCCAATGTCCTTATTCATTGTTTTAACTTCTGTCCAAGTTCCAACAGAACTTTCCCCGGCAACCATACTTACAACATCTTTGAAACTATAACCTTTAGCAGGAGTAACCTTGAATTGACAAATAACATCTGTTTTCTTAGGCTTGTATTTCAAATCAATAAAACTCTTATACCCAGAACTTTTATTTTTTTTCACCATCTCTATATTAATAATTGATTTTAGTTTTTATAACTTTCGAACTTTTGTACCTTCGCTAGTATCATCTATGCTATAACCAAGATTTTTAATTTTATCGCGAAGTTCATCTGATTTAGCCCAGTCTTTATTTTTACGAGCAGTCTCTCTTTCTTTTACAATTTTTTTAACTTCACTTGGAACAGAAATTTTTTCTTTTTCTAAAAGTTTTAATCCAAAAACTTCATCCATCTTTTTTATTGTTTGAATTTTTCCATCTGCCCCATTATCACGAACTAATTTCCAAATAACTTGTAATGCCTTGGGGGTATTCAAATCATCATTCATTGCTTCTTGAAATTCTTTTAGATATTTTTTGTTTGTCCCTTGTAAAGATTTTAGGCTATTCTTTGAGTCATGAAGTTCTTTCGGGGTACGCACCTTGTGCGCCTCACTATCATCTTTAAGTCCAATAACAATATTTTTTAACCTAGAGTGTGCAATTTTTGCATTATCCAGAGTTTTCTTTGAAAAATCAATTGGTTTTCTATATTGATTTGAAATAACAAAATATCTTATCACTTCTCCAGAATATTCTTTTAATAAATCACGGATTGTTTTGAAATTTCCTAAACTTTTACTCATTTTAACTTTTTCAACATTAACCATTCCATTGTGCATCCAATAATTAGAAAACTTTTTCCCATATGCTGCTTCACTTTGAGCTATTTCATCTTCATGATGGGGAAAAATTAAATCTTGCCCTCCCCCATGTAAATCCAAAGGCAATCCTAATATTGTTTTAGACATGGCAGAACATTCAATATGCCATCCTGGACGTCCTTTGCCCCAAGGAGAATCCCATGAAGGTTCATCATCTTTACTAAATTTCCATAAAACAAAATCTTCTTTGTTTTTCTTTTTGCTACTTCCACTGATTCTAGCACCACTTTTTAAATTTTCAATTTTTTGATGAGAGAGTTTTCCATATTCCTTAAATTTAGAAATATTATAGTAAACCCCATCCCCTTCAATCACATAAGTATAACCTTTATCTTCTAATTTTTTAACTAAATCAACCATTTCTTTGATATATTCTGTGGCCTTAGGTTGAACATCTGGTTTTTCAATGTTCAATGAAGCATAATCTTCTAAATGTGCTTTTAAGTTTCGAGCAGTTAATTTTTTAATATCTTCCCCTGCTTCTTTTGCCTTGTTAATTATTTTATCTTCTATATCTGTAACATTAGAAACAAATTTAACTTTATATCCAGAAAATTTCAAATATCTTCGTAAAATATCAAAGGAAATTTGTGAACGTGCATGTCCTAGATGTGGGACATCATTTACAGTGGGCCCACAAACATAAATTCTTACAATACTTTTAACTGGCTTAAAGATTTCTTTTTTTCTAGTTAATGTATTATAAATTTTTAATGGCATATAAAAATTAAGGAGAAGTATTTTATAAACTTTTTATTTTAAAAGATTCCTTTTTTAACAATATTGATGTCTACCCAAGTTTCTCTATAAGTTTTAGCTGCGTCGGTACATGTAATCTTTATGCTAAATCTTTGTAAGCAAGTTGGATTATCTTCGGGAATACTCATTTTAGCTAATGCAAATCCAGCATCAGATTTTATTTCATTAAAATTCCCATTTTCTACTGGAGTTATAAACCAGTCTGTTGTATCTATTCCGTAAACTCCTGCACAGAAATTTTTTCCAGAATCTTGTTCTATTGCATATGAGCATCCTCGAAGAATACCGGGATCTTTTGGAGAAAATCCAAAAACAAATCCAAAGGCTTCTTCTCCTCTTTTAACGTTTGCACTATGTTGTGTTCCAAGACTCACGGATAAATCTGTATCATCTGAACTAAATAAATCATTAATCTCTGTTCTTACTTGTTCGTTAATTGAATCAACACTTTGTGTAGCCCCCCCAAAAATACTTTGAACCATAACCAATCCAAGAACAAGTACACTCATAAGCAAAACTATTGTTACAATAGTCCCCACACTCATTTCCATTGCTGCTTTATGATTTTTGTTTTTCATTTTATGCTGTAGGTAATAATCCTTGAGAATTAGCAACTGTTTTAAGAAGTACTACCCCAAGAATCCAAGCAATTACTCCAATTACTATTCCTATTTTATTTAAGAAATTACCTTTTTTAGTATAATCATTTTTCAAATCTCTTTCAATTATCAATCCAAATAATCCAAGGACAATACCTTGAAGTGGATTAAATAATGCACTAATGATACTTAAAATTCCTAAGACATATTTTCCAGTTCCAAAAAAATTATCTATTTCCATTAATATAATCCTCCTGTAGCATTAGCCAAAATAAATACTTTAACAATAAGAATAGTTGAAATTATGATTGCTATGGCATTACCCCAAATAACTAAAGAAATTATCTTTTTTATTTTGGTTTTACATTCCTTATTTTGATTTTTTTTATTAAAAGATTTTCCAACGATTCCTAGAATTAAACCGAAAATTAAGAATCCAGCTCCTTGAATTAAATTAAATAATGTTGTTGCCAATACTTCAAGGTTGTCCATTTTGAAATTATTTGTTATTAGAAAGAAAAGTATTTGAGTAACTCCCATACTAAGTAAAATAACTCCCAATATCCCTATAAAATATGTAGCAGTTTCTCTTTCTTTTACAACCCCTTTTTTCACCATAATAGATTTAGTAATTTTTATTTTATAAATGTTTTCTAAAATGGGGATGCGGGGAGTCGAACCCCGCACACCATGATCTTCAGTCATGTGCTCTCCCGCTGAGCTACATCCCCTTACAGATAATTAATTAGGGAATAAGAGTTTTTTAAAGGTTTAGAAAATAAGTGTAAGTCAGGAATAGGCCAGATTCTGTCTTTCCCTGGATCC
>CAZWGF010000058.1:0-3982 GCA_964633605.1 Candidatus Woesearchaeota archaeon
TTCAAGGTTGAAAAAACACTTTTTCTGTGTTATCTTTATAGACGTATTCATTCCGCGGTGGCGCAATGGTAGCGCGGGTGCCTGTTAAGCACTAGGTTGTAGGTTCGAATCCTACCCGCGGAGCTAGCTTGAGCGCGGTTCAAGAGACCGATCCGCCTCATATTTTTGAAAGGTTCGAGAAAAAATGTTCCTATGTACTCCTCTAGGATATCGAACCACCCCACGCAGTTAGTCGCCTTTTAGACGATTTTTTGGTAGAACAAGACAACGAGCATTAATAAAAATTAAAATAAAAAATATAGGGCTATTTAAATGGGTTAACGAAAAAATAGCCAAAATTTCTAATGAATTTATCGATTCAAACAAGAAAACAGCTTTTAAAAGAAATTAAAATTTTAAAAGATAGAAAAGGTTTTTTAAAAGCCGGTTTGCCAGATTTTAATCGGCTGTTTGGCAGAGATTCTTTAATTACTGCTTGGCAGTTATTAGATTGGAATCCTGGTATTTGTAAAGCAACTTTGGACATCCTTTCCCATTTTCAAGGAGAAGTTTTTAATAATGAAAAAGAAGAAGAACCAGGGAAAATTCTTCATGAAACAGATTTAGAAAAAAATTGGCATTCCAAAAATTACTTCCCTTTTCCCTATTATGGTTCAGTTGATTCTACTCCTTTATTTTTAATTGTTTTCTCTTTTTATTTTAAAAGAACAAAAGATAGGAAATTTTTAGAAAATCATTGGGAGAATATTTTGAAAGCTTTAAACTGGTTGGAAGATTGCGGAGATAAAGACAAAGATTATTTTTTAGAATATCAGAGGAAGAACCCAAATGGGCTTTTACACCAAGGATGGAAAGATGGTTTTGATGACCATCTAAAGATAGAACCACCAGTAGCTATTGTTGAGGCTCAGGGTTATCAATATTTAGCCTTAAAAGAAGTTGCTGATTTAGCAGTGATAAAAAAAGACTTTGATTTGGCAAAAAGACTTAGAGAAAGGGCAGAGGAATTAAAAGAAGAATTTGATAAAAAATTCTGGATGCCAGATAAGAATTATTTTGCTCTCGGTTTAAATGGTAAAAAAGAGCAAAAAGAAGTAATCACTTCAAACCCTGGCCATTTACTTTTTACTGGGATTTTGAAAGAAGATAAAATCGAAAAGGTAATTACTCGACTTTTTGAACCAGACCTTTGGACTCTTTATGGGATTCGTACTTATTCAACTAAGGAGCTAGATTTTAAAGAAGTTCAGTATCATTTAGGGTCGGTTTGGCCTCATGACAATTGGATAATTGCTCAGGGGCTAAAAAAACTTGGATTTAAGGAAAAGTACAGGAAAATCAAAAAGGCCTTATTCTTGGCTCAGAAAGAAATTGGTTTTTTGCCAGAGTATTATGGAGTAAAAAATGATAAAATTATTAAAATTCCTAAGGCTAATTATCCTCAAGCTTGGGCAACTTGTGCTTTGTTTAATTTCTTAGGATTTAGTTTTCAAGGAAAACTCTTTCGTCTTTCTGCTAGGATTTTTCCTTGGTAAGTTTCTTGTAAAGTCTTTCGTAGTGATCAACCATTCTTATAATAGGAAAATTCTTTTTAACATATTCTCGGCAATAACTTCTGGAGATTGTTTTTATTTTCTTTAAAGCTCTTAATGCTTCTATTTTGTCTTTTACTATAAAACCAGTTTTACCTTGCTCGATTAATTCTGGTATTGAACCTTCTTTAAAAGCAATTACCGGAGTACCGCAAGCCATTGATTCTATTACCACTAAACCAAAAGGTTCCTGCCTTTTAATTGGGAAAAGGAAGGCTTTAGCGTTTTTAAAAAGTTCAACTTTCTTTTCAAAATCTGCTTCCCCAACAAACTGGATTTGTTTTCCATCAATGAGGGGTTTGATGCGATATTCAAAATAATCAGCATGCTGAGGATGGATTGGGCCAGCGATGATAAGTTTTTCGCCAGCCATTTTAGCAATCTCAATAGCGGCCGCCGTTCCTTTGTCAGGTTGAATGCTCGAAAGCCATAAAAGATAATTTTTAGGTTTAGGGTTGAATTTATAATTTTCAATCGGTATGCCGTGGTAAATTGTCTCAGTAATATTTATGCCAGGTCCAGATTTTTTTTGGTTTTTTGAAATAGCTACATAATTAATATCTGGATATTTTTTGAAAAGAATATTTTTCTCTTCAGTAATAGGATTGTGCATGGTGCTGACAATCGGCGGCTTTAAAAATTTACTAAAAGACACACCATATTGTTCACCGTGGTCATGAATAATATCAAATTCATCCTGTCTTTCTAAAAGTTCTTTGTATAAAAGGGCAATGGCTGAAAAAGGTGTAGCTAAATTTGCTTTAACTAAACTTTTGGGCCAGATAGGCACTAATTTCGCTTTGGTTATAGAGTCAGCAGTAGAGAAAAGAGTGACTTCGTGACCTCTTTTAACTAATTCTTCAGTGAGTAGAGAAATAACAAACTCCGTTCCGCCATAAGCAAAGGGTGGGACTTCATACCAAAGGGGATTTATTTGAGCTATTCGCATATTATATAGCATAATTATATCAGATTTTTCTTCTATATCAAGCTCACCAATTGACGAAATCAAAAATCGACTAGATGAGTTCTTACAACTAAAGTTTCTTATATATAGGCAACCGAGAGAGGCTCGAGTCCTACCCGCGGAGTATATACTTGACAATACCACTAAAATGTGGTATTGTTTTATTAGTAGGAGGTGAAAATGAAAGCTGGAATTCATCCAAAGTATACACGATCTGGAAGATCAATGACAATTCTGGAGATAACCATTTTTATTGATATTGGAGAAGAGAAGAATATAGATAATTTTCTCGAGACCACGAAAAAAAATGGAAACTTGGAAATTAATGGATTACCACCCATCACTGGAAAAAATCTTTCGGTAGACATTAAGCCAAAATAAACAAAGAGTGGCGGGCTCTAAAAAGAAGTATAAACTTCTACCTCTCCCGCTTTACTCCTAAGCAAGTGTTAATAAATAAGATTTATTTAGGATAAGAAATCAGCCCACTGGCTGGTTTTTTATTTATTAGCCAAATCTGGCACCTCAAAACTACCTTCAAACTCAATAAAACAGGTTCGAATAGCGTCCAGCCCCCGGAGCAAAATTTTTCACCTTTTCATTGGGGTGGTTTTTTGATAGAATAAAAATATGAAAATTCTAGAAGATTTTAAAGAGTTCGCTATACGAGGAAATATGATTGATATGGCTGTTGGTATCATTATTGGTGTTGCCTTTGGTAAAATTATCTCTTCGTTGGTTAGTGACATATTAATGCCGCCCATTGGACTTCTGTTGGGCAAAATGGATTTCTCTAACTTATTTATCAATTTATCTGGAGGGGACTATTCTTCATTGGCAGCAGCTAAAGAAGCAGGAATATCTACTATTAATTATGGTCTCTTTCTAAATCATATAATTGATTTTATAATTGTAGCTTTTGTGATTTTTATATTAATTCATCAGATAACCAAACTAAAACGCAAGAAAGAAAAAGAAACAAAACCTGCGACCAAAGAATGTCCTTATTGTTTTTCTATTATTCATTCAAAAGCTATTCGTTGCCCTAACTGTGCTTCAGAGATAAAGACGATATAAAAATCAATTTTTTGGTTGAAAAATCAGCAATGCAACGAATACCACTTTTTCATTTTATTACACCCAAAGCGGGCGTCTTGTAAATTTTCTTAATCTCCGCTAATTTTTCCTTCATTTTTGTCACATAATTTCTATTTTCTAAAATTATAATAAGCCTTGAGCTAGGGAGCTAAGATTTCAATCCTATTATAGAGCTTGATTTTTAAAGGATATAATGTATAATTAAGATAGAAATTAAAGAGTTTTGACCTACAAATAGTTGTTAGATTACTATTAAGAGGAACATTAAAGAATACTATTTGCAACTCACCATTATTAGGAGTTGCTTTTTATTTATAAAATATGC
>CAZWGF010000059.1:0-3882 GCA_964633605.1 Candidatus Woesearchaeota archaeon
CAATTTAAGAGACTCTTTTTATCGATATAGTCTGTCGGATGCGTTGTATCTCGACAAGATTTAAAAACCCCTTCCATCACCAGACACACAAACAATGAAAATTGATCCCTATAAACACAAAGAAAGATACTTGAAATGGCAAAAATCAGTAAAAAATGGGATTCCTGACCTAAGCAGAGAAAACTCAGATATAATATTACAATATCTCAACGACATGGGGGTTGGGGTTAATATTTCATCGGTTAGTGTTAAAGGTTCTAGGGGATATAACAGATTAAACACACTAAAGGACAAACTTATATTCTTCTCGAAAAAGTTTAAGACAAGCTTTAATTTGGGCTGTATAACCGAGATTAAAGAGGAGCAGTTATTTCAATTCTTTTCAGAAATGGAAAAAGGCATTATGAAACGGCAAGATGGAAATAATTTCGTAGGAACAGGCACCTATGTTAAAATATTCAAAGCTTTCTGGCATTGGTATCAAAAAATCTCTAGAAAAAATAATTTAGAAATTAAAGACATAACAATAGACCTAGACACTAAAACAAACAAACCAAAATGGGTTTACCTAACAGAAAAACAAGTCAAACATCTTTATGAAAGAGCAGGACATAAATACAAAACTCTAATAATGTTTCTCTATGATACAGGAATTAGGGCTCCAACAGAATTAATTAATATCAGAGTAAGAGACTTATTTAATAATTATACTGAATTACAAATAAGAGAAGAAATCAACAAAACCTTTGGCAGAAGAATTAAATTAATGATTTGTTCTAATTTAATAAAAAATTATGTTGAAGAAAATGATTTAAAACCAGAAGATCAGTTATTTTCGATAAATCCTCAAGTCGTGAATAGATACCTTAAAAATTTAGCAGTAAAAGTTTTAGGCACAGGCATGAGTGAAGCAGGAGAATTATATTCCAGACTATCAATGTATGACTTTCGTCATTGTTCTTGCTGTTATTGGCTTCCCCGTTACAAAAGCGAATCTGCCTTAAAATATCGATTTGGTTGGAAAAAATCAGATAAAATTCATTATTATTCTGAATTATTAGGGATGAAGGATACAATTTCAGAAGACGATTTACTAATAGATGTTACCAAAACAGAAATTGAAAAAAGACTAACCAAAGCTGAACAAGAAGCTGAATTCTTGAGGGAAGACAATCAACAAATGAAAATACAAATGAAAACAATGATGAAACTTGTAATAGAAACAAGATCATTATTAGAGGTAATCAAATAGAACGAGATCCTATTACTGGAAAAATTAGAAAGATAGTTAGAATCAATGTCGATGAAGATGAAAGATTTTTCAGAAAGAAAAAATTAAATAAACATGAAATAAAATATCTTTTAGAAAAAGATTATCTTTTCTATAAACGTAAAAGTTTAATCTCTGGTAAGATTGAAGAATTCTTATTAAAACCAAGATTCAATGAAAGTATTGCCCATCATTTTGTAACTTATGATTTAGCAGAATATCTAGAGAGCAAAGATATTGCAATTATGAAATTTGTGACAAGAAAGCCAGATATTGTTTTCATAATTAAGGGAGTTAGATATGCTATCGAAATTGAGACTGGTTCTGCATTTTCCAAAGTGAAAAATCTAAAAGAAAAAGTTAAATTATTGAATGAAAATTATGATAAATGGTTTTTTGTTGTGACAAAAAGAAAATTTGTTAAAAAATTCAAACAATTTGGAAGTGCAGTAGATATTAGATACCTACCAATAAGGTTAAAAAAACTGCTAAAAAAGTGCCAAAAATAGGACTCCTGATTTTCGGGTGCAAAAATACCTTCGTCGTCGAGAACAATGATTAAAAATAGCCCAAGAGTCAGTCGGCATAATATATATGTGTAGGGGTAGTGACTCGGGGGAGTACTTTGTCAAAAAAGAAGTATATTTGTATTTTTTAGAAAAACTAAAAATATGTATGAATAAAAAACTTTTATACCCACTATTATCTAATTAACTATGTATCAAAAAATATGTTCAATTGACAATCTTAAACTAGCATATAACAAAGCTAAAAAAGGGAAAAATAAAAGAAGATATGTCAAAAGATTTAAAGCCAATCTAAAAGAAAATCTAGAAAAATTAAGAGAAGAATTATTAAACCAAACCTACAAACCAAATCCTTTCAAAACATTTATCATAAGAGATCCAAAAACCCGTAAGATTTCCAAGTCTGCTTTTCGTGATAGAATTATTCATCATGCTTTATGTAATATTATTGTTTCAGATTTTGAAAAAGGTTTTATCTATGACTCTCATGCTAATCAGATAGGGAAAGGAACATTAAAAGCTGTCAAAAGATTTGATAAATTTAAAAGAAAAGTTTCTAAAAATAACACAAAAAAGTGCTTTGTTTTAAAAGCAGACATAAAACATTACTTTAAAGAAATCAATCATGAAATTCTGTTGAAAATTCTTCAAAGAAAAATTACCTGTGAAAAAACTCGGGGATTACTTAAAAAAGTAATAGAGAGAGAGAGAGAGAGAGAGAGACGTACAGAATTAATAATCAAAAAGGTCTGCCTCTAGGCAATTTAACTTCCCAATTCTTTGCAAATTTATATTTAAATGAATTAGATCAATTTGTCAAACACAAATTAAAAGTAAAATATTATATTCGTTATGTTGATGATTTTGTAATTTTACATGATTCTAAAGAACAACTTGAAAAATGGCAAATTAATATTGACAATTTTTTAAAAGAAAAGTTAAAGATAGAATTACATCCAAATAAATCAGGAGTTTTAAGATTAGAAAGAGGAATAAATTTTCTGGGCTTTAGAGTTTTTTATTTTCATAAACTATTAAGAAAAAGTAATCTCAAAAATTTTGATAGAAAATTCAATAATTTAAAAATACTATTTGATGAAGAGATGATTAGTAGAGAAAAGGTACTTAAATCTTTAGAAGGTTGGTTAGCTTATTGCCTCCATGCAAACACTCATAAATATCGAAGACATTTAATGAGGAATTTTAATAAATCTTTTTCTCATGGAAGTAAATTATTCATTCAGAACAAAAAAAATTATATAAATTATATCAAAAAAGTCAAGGAAAGCGAATTAGAATTTTCAACACAGAGAACTTTATTTAATTATAAAAAGGGTCTTGGGATAAAAGAAATTGCTCAAAAACAAGAAGTAAAAGAATCAACTGTTTGGAGTCATTTGATTAATCTTATAGAGCACAAACAATTATCTGTTTGGAAAATTCTACCAAGAAAAAAAATACACAAAATTCTAAAAAAAGTTTATAGTCATAAGGAAAGACTTAGAGATATTAAAAAAAGATTGAAAAATTATGAAATTAACTACGATGAGATTGCTTGCGTAATAGCAAATGTTAAATCTAAAAGAAAGTGGAAGAAAAATAAAAAATGTCCTGTAACCAAGTGAGTTATTCCGAGCAGACGACCATTGTCATTGTCAAGGTCATTCCTGCCATTAGCATTAGACCTGTTCTCGAGCCTGTTGACATACCACGCCCCAGAGCATAGCTCTTTCACTTATTGATTCCCACCACCATTTCACACATTAGGTGTCATGGTTGTATTTTATAGCAACTAAGTTGCCCTCGTAAAAGAGCGTATAACCCAGCTTCTCATAGTTTCCCACGGTTGCCAGGACATATAAATTAAATAATTAGATTATAAAAAGATTTGTAAAATAGAATTAAAGCTTTTTTCTCAAATTTGCAAATGATTTTAAAACATCTGGATGTAAGGTTCCTTCTAATCCTTGCATTGTTTTGTCAACTGCTTGTAAATCGGCTATAGTATATGATTTGATATTTGAAACACCTTTTCCTAACACACTTTGCACCTCCGGTGCTATCCCGAGCAGACGACCATCGCCA
>CAZWGF010000060.1:0-3826 GCA_964633605.1 Candidatus Woesearchaeota archaeon
GTTAAGATCCTTTATGTCGGATGGAGCTGTTACATCTGAATGGACTACCAGAGAGGAAGCCACTACCCTATGTCCCGCAGGACAATGTACTTTTAATCATTTTGGAGATATGTGTCATGATGCTAATTCGTGCAAACCTGATAATACTATGGAAATATGTGGTGTTGATGGATCTGATAATCCGGCATGGGTATCTTCTTGTGGGTGGGATAATAGTATGATTAATTGCGAAGAAATGTGTGATGCTAACGAGACTTTCCTTAATACTACTTGTAATGCCAGTTGTTCGGGATGGACATGTGTTTCTGATTGGGGCGATTGTAACGGTGAGATGACAGATGGTTGTGAAACAGAATTGGGCACAGATGAAAATTGTGAATTTTGTGGTAATGTTTGTGGTAACGGGAATGTTTGTTCTAATGACGGAGTTTGCCAAGATTTTTGTGTTAATCAACCGATAGGTACTCCTTGTGGAGACCACATGGAGTGCGATGGTAGTGATAGTTGTGTTTGTGAAGAAAATTGGGATACATGCGATGATGGTATATGTCAAACAGATCTAACAAGTGATGCTAATTGTGGGGCTTGTTATAATAATTGTGAAGGAAACGGTTGTGAGGATGAGGTTTGTATTCCTGATTCTCCTACAAATTTTAATGCTGTTCCTGAAGTTATAAATCCTAGAACAAAACTTCGTGTGAATTGGTTCTCTCCAGATAATAGCATTGTCACTGAGTATCGCGAAGTAGAGGATGATTTCTGGGTGGACATGACTATTCCATGCTTTTCTCCCGGTTGCAGTATTATTGTTCATGGTTTATCTTCAGGAGAATCTTATGATTTTGAGACAAGATCTTATGTTTATGGTGCGAGCGAAAATAAGGTTTATTCTGATATTATTACTTCTGAAGGAGAAACATGTTCTACTAACGAATGTTTTTATGACAATGGTGACGGTGTTTACTGTTATGCTGATGGAGATTGTCATCCAGACGGAAATATGAATGTATGCGATAGTAGCATATCTCCGTATGGCGATTGGGTATCTTCTTGTGGAGATGGTCAATTACAAGAGAACTGTGGGGAACAATGTGATATTAATAATCCTCCTCATATGGTTTGTGATGAATATTGTATGGGAGGGACAGAATGTGTTTGTAATGAGGGAGATTGTTGGGGAGATTGTAATGAAGAACCTGGTTGTGAAACAGATTTAACAACTTTATCTGATTGTAGTGTGTGTGGCAATGCTAGTTGTGATACAGATTGCACTACTGGTGTTTGCGCTCCTGATAATCTTAGAAGTTGGCCTATGCCAACCTATTATCATTCGAATATTGTTTTAATGTGGGACGAACAAACTAATATACCAGACGGATACTTAATAGAAAAGAAACAAACAGGAGAAGATGATGATTGGATTCAAATCCCTCAAGGCCCTGTTTCTGGAGTTTTAACACCCCAAGTACCTTCTGGTCTTTGGGATTATAGAGTAAAATCTTATAATTTTAAGGATGATGGTCAAAAAATATATTCTGTTCCGTCTAATACGGTTTCTTCAAGAAGATGTAATGATGATGAATGTTATTATTATAGTTCTGGTCCTACTGGTGCTGACTATGTATGTTATTATGGATGCCATCCAGGACTAGGTGAAAATAGCGTTTGCTCTCTTGGTGGCAGTGGAAGTTGGGTGAGTTGTGGAGAAACAAATTGTATTAACGGAGTTTGTGCTCCTGGCACACCAATTGGTTTTAATGCTAAACCTTGGCATACTAGTCCTAGGTCATATATTAGTTTATCATGGAGTCGTCCTGATGGTATAAATATAGGTGATGAATCTTCTGGATATAATATAGAGTATGGCCTTACTGTTTCTGGCATTTACGATAATTACGAATCAGCTGACGCAAGTAATGAAGGTAAAATTTTTACTATTCCCTCAGAAGATCTTTACAATTTTAGAATAAGGTCTTATACAGAAGATGGCGTGGTATATTCTGATCCTTGGGTTGAAATGTCGGGAAGAATATGTACTGCTAACGAATGTTTTTATGATAATGGTGATGACGTCTATTGTTATGAAAATGGTGCCCTTCAACCAAATGACGATACGCAAATGTGTGATGCTTCTCTCGATGATAATGGTGGATGGTTTACTCATTGTGGAGACGGGATTGTACAGGAAAATGTCGAAGAATGTGACACTGCTGATCTTAATTCTTGGGATATATCAAATATTAGGGAGTATTGTAATGACCAGTGTCAGATAGTTACTGATTTAAATGTTATGTATACCAGAAGGACTCTAGGTCAAGAAAATGTGTCTTTATCTCTTATATTAGGATTAGACTGTTATCCTGATGACGATAATTCAGAGTGTCAGGACTTATGGGGCTATGTAGATCTAGAAGAAGAAGAACACGTTACATGGTCTCATGTCAATTTAAGCAACATTAATCTTGGTGCCAATAATTATTTTCCACAGGAAGATAGATTGACTAATTATAATACTTTTCTTGTCAATGCAAACATAGGAACAGAATGTTGTTATGCTAATACAAATATGTCAGAGTTAGAAAATTGTATAGTGGACCCAATTTGTAGAATAGATTTCGATGAAGGATCTGCATTAGTAGTTGAAGATTTTATTAAAAAAGGTGGAGCAGTTTTATTTACTTATGATGCTTTTTTAAATAAATCTAATCCTAATTATACTCATATAAACATTAATAGCTTGATGAATTATGCTGGTATATCTTGTGTTGGTAATAGTGATCTTAATTGCGAAGGATGCGAATCTTCGACTCCTAGTTTAAATACTTTTACAGAAATCACCAAAAATGCTAATTATGAAGATACTGAACAATTTTTTACTACTCCATATGATTTAGATCCAGTTTTTACTATTTTAGAGACGCGTGGCAATTGTCAAGTATTGACTGATGGAGATACTGATATTTGCAAGGCCCCAGGTGGTCTTAAGGTTTGGTATTATGGTACTGATAGTGATGTACCATATGCTGCTACTTGCGGAAAGGTTGGAATAATTCAGGCAGGGTCTGATTATAATGGCGGCTATTACGAGATGTGGCAACCATTCGATACGACGGAAAGTAGAGCAATAATCAACATGCTATATTACATAGCATCTCAGAACGCTTACGCTGAAGATTGTAGCGAATATCCTGCAGGAACTATTTGTGGTTATAATCAAGCTTGTAATCTTTGGAACAATTGTGTTTGTCAAACTGGTTGGGGCGATTGTAACGATGATGATGGTTGTGAAACAAATACAAGCACAGATCTTGGTAATTGTGGATCTTGTGGAACTGCATGTTCTGGAGCGGGGTTAATTTGTGTTGATGGGTCTTGTGTTATTGACTCTAATATTTAAAATTTTTAAACAAAAATAATGTTTATTAAGAAACGATTAAAACTTTTTTTGACCATTACTGCCATAACTGGTTTATTTTTGATGTTTTTATATTTTTTAAATACTTCTTTGGTTGTTGCTCAAGTTGTGTCACCAGAGCCGGGTTTAGTTGACCCAAACTTAATTAAAGAATTTCTTTTTACGGTTGAAGATTCAGAAGGAGACGTTATCGGGCTTAAAATAATGGAAAATCCCCAAAGATTACCTCCCTTGCTTTGGTATAATAAAAATGTATCTAATCCTGCTAGCCCAAGTTATTTTACTATTGATAATTATTATGCTATTAGGGATGGTCGTACTGTCTATGTAGGAGCCACAAATGTTGATATGAGTAGTGGTATAAGTACTGATGTTTATTCTTATATATACATATTGTCATATAACGAGGGG
>CAZWGF010000061.1:0-3118 GCA_964633605.1 Candidatus Woesearchaeota archaeon
TCTATTATTAACTTTTACTTGAAGGTTTAAAACTATTTCTACTTCCTTTTTTGTTGCTCCCCATTCAAAAATACGCAATTCAACGATTTCACCATTTTTTCTCCCCCAGGCATCAAAAGACTGGTCACCAACATCTAAGGAATCAGCTAACCAATAAGGTGGAGCCATTTGACCTTGCCAATACCATTGATCTGAAGATAACTTCATTTCTACTTTTACCCATTTATCTTCTTTAAAAAGAAAAGAAGAACCAAAAATTAAAGCTAAAATAACTATCCCTATAACTATCCAATCTAAAAGGGTAATCTTTTTAATTATTTTCCTTAATTTTTTCATCGCTTTTATTCTACCACCGAATTATAAATACTTAAAACATCATGACAACTTTTCTTTAGAGAAAAATTCTTTTGAGCATAATTAATACACTTCTCAGAAATTTTCTTTCTTTCTTTCTTAGAAAGATCTAAAAACCATTCAATTTTTTCAGCTAAAGCTAAAGAATTCTTAGGAGTAACTAAAAAACGTTTATCAAGATCTAAAAGCATATCAGGAATCCCTCCTACCCTCGTGGCTATAACTGGCAAGCCATAAAAAAGAGCTTCCATAATTGTTACTGGGTAAGCCTCAAATCCGGTCGAGGGGACAACCAGAAAATCAGATACCTTAAAAAATCTTTCTTTCTCTTGAAAACTTAACTTATGAAGAAAATGAACTTTTCCTTCTAGCCTTAAATCCTCATATAAACTAAATAAATCATTACAATATTGCCAATCTGAAACAGGCCCAGCAATAACCATTTTAAAATCAATATTCTTTTTATTTAAAATAGAGGCTGCCTTAAGTAAATAATCTAAACCTTTCTTTTTATCAAAACGCCCTAAAGAAAAAATCAAAGGAACCTTAGAAGAAAAACAAAGATCTTCTTTACTAACAAAAGATTTACTTTTTTTAATTTCTATCCCTGAAGGAACAATTTCAATCTTTTTACAACCCAGATGTTTAAAGTGACTTAAAAGTAATTCTTTTGATTTTTGACTTAAAACAATAATCAAAGATGATTTTCTTAAAACAAAACCCTCTGCTTTTTTATAGAAAAATAGTCTTGTGTTTATTTTTAATTTCTTAAATATAGATAAATTATTTTTTATTGTATTCCTTTCTTCAATATCCCAAGCCCCATGGAAGTGGAAAACTTTAGGAATATTCCAAGAAGAACGAGAAAGCATTATCCCTAGAGCTGGATGAGAATGATTAAAGGCAATTAAATCAATCTTTTGTTTTCCTATTAGCCTCCTAAAAACCCAAAAGCTTCTTAAAATCAAAGACAAATCTTCCAACCAACGTTTCTTTGTTAAAATAGGAAAACTAGCTTTTTTAACCTTAGAACCATTGAACATTTCTTTAAATGGAAATTCTTTTCTTCTATCCTCTGCTCCAAAAATAATAACCTTATGTCCTTTTTTTATTAATTCTTTACTTAAATTGTCAACAACACTGATAATCCCCCCTACTTCAAATTTCCCAATAACTAAAAGAATATTCATATTAATTAAGATAAACTATATAAAGCTAAAAATAACCAAAAATAATCGAAAATATTAGCAGCCGAAAAGAGCGGATAAAAACTAGCCAATCCTAAAAAAGCAAGACTAGCAAACAAGAATCCTATTTTATACAAATTATTATTTGTTCTTAATTTCAGAAAGAATTCCTTGTATTTATAAACTAAAAAGAATAAGAAAGATAAAAAGCCTAAAATACCCGTCTCTGCTAAAACTTTGGCAAAAATATTATGAGGAGGGACTGGATCTGAAGAGAACTTACTTGAAGAAAATTCTGTGACTAAAACCACCGGGAAATTCTCTAAGCCAATACCTAGCGGATATTTTTTACTTAAAGCTACTGACTTTTGAATTAAACCTAAACGATAATTACCACTCCCATACTCCTGAAAAGAGGAACTAAGATGTGAAAATCGAGGAATAATTAAAAGAGGTAAAAAGACAACTAATAATATAAATATCCAAATAAATCTCTTCATTTCTAAGACAATTTTCTTTTTGAACTTTAAAAACAAAAATAAAAATTCTATTAATAAAATTATAGAAACTACTCCCCAGGCAGCTCGACTAGCTGATAAAACAAGAGCAATAGAACCAAAAACAAAAGCAAGTGAATAAATCAAATCCATCATCTTATTTTTATATCTAGATAGTATTAACAAGAAAAACATAGGAATTAAAATACCAACAAAAGAAGCTAGGGTATTAGGGTGGACAAAGGTACCCTGAGAACGAAAAAAAGATAATTCTTCAAAGGCTATATGTCCATAAGGAGAGAACTTTTGGCCAATTTGTTCAATCGTTCTTCCCAGAGGACTTCTTAAAGCAAATTGTAAAACAGACCAAACTCCCTGAAAAATCAAAGAAGCACCTAGGGTTAATAAAATAAAATTAATAAACTTTTGTTTTTCTTTTTGAAAGATTAAAGGAATAAAAACAAAAACTGAAACTGCTCTTAATAATCTTAAAAAAGCTAAGAATGAAACTTGCCAAAAAGAAGTAAAAAATATAGGGATAAAGGCAAAAATTAAGAATAAAACTAGCCACCAATCAGATTTAGAAAAATTAAATTTATATTTTTTTTTCTTAACTATTCTTTCTCTAAATAAGATGAAAAGTAGAAAAAAGAAGGATAAGTCAGCAAAGGTAAAAGTTATCCAAAAAGAAACATTTTCTACCATCGGTAAAGAAAAAGTAGCTCCTCTTTCAAAGGGTAAAAAGAAAAGATATAATAAAAACGCTGTTTTTTTAAGATCTTTTAATAAATAAAATAAATATGATCCTAGAGCAATAAAGATTAGAAGAATTATCTTGTTGCTGGGAGCAAAAGAGAGTAAGACTAGGGCAGCTAAAAATCCTACTATTAAACCAAGATAGGGATTTTTAAACTTTTTGTACATAAACAGTTTTCTAATTATACTTTAAAATGATCAAAGATAAAATAATTATTATTCCTTTCCATCTTCCCTGGAATTGGACAGCTGATTTTGAAAGACAAACAGCCTTAACTTTAAGCCAAAATAACTTTGTTGTCGCTGTTGATACCCATACCCCGC
>CAZWGF010000061.1:3128-3797 GCA_964633605.1 Candidatus Woesearchaeota archaeon
AAAGATTCTTCTGTTTCTATTACATAAAATAATATTAAAAATAAAAAAATATCTTTTTATAGGAAAGAAACAGAAGAATCTTTATTTTGTCAAACCACTTTGTCTTCTGCCTTTTTCAAAATTTAAATTTATATTTAAAATGAATCTCTCTCTTTTCTTTCTCTTTCTTAATCTTTTTCTAATCTTTAGGAGAAACCAAGGCAAAATTCTGTGGCTTTTTTACCCCAGATTAATTTTTCTTAAATACTTGTTCCCAAACTACCTTTCGGTTTATGATTGCGTTGATTTTTTCACCTCAGAAGACAAACAAGAATTTCAAAAAATAAAAGATGATGAAAAAAAGACAGTTAAAACAGTTGATTTTGTTTTTGCCAACTCGAAAGTACTCCAAAAAGACAAAAAAAAATATCGTCAAAACATCAATCTTGTTCCCCAAGGCTTCTCTCTTGATGTTTTTAAATCAACACAAAAATTACCTAAAAACAGTTCTATTTTTAAATTAAAAAAGCCTATTATCGGTTATATAGGAGGTATTAATCATCGGCTTGACTATCCATTATTAATTAAACTTGCTAGAAAAAACCCTAAACTAACCTTTCTTCTTGTTGGACCTCTCCAAAAAGATCATCTCATTGGCTTTAAAAAACAACGAAAAGAGTTAAAAAGAAT
>CAZWGF010000062.1:0-3722 GCA_964633605.1 Candidatus Woesearchaeota archaeon
GTCGAGATACAACGCATCCGACAGACTATATCGATAAAAAGAGTCTCTTAAATTGGTCTAAAAAGTATTACGCCCCCACCGAGATTCGAACTCGGGTCACCACCGTTCTCCAAGATGAGGTTGTATTGAGATACAAAGATCTAGTCTCTCATCGAGATTTGATCACCTCTTCTTATCATTCTTCTTGAGAGGGTAGCATTCTTGGCCACTGAACTATGGGAGCTTTTGTGAAGTGGTTTTAGCCACTTGTTTGGATATCCCATACAAACAACGTAAGGGTTTTTAATCCTTGCATGAACTATGGGAGCCAATCTTCTTAGAAATGGGGAATATAAAAAACTATCTCCCTAAAATCTTTCCATTTTTGATTAAAGTTGATGGTTTTCCTGAAAGTTCTCTAGCATCAATTATTAAATCAACTTTTTCTGAGATTGTTTTGTTTATTTCTTCTATTTTATTTGCTGGTTTTTCTCCTGAGAGATTTACAGAAGTTGTTACAATTGGTTTTCCTGTTTCTTGAAGAGTTTTTGTAAAAGTATGATCTGGAATTCTTATCCCCACATATTCCCCTTCAGAAATGTACTCTAGAAAGTCTTTTTTCTTTTTTCTGAGTAAAAGGGTGTATGGTCCTGGAAGATATTTTTCAATTGTTTCTTTATCTGTTTCAAAGTTTTGAAGAATGTATTCTGTGTTTGGGGCAATAATTGAAAATGGTTTTGGGTCTCTGTTTTTTATTTTTCTTATTTTTTCTACAAGTTTTTTGTTTTCTGCATCACAGCCAATACCATAGATAGTGTCTGTTGGATAAATAAATATCTCGTTAGAAAGTCTAGAGATTATACTATCATTTATTTCTTTTAATTTTATTATTTCCATTTTTTACTCAGTTAAGAATACTTTATCCTTTGGTCGCACTTTTTCAGGTACTTTTATTCCTACATGGTCTCCTGCTTTTGCTTCTTGTACACTTTCTTTTTCTATTTGTATACTAGAGATTTCTATTTCAAAATCTGTTGTGCTTCCTTTTATGTGTACTTTTTGTCCAACTTTCAATGAATTTGAAAGTTTTATTGCAGCCACATCAACATGTTGGAAATAACTTGAAACTGTGCCAATTTCTTTTTCTGCCATGTAATATTAAGATAAATCATATATTTAAATTTAGCGATAGTAAGGGTTTTAAATTAAGGTTTCTTTGTTGGATTATGAAAGAGGGGGTGAAAAAATTAGCTTTTAGAATTAAGAAGAGATATGTTTCTTTAGCAATTTTAATTATTTTGTTTGGGATCGCAAGTTATTCTGTTATTGCTAATACTGGTTTTTTGCAATTTGATGATATTGATGAAAGAGATATGGAAAGATGGGTTCATGATGAAAATGGATTAATTGAAGGAACAGATTCTTTTGTTTTGGAGGGAGATAAAGATATTTGTTGGATGTTGATTCATGGATATGGGGCAACTCCAGATGAAATGAAAGAAATGGGGGAAATGATAAATACAGAATTTGGGGATTATGTTTATGTTCCAAGATTAAAGGGCCATGGGGAATTGCCTAGTCAGATTATTAATTTAACCTTGGATGATTGGTATCTTCAAGTTGAAAAAGATTTTGAAGAATTGAATTTAAAGTGTGGCAAGGTAAATGTTCTTGGATTTTCTTTTGGAGGAGCTTTAACTTTAAAATTAGCTGAAGAAAAGAATTTGAATAATGTTTATCTGGTGGATGTTTTTTTGAAAACTGCTCATCGTTGGTATTATGGGATTTCTGGAGAGCTTTATTTAAAATTATTTGCTAATTCTTTTTTGTATGTAAAAAAATCTCAAATTGCCCAAATAAATTCTTTAGAGGGTAAAGAAAATTATATTGCTTATTGGAATTTTCCTATAAGGCCAGTAAAGAATTCATTTGAATTTCTTAAGGTTGTTGAAGAGGATGTTGAAAAGGTTGATGAACCTATTTTTATTTTACATTCTCTTGGAGATAGGACTGCTTCTGTAGAGGCTGCGCAAGAGGTTTTTAATGGGGTTTCTAGTAAAATTAAAAAAATCGTTATTTATGAGAAATCTAATCATGTTCTTTTAGTAGATTATGACAAAAAAGATGCAATGAATCAAATAATAAATTTTGAAATGGAGAACAGAAATGAAATTTAAAAGAATCCAAAAATTTTGGAAGAGATATAAGAAAACTATTTTTGGCATTGTAGGAATATTTTTATTTTTAGTACTTTTTGTTGGGATTTATAATACAAATAAATCTTTGCCAGAAGGAACAAGTTTTGAAGGAGAGGTTTATTATGTTGATGAAGGTTCTGTTGAATTTTTATATGATTTAACTTATTTAGATGGCGCAGGAGAGAAGGTTCATGAACAGGTTATTTTTGATAGGATTTTTGATTTAATTGATTCTGCGGAAAAATTTATTCTTATTGATATGTTTTTATTTGGTGCTGATGAAAATGCTTATAGAAATTTATCTGAAGAGTTGGCAAGCCATTTAATTGAAAAGAAAAATTCAAATCCTGAGATTAAAATTAACTTAATTAGTGACGAATATAATACTGTTTATGGGTCATATATTCCTCCTTTTTTTAAGGATTTAGAAGAGAATGGTATTGGGGTTGTTTATACCAATATGAATCGTATGAGGGATAGCAATCCTATTTATTCTTCTTTTTGGAGAGTTCTTTTTTATCCTTTTGGAGTGTCCTCTGAGTGTAAATTTAGTTTTATGAAATTTGGTGGTAGAAAAGTTTGTATAAGGTCGGCATTAAAACTTTTAAATTTTAAAGTAAATCATAGAAAACTTATTGTGGCAGATAATAATGAGAAAGTTGTATCCATTGTAACTTCTGCTAATCCCCATGATGGAAGTAGTGCGCATTCTAATGTGGCTTTGATTATTGATGAAAAAATTTGGGAAGATATTTATTTTTCTGAAAAAAGTATTGTTGATTTTTCAAAAGGAGATTTTAAAGGATATGATTTTGAAGAAGCATATGAAACAAATTCTTCTGAAGTTTCTGTGCAGTTTTTAACAGAGATGAAGATTAAAGATGGTTTAATTAATGAATTGGATAATACTGTGGAGGGAGATTCTATAGAGGTTATGATGTTTTATATTTCTAATAGGGATGTTGTGAGAGCCCTTCTTGATGCCTCTGAAAGGGGTGTTGAAGTTAAATTGGTTTTAGATCCAAATAAAGATTCCTTTGGAAGGGAAAAAGATGGAGTTCCCAATAGGCCTGTTGCCCATGAATTGGTTGACAAATCTAAAGGTAAAATTCAAATTAGGTGGTATTCAACCAATGGAGAGCAATTTCATACAAAGATGATTGTGGTGAGGAAACAAGATGGAAAAACAATTGTGTTTATTGGATCGTCTAATTTGACTAAAAGGAATAATGATGACTATAATCTTGAGTCAGATGTAAAGATGGTCGCGAATAATAATTCTATAATTATTCAAGAGATTTATACTTATTTTGAAAGAATTTGGAATAATGAGGGGGGAACCTATACTGCAGATTATTCTACCTATGAAGATACTAGATTTGTGAAAAATCTTCAATATGAGTTTCAAGAGTTTACTGGATTGAGCACTTTTTAGTTAATTTTAAAACTAGTATTTTGTTGATTTGTTTGTAGCCCCGTAGTACAGTGGTCAAGTATAATTGGTTCTGGGCCAATTGACCCAGGTTCGAATCCTGGCGGGGCTAT
>CAZWGF010000063.1:0-3547 GCA_964633605.1 Candidatus Woesearchaeota archaeon
GCCCATATCTGCAAATCAGTTTGACCTTCAACTTTTGCAACATTTCCACAAAAAACAGCCAAACCATTTTCAGGAGTTTTTTTCAAACCCTTAAGATGACGAACAATCTTTTCAAGAGCCTCAGTCACATTTTTACGAGTAGAAGTTGATTTAATGTTTTTAGAAGTAGACTTTTCTGCTTCCAGCTGTTTCTGAACAACATTCACATCATATCCAGCAGAAATATACACTGTAATCAATTCTGTCTGCCTACCACGATGACTTGCTAATACTTCAAGAACTTCTTCAAGTTCATTTTTATCCATTGCCATAATTATGAAATGTGCGAGATGTTTTTAAAATTAGTGTATTTCAAAACGCTTGTAAACGCTCCTAAAGTTTTTGTTTACAAAAACGTCCCCGGGAGGACTCGAACCTCCGACCTGACGATTAACAGTCGTCCGCTCTACCAACTGAGCCACAGGGACCTAATTTTTTGAGTAGAATTAGTTATTTAAAGCTTTTGAATAAAAGATTTATCCTCAAAATTATCTAAAATTATTCTTATTTTCTATATTTTTTCCCAAGAAGAAATGCCCCAATTAATCCCAAAACAAATAAGATAACTCCAAGAAGACTAAGCGAAGTTTTATTTAAATTTCCAATAACATTTCCAGTTAAAGTGGGACTAATTAAAAATATTCCAACGCCAACAGCCACAATTGAACCTATCGAAGCTATTCTTTCTAGAAAACCATTTTTTTTGTCACTCTCAGCATTCAAATCATGTTCTATTATTTTAGATAGGCTATATGCACTCTCAAGAAGACCTGACTGTCCTATTTTTTTACCAGTTCTATCAACACGCTTCAATATGGCTTTTTTTACTTTATCTACATCATATTTTTGCGCTCCTTCATCTATTTTATCAAGACTTCTATATGCATCTTTTAATAAAGTTAGTGATTTAAATGAATTTTGATCTCCTCCTTGCTTTCTATATTCCTCAGCAGCAGAAAGTTTTTTATTTATAGTATATAATCCCGAATGCCAAGTATCTGGATTAGAATGTTTAGCAGGATTTCTTGCATAATCCTTCCCCCCTTTAACAGCATGCTTCATGCTAGCATGAGCTTCTTTTTTTTCTACTTCAGCAATCCTTTTTTTCAATCTTTCAGAAACATTATGCTCTCCCATAAACTATTCTAAGAAAAAGTCATTTAAATATCTTTTCAAAAAACAATTATCTTTTAGCTAATTTCCACAATTTTTCAAAATAAATTTTATATGATTGGGTGATATTTTTATCCTTAATTCTTATTGCAGCAGGAACAGGAGACATAGTTAATAGAATTGTAACATCTTTGTAAATATTAATTGTTGAAGGAGTGCTATCTGGAAAGTATTTTGCAGAAGTATTTGGAAATAACTTTATCTCCTTAAGAGATTTTTTTCTTGATTCACTAAAAATTATCCTCATTTTAATTCCTTTTTTTGATCTCAATAAATGTATTCTTTCAAAAAACAATTTTGTCCTTTCATTTGCACTAGGCTTATCTCCTCCCCCCACAACCAGATATTCATCTCCTTTCTTTAATTCACTAACCATCTCTTTGAAAAGAGTTTCTATCCCCTTATATCCCTTAAACAATTCTACCTTAGTTTCTCCTTCAAATTTATTAAAACGAGACTCCAAAACAGGAAGAATATCTCTCACCTGTTTTTCTTGTTCCTCTACTTCTTGTTTTTTAGTCTGAACATAATTAATAAGTCTCTTGGGATTTACAGCCCTAAAATAATTAGTATTAGATTGGATGTAAGTTGTAACAAGTCCTTTTTCAATTAACTTATCTAGTAAATCATAAATCTTTGAACTTGATACTCCTGATTTTTTTACTAAAGGTCCTGTGGAATTTGGACCTAAATCAATTAATGCCAAATAAACTTTTATTTCAGATGAAGTCAAACCTATGCCTTCCAATATACCATAATCCATAAAAGAACTAAGAAACCCCCAATTATAAACATTACTATTTCTCCCCCCTAAAGAGGGGACTAAACTTAAAGCATATAAATTACATATAATAATGTGTTGGGCGAGAAACCCCACAAGGAAACAAAAAATGACAGAAAAAACATTGGACGAAAAAATCAAGGAAGCAGGTAAAAAACTGGGAGGAATAGAGGATATGTTGAAACCTAGTTCTGGAGGCATCTGGGACATCAATTGGACAAATGCATTGGAAGATGTGCAATATGCTGAAACAGATAAATATAAAATTATTGGAGCTAAATGGGAAACTCATAAATGGTCTGATAATGGGGAGGGAATAGGGTGGGAAGGTTGGACTTCTTTACATTATCAAGAAAAAGGAGAGAGGAAAGACATCAAAAAATTAAAAACCGAGGCAATTCAAACTAGGCATCCCAAATATCCAAAACAAGATAGACCATATTTACGTGCGTATAATTCACTTAAAATTACTCCTCTAGAAGATTCAAAGATTGAAATAGCTTGGGCAAGAAAAACTAGTGGAGAAAAAAGCGGATACGACTTCTTAAAATCTATTTTTGATTTAGATTCAGGAAAAATAATCGAAAAAGAATCTCCTAAAAAAATACTCGCTCGTCATGATGAAAATAAAAAAATGCTTCAAAATTGTTTTTGCTAAAAATGAAATTCATACTTAACTCCGAGCTACTCGGACTTTCACAAACAGATGAAAGGAGGACAAATATAAAATGACAGAAAAAATTGAAGAAAAAACAAACAATGAAAAAAAGAAAATTGCAATTGTTACTTACAATAGAATAGGTGAAGGACAATTTGATAATGGAGTTATGGAACTTCCAAATGCAGATCTTTACATTGCTCAAAATGGACACAGAGCAAAATGGGCAGCTGAACCATATGAAACACCAAACATTGCACAAGTTAGAGAACGTGCAGCAACTAGAACTGCAGAAAGTATTGAGTTGAAAGCAATGGACCACACCTATCTATATGTTGGAGCAAGAGGCTCAGAAGAAACAATTAAAGCGACCTCATTCTTGCCAGCAGACAAAGTAACATATGTGCTTTGTGATTGTAATTACTCTGGTAAAAAAAGTTTAATTAACAATGTAGGAAATACTGAAGCAGAAATTAAAATGTGTGAATGTGGTGGAAGAAACACTCTTGAATCAATAACTAAAAGATTAATTCAAGAAAACCAATAGTGAAAAATTAAAAAATGGGGTGATTTTTTTTATTTATTAACAGAATCCTTCAACCCTAAATCTATAACAGGCTTAACTTGATTTTTCTCAAGAAAACTATAAACATTTGATTGCTTTGATCCCTGAACAATAGAAATCACAGCCTCTTGAGCATTTTCAATATGTTCTGCCTCTCCAATAATCCCGACACGATTCTCATTAAGTTCAAAATTACATTTTGTCAATTGATGCAATGTAGCTAAAGTTCCTCCCTTAGTTCCAATAATTCTAGCCCGTATCCTTTTCAAATCATCCCTTGTAGTATAATCCTTAATATTCAAAACCTCAAAAAGAAAATCTTCTTCCTTAA
>CAZWGF010000064.1:0-1475 GCA_964633605.1 Candidatus Woesearchaeota archaeon
CATCGCAGGATTCATATCTGTTGCATGTTGTTGAGCAATTGTTTGATAAAACTGGAACATAATCATAATAACTAATAAAATTGCTGTTCCAGAAACTAAAGCACCCATTAAATCTGTTGTAGCAGCAAGCAACCCAATTGCAGCACCACCCATTACAGTCAAAGGCATGATATACCTATCTAAAATACTTTCAAGAATTCTAATATCTTGCCTAAACCCTGCAACTTGCAATCCTGAAGCTGCTATTTTTTCAGCCTGTGCTTTTGAATCCATTCCAGATGTTTTAACCCAGAACACTGCAAAGATGGTTGAGAAAATCATAAAAAATGCCATGTGTGTCAATCCCTGCAATAAATATTTCCATAGGAAACCTCCACGTATGAATAAATCAAGAACATTTGTAGACCCCATCCAAAACGCAAGTCCTGATACAGCTTGTCCTTGATCAAAGTGCCCAAGGAAAGTAAAATAAGAAGCAAACTTTGCCATACCTGTACAAACCCCTTCACCTGCAACTAAACAAGGAGTTGCAGCATTCTCAATAAGCCCACCAAATAATTGGACATTTGCCATTAATGCGGCAGTTAAAATAACTGGAATTACAGAGGCATAGAAAAATGATAATGGCCATTTAACTCCATATCCACGAACTTTTCCAAATGACAATGGAATTTCAACTTTCAAAGATTGTGCCCAAACAACAAGCAAGAATACAACTATTGTGGCTAAGATAGCTCCAATTGCTGACATGAATTCAACTGGATATTTATTGATTATAGATTGAACTAAAACAAAAACTTTACCTGAACAAGGAGTTCCCTTAAAATCAAGGAGACAGTTATGTCCCTGTTGGTTTACAAACTGGAATGCACTAGTAATTATTCTCCATGAAACTCCTGCACCAATAAATAAACTAACTCCAGATCCAAATCCCCATTTGCTCGTAACTTCGTCCATGTAGAATATGGCTAATCCCCCCATGATCAATTGCCCAATTAATAATATTGGACCCATTGTACCTAGCAATGGATCTGCTTGTAGCCCTTGCATTAAAACATAAACCATTGCTTCAAAAACAATGAAAAAGAAAACCAAGAGTTTCTGGATTCCTTGGAAAAATTTCTTTCCTTCAACAGTACTTGTATCAATATTCAATATTCCTGCACCAGTCAATAACTGCAGAATAATGGAAGCCATTACAATTGGCCCAATACCCAATGAAATAATACTTCCGAAGTCAGTACCAAGTATAATCGCAAGATACTCGAATCTTGCAAGTGCATTTGCAGAAAGTCCAAAAAGAGGAATATTAGCTAAAACAAAGAAAGCTGACAAAATTATCAGTGTCCACTTTAACTTTATATTAAATCCTACTTTTTTCTCTTCTGGTTTTATTACTTCTGGAATAAAATTGAATATGCTTCGTAAGTTCATAGTTATTTATTAGAAAAATAGTTTTTAAGGTTTTAGTTAGG
>CAZWGF010000064.1:1575-3469 GCA_964633605.1 Candidatus Woesearchaeota archaeon
GAGCTTTTTCTCCACCTTTTAACTTAGCTTTCTTATCGTATTTTATTAAAGGAGTCTTATACTCTTTAATCACTTTGATAATTATCTCTCCACCAGCTTTCTTAACTTTTTCAATAGCAGATTTTGAAGCTTCAAAAGCCTTAATCATTAATTTATTCTTAACTTCGCCTGTTCCAAGAATTTTATATTTTTTCAAATTAATTTCCCATTTATCTCCAACTTTCTTTCCATATTTTGCAAGATGCATTTCAATTTGTCCAACATTAATTCTTTGTCTAATATCTCTTTGAGTTTTACGGCTTGTTATTCCCTTTTTTCCAAAATAGTTTCCACCATGAAGTTTTGTAACAAGTGTTTTCTTGTGGTCTGCTCGTTTCCCACTACCTGACATCCCTTTTCCACCTTTATGTCCAGTACCTTTTCGTTTCTTTCTAGCTCCGCCCCCATGGGTTCCCATGTTACGACCGTGCATCCTAGATTCTTTTCTACGTTTTTTTATTTTTATCATTTTCTATCTCCATTAAATGGGTTACCATACATTTCTTCATATGCCTTGAATTTTTTATTATCAGTATTTTTTTTATCAAAATATTCAAATAAATCTGAAAATGTTTCTACATCTATGCCCATACTTGAATTAGCAATATCCCTTAAATCCACTTTTCCAGCCAATCCTCTTAGAGAATATGTTTTTCCAACATTATGGAAGTTTTCGCTACCATTTTTATCTGTTTTTAATATTTGATAATTATTCTCTTTGATTTTCACAATTTTTACCGAAGGTAAAGTATATCCTTTCATTACAACATCCTCCCAATTAATTCATTGATCTTTTCTTTATTGTTTCCAAGAACACCTTTGTTAACTCCAAAATGTTTCTTACTATCAATTCCTTTTCTTGGAGGGTGAAGTCTAAAGAATGGTTTTAATTTTCCTTCAGAATCTTTTTGTCCACGAGCATCAACTAATTTTTTGTAAGTTTCTTCTGAAATATCTCCGAATGCAACAAAATCACGAACTTTTTCAATCATTCCAAGTTGTTCTGGAGTAGGATTGTTAAATACAATACAAGCATATTTTCTACGAAGTTTTAATCTGTATAAAGTATCCTCTATTGTTTTTCTTTGGCCCACCATTCCACTGATTCTTATTACTGCTATTTTACTCATTTTTCTTTATCTCCTTTTTTTCTCCATTTGTTTTTTCTAAAGCATTCATACAAGCTTTAACCAAGTTAAAAGTTGTTCGCAATCTTCCTTCTGTTTTACTATAAACATCTTTGATTCCTGCAAGTTTTAAGATTTGTTTAAGATTATTTGCTACAACCAGACCGGTTCCCTGTGGTGCTGGGATTAAAGTTACTCTAACACTTCCTGATTTTCCAGTAACTTCAAATGGAACAGTGTGTAATTCAGAACATGCACAATCAAAACTAGCACACCCTCTTGTAATACGCATAATATTCAATTTAGCTTTTCTTGTAGCTTTATCTCTTGCTGGCAATGTTTCAGATGATCTTCCTGAACCAATTCCAATGTGTCCGTTTTCATCACCAATAACAGCCATTGTAGAGAATGTAGGAACATTTCCTTCTTTTGTCTTTCTTTGAGTTTGTCTCCAAGCTCTTCTTTTTCCACCACCGAATTTACCTTTTGATTGCCCAATTGAAATTAAGTCTGATTGAACTTTAAGTAATGAATCTACAATTTCTCCTTCTAAAATTTTTCTATCACTATCTAAGATTTCATCAATACCTTTTACCTTCCCCTCTCTAACTTCTTTTCCAAGTTTTGTTTTTGGTTCCCATGCTGCAAGCTTTTCTATTGCTTCCTCTTCTCTAGTTTTTCTTTTAGGATATCTTGATCTTGGAGCTCCTTCTTTTTTCTCAGAGTCT
>CAZWGF010000065.1:0-3335 GCA_964633605.1 Candidatus Woesearchaeota archaeon
ATCAGATGGCCTTTATGCTTCTTTTTTCAAAATCCAAACAGGTAAAAAAACAAAACTGGAAGATTGGGATTTATTGGAATAGAAATTTGCGAACTCCTATTCCTGCTCTGGGGAGGTAAGGCTTTGGCATTGAAATGTACCGAGGCTCCACCATATGTCAACCTCCGAGGTTGAACAACCGAGGTTGAACAATTGAACAATTCTTTTATTTTAAATAATCGGAGAATTTAAACCTTGATATCATTATTCCTAAAATAGTTAAGACAACACAAAGATAAAGAATATTAATTTTACTTCCCATATTTTCTATAAAACCCATTGCTAGTGTTATTGTAATCACGAACAATTTGAGTAGCATTGAGAGCGTAATTATAGATCTTAACATGGTCTATTTTGCCCAAGAAGTTATTCAAACCATTTCCTCCACCAACTGTCCAGGGATTACTTGAGCTGTAATTACCCAACGTATGAGAATCTGAGCTTTTAAGCACACCATCAACATATAAGTATAAATGGCTACTAGTTTTTACTCCTACAATATTATGCCATTTCCCGTCAGAAATATTTGCTCCACTGCAAATTGATCTAAAAGTGGAAGGGTTTGCTAGATTACTATATTGGCTATAAATACTGAAAACAGCTTGTCCGTTCTGACCGGTTCCACCAGCTAATAATTCAATTCTATTTAAAGGTGTTGACATATTACTCTTGCATAAAATACAAGGATAAAGACTGCTAATTTTTGAAGAGTTTACCCAAGTGCTGATTGTAAAATCATTATCTAAAGGAAAATTTGCTAAAGTGAGGACATAATCATCTACACCATCAAAACTCAAAGCTTTACCGAATTTGCTACTAGTCCATACTGGACCATTGAAAAGTGATCCATGACTCTCTTTTATTTCATCATATATGGTAATACCGCGGCCTTCATCAAGTTTCCAAAAAGCAATTGGAGATGTTTTTAAAAGATGATGGTAGGCAATATAAAAGGCAGCCTCGCCGGTATTCCAAGGCCATTGTTTGGTTGGAAAATAATTTTTGTTTCTTAAATTATTGTCATAAGTTTTTGCTTTGTTAAAATCACCTATTAAAACAGCAGTATAAGCCATGAAGGTAAAGGGAAATTGCTTATCCCCGTCTGCTGAAGCCCATTTTGGTTGATATTTAGCAAATTGACTATAAAGCTCTTTTGCCTTAGAAGAATCTGGGGATAGATAATTACAAGCAATTCCCCATATTTGAGCATAAGCATCGGGGTACAAGATTTCCCAATTAAAATCATTAAGGCTTTGTTGTTTAGAAACTTTGTAAAAAGAATTATTCCAAAGGGTTGTTTCTATTGCTATTTTGTTTTTATCAGCTATTTGTTTTAAGTCATTGGCTTTTGGATTATTATCCAAGACATTTTTATATAAATAAGCTAAATCATTTAATCCAACGTTAACTTCAAAATTATCTGGAGCGTATTGAATATTCCACGTAGCTGTACCCTGTGTCAAATTATCTGTTTTCATAACGGCCATCAAGGCGCCGAATATTAATTCAATTTTACTTTTATTATCAATCAGTAATTGGCTGTCATGGGTTGTGTCCCAATAAGTTCTCAAAAGGGTAAAAAATACTGCCGCATAACTGTCAACAGAATCATAAAGTTTAGCACCTGGAGTATAGATATAAGTAGGAACAAGATCTATTTTAGAAACATTAAAATCGAAAATCGTACCGGTTAATCCGTCCGGATCCGGCTGGGTATTGATATGGTCAAAATGCCATAAGATATACTTTTTAATTTGAGGGGCTACGTTGGGTTTTGCTTTTAGTGCGTGGATTCCAAAATATGAAGTCTGATAAGGTACAATCCAGGCTCCTTGGTGCTTTCCGTTCATAGTAATAACTCCGCTATCCAATTGATTATTGCTTAAAACCCAATTTATTTCATTGTTTATTAATTCATCTCCAGATTGTGACTGACTATTTGATTCTTGTTGATAAATTTCTGGTTTTGAAGAAGGATTTGTTTTTAAAATAGATGAAAAATAATGTACAAAAATTGCAGTTGCAAGACACAAAACAAAAGCTATTAAAAAAATAACTTTATGTTGCCTTTTAAAATCTTTTTTTAAAATTATATTTCCTAATATAAGCATTTAATCCAAATTTAATAGTTCATCGAATTTTAATGTCCTATTAAACCTTGTGGTTGATTTATGGTTTTTTCTGCTTCTTCAGTAAAGTTAATAATTGCTTCTTCTGCAGGATACAATTTCCCTTGTTCTAAATTAAACCAACCGGTAGGTGTCAACGGAATGATAAACTCCCTATCTGCACAATTTAAAAAAACGAAAGTGGCATGAAGGGAAAAAATTTTAACAAGCTTATTAGAACACTTTGAGGTTATACCCTTTGCTTTTAAAAGATCAGGTATTTTTCTTTCCATTTCTCTCATGGCTCTACTTAAGTTTCCACCAATTGCCACAGCTTGCCAACGACCTTCTTGCCATGAAACATTAAGATCGACACGCGGTTCATTATTGGTTAATACAGTAAAATACCACGTTTGAGTAGGAGTTATTAAAACGGAAACTTTTTGTTTTTGTGAGTAATTTGCCAGTTGCGCAATATCTTTTACAGTATAAAGGAGATAAGCTTTCCCAAGGTTAGCGGACTGCGCTTCCTTAAAACTTTTAATGCCGTATGATTCAAGCGCCATTTTATCATAAGTAAGTCCCTGAAGAAATTGTGGCAATCCTTCCTCCGCCACTTGTTGAACTTCTGCAGGGGGCGTTTTAAATTCAGGAGTTCCAACTAAAGGCGAAGACTTGATTAAGGATTCCTCTTTTTTTGACCAATCTATCCATTGATACCCAAAAGCGATAATAAATAAAATCAGTAAGACGATTATTCCAAATATCAGTTTTTTTTTCATTTATTTTCTTATCCTTACTCTAATAGATTTTAACATACACCAACTCCAAAAAAACAAACAAAAAGCCAAAGATATTCACCCTGGGATATTTAAAAATGAAGAGCGTAATTTTGCAATAAAATACTGTACGTAAGATATTTTTCTGCAAGTTTTTGTGACTTAATATTTACTGATTTTGAAGAATTAAGTTCATTGATTATTTTTCTTATGTAGCTTTTTACTTCACAATCTTGTAGTTCTTTAACCCAGCGCTTGGATTCTTTTTGAAATCTTTCTGCGGCTTTGTATGAATGGCGGTTAATAAGATTGGCTACGCGATATAAATCGTTAGACAATGAGCCAATAAGCAATTTTGTATCTTTCATAAAACAGTTTGGAAAAAATATTCTGTTAATTTTTTATATTT
>CAZWGF010000066.1:0-3275 GCA_964633605.1 Candidatus Woesearchaeota archaeon
GGAACTGCGTTAGAAAATTTTGATAATGAAGAAATAGAATTAGAAATTTTCCCAGACAGACCAGATATGCTTTCATATCAAGGATTTAAACGAGCTTTCCTAGCATTCCTAGGGAAAAAAACAGGATTAAAAAAGTATAAAATAAACAAACCTGCAAAAGATTACAAAGTTATAATTGATTCTTCAGTAAAAAATATTAGACCACATACTGCCTGTGCAATCATTAAAGGATTAAAATTAGATGACTATAAAATAAAAGAATTAATTGAAATACAAGAAAAATTACATATAACAATAGGAAGAAAAAGGAAAAAATTAGCAATAGGGATCTATCCTTTAGAAAAAATAAAACTTCCAATCACCTACAAAGCACTTGAACCAGATAAAATAAAATTCATCCCCCTGGAAATGGGAAGAGAAATGTCAGGACTTCAAATTCTTCAAAGACACCCAACCGGAAAAGATTATGCACATCTCTTGGCAGGAAAATCAAAATTCCCAATATTCATAGATGCAAATCAAAATATCCTGAGCATGCCCCCAATAATTAATTCTCAATTAACTGGAAAAATAACAAAAGAAACAAAAGATGTATTTGTAGAATGTTCTGGATTTGACCTTGAAATTCTTAAAAAATGTTTAAACATTGTCATCACAAGTTTTGCAGAAATGGGGGGAAACATATACCAAATGGAACTTAAAACAAATAAAAAAGAATTAACTCCAGATTTAACTCCTGAAAAAACAAAAATATCTCTAGATAACACAAACAAATTATTAGGATTAAAACTTAATGAAAAACAATTGAAAAAATTAATTGAAAAAATGGGGCACGAATATAAAAAAGGATTTGTTGAAAGCCCTGCTTGGAGAACAGATATTTTGCATGAAGTAGATTTAATTGAAGATGTTGCTATTGCATATGGCTATGAAAATTTTATTCCGGAAATACCTGAAATATCTACAATAGGGAAAGAAGATAAAAAAGAAACAATCAAAAGAAAAATAGCAGAAATATTGACAGGAGTAAAAATGTTAGAAATTTCAAATTACCATCTAACAAATAAAAAAGATCAATTTACAAAAATGGGAATTCCAGAAAAAAAAGAAAAAGATTTTATAGAAATAGAAGAATCAAAAACAGAATATAATATCATGAGAAAAGACTTAACATCCTATCTATTAAAAATTGTCTCAGAAAATGCAGATTCAGAATACCCCCAATCAATTTTTGAAATTGGAAAAATATTCAATACAAATAATAAAATAATTGAAAATGAAAATCTTGCAGGAGCAACTATCCCAGGAAATTTCACAGAATTAAAACAAATCTTAGAATATTTATCAAGAATGATAAATGTGGAAATAGAATTAAAAGAAGCAGAAGAAATCCCTCCACATTACATCGATGGAAGATGTGCAGAAATAATTTTAGATGAAAAAGTTATTGGGCATATTGGAGAAATTCATCCAAAAATACTAAGAAATTGGAAAATTAAAATGCCAGTAGCGTTGTTTGAAATAGAACTTGAAAAAATATTTGAAAAATTAGAATAATTATCCAAAATAATTCTTACCATTAACTTCAATCTTATTATCCCAATTCTTTTTTATCACATCAACAACTTCAAGGACATCTTTCTTAACCTCTTGCCAAATAACATAAGATTCCTTAACAAACTCTATTTCTTTTTCTTCAGAAAACTCAATATCTAATTCAATCAATTGAACCTCGCTCTTTGAAAGTTTTTTATAAATACTATTCAATTTTGTTTTCTCTTCAACACCAATTGTCTTAATCACAGAGAAAACAAACATTGGAGCATTCGCAGGATGCAATATTAATTCAATAAATCTCAGATAATTGGAAAATTTGTCCGCAACATACTTTCTTATCTCACGAATTAAAAAATCAGTTTCAGTTTCTGCAATTTTCTCTATCTGAAAATCTTTATTCAACTTATCAAATTCTGGCAAACCATGCTTACTTTGAATCTCAGCATAATTTTCTTTTAATAATTCTAAGTTAGTTTTTTCTTCCATATTAATTTAATCCCAATCCAAAATTAGGATGTATAGAAAAATTTATTTTTACTTCCATAAGAAATCCTAAGAATAAGGTTTTATAAACTTAATCAATTAATATGCTTTAGGCCTGTGTAGTTCAGCCGGTAGAACACTACATTGGTAATGCTGTATATTTAACCAAAAATGTAGAGGTCCTGAGTTCGATTCTCAGCACAGGCTTATTTCTTCAAACCTTTCATAATAAAAAGAGTCAATAGAACAATTACTAATGCTAAAGAAATAAATCCTAAAAGCATTGAAAGTAATGAAAATAATTGGACATACATTCTTTGTTCAGAAACTCCATATAATACAAAAGAAATGATAAACAAAATAGCAAAGAAAATTAAATTATTTATTGCGACCTTTATTTTCTTTTGAGTAGAACGAACCATTCTCCTTGGTCGAGCGACATTCCTCTTAACATTTTTCTTAGCTCTAACAACCTTCTTTGGTTTTTTTCTTACGCCTTTAGGTGATACCTTTCTTTTTACGCCTTTGGGTGATGATTTTTTCTTAATCACCTTTTTTTTCTTAGCCATTGTATAATATATATTGGAGAATATACTTTATAAATATTACTCCTCTTTTGGAAACCAATCCAACTTAACAACTTCTCCAGTTAACATTTGAGCATTTGAATAAATACTATTAACCCATCCCACATACAACTCAGAAAACTCTCCAAAACTATCATCTTCCAATAAAACTAATCCATTATTACTAATAATAATTAATGCACTTAAAACAAAAAACATTAGAACCAACATTAAGACTTTCATGCTTCAGAAGTTTCATTGCCTTGCCAATCCATTTGAATTGCATGGGTTGTAATTGAATGCATATTACCTGTTATGGAAAGTAACCAAGAAAAATAAATCTTTGATGCATCAAACAATCCAGGAATTGTTTTAAAATTAACTTCTTGGTCTTTAAAGACCATTGCAAAACTAACATATGCAAAAATGATTAATCCAATTAAAAGTATTGCGAAAATCTTATGTTTAAGCCTTTTTACTTCTATCACTACCCAAATAGCGACAATCAAGACACACATAACCAATAAAGTAGTTCCAATCACCATGGTATATAGAAATAAAAGAAGTATAAAAATATTCCTATAGCCCCATCAGGAACTTGTACCCCTTGAATATCGAGGCCAAAGGTCATCCTTTAGGAAACCGTTCAAATAATAGCCCCGCCAGGAT
>CAZWGF010000067.1:0-3260 GCA_964633605.1 Candidatus Woesearchaeota archaeon
ATGTGGGAAAAACTCTTTATGTAACCAATAGAAACCAATGGCGTAAATGGCTTATTAAAAATCATAATAAAGAAAAAGAAGTTTGGTTGATATATTATAAGAAAGCCTCTGGCAAACCAAGAATTCCTTACAATGATGCTGTTGAAGAAGCACTTTGTTATGGGTGGATTGACAGCACTGTAAAAAGTATAGATGAAGAAAGATTTGCCCAAAGATTTACTCCAAGAAGATCAACAAGTGTACTTTCAGAAATGAATAAGGAACGTATTCGCAGACTCATTAAAGGAAAGAAAATGACTTCGTTTGGACTTAGGGCTGTTTCACATGTCTTTGATAAAAATAAAGAAGATAACTTTAGTATTTCTCCAGATATAATTAAAGCATTAAAGGGTAATGAACAAGCATGGGAAAACTTCCAGAAATTCTCAGATGGTTATAAAAGAGTTCGTATAGGTTATATTGAAAGCCAAAGAAAACATAATGATAAGATGTTTGATAGGAGTTTGCAAAATTTTATAATAAAGACTTCCAAAAATAAGAAGTTTGGAATGGTAAAATAATTATATAATAATTCTACGCTCTGTGATCCCTGCTCGAGGCGTATTATTCTAAAGTAGTAACATTTAAATAGATATTTTTTTACATAAATTCATGTTGGGACCATACACTGCAAACAAAGATGGAACAATTTCTTACAAAGGAAATAAGATATTCGAACCAATTAATAATGTTAATTCCATTAAAGTTCCTATTAAAGAAATAGAAGATAGAGTTAATCAATTTGATAATGATATCATGTGGAAACATATAGCAAAAATTAATCACAGAATTAACATCTCTTCAAATGAATATTTTGATAAATTAAATGCCCTTTTCACAGCACTTCCAATGACAACCAGAATGATCTCTTCTCCTGGAGCTGTATATGGAAAAGAATCAATAAATTATACTACCGATACATGCCCAATAACCCTAAATTGGTTTGAATTGCCACGGAAAGCATTTTTATCTGAATCTTCACAAATTTATTTAGAACTTGCTATGATGCAAAAAGAAATAGATCAAGTTTATTCAATTTATAATTCATTTAGAAAAGAGCATGCTGATTGCACCCATTTATCTGAATTCCACCATATTGAATATGAAGGAAAAGTAAACCAAGAAGAAAATGAAATTATTGCGCTAAATCAGGGATTTCTGTGAGAGATAGAAAATTAAATAAAGAAACTAAAGTTAATAATACCTTAGAAGCAATTAATTATATACAAAATGTTAGTTAAACCAAAAAAATTAGAAATAGGAGATACAATAGGGATCATTGCCCCATCTGGAAGTTTGGCAAGTTTAGTGCCCCATAGATTAGAGAATGCTAAAAAAAATTTAGAAAAATTAGGATTTAAAGTTAAATTATTCCCTACAACAAAATTAAATGATAATGGAAAGGCTGGTACTGTTGATGAAAGAATCAAAGACATACATGATGCATTCTTAGATAAAGAAATTAAAGCCATAATTTGTGCCATTGGAGGAATATCTAATAATCAACTTATTTCTAAGATAAATTATGATATAATAAAAGAAAATCCAAAAATATTTGTGGGATATTCTGATAATACTATTTTGCATTATGCATTCCAAAAGAAAGCAAAATTAGTTACTTTTTATGGCCCTTGTGCTATTACCCAATTTGGAGAATTTCCAGAAGTTTTAGATTATACAAAAGATTCTTTTATGAACACTCTTGTTAAAGGAGAAATTCCTGGAAAAATTAATCCATCAGAAGAATGGACAGAAGAATTATTAGATTGGTTTCAAAAATTAGATTTGACAAGAGCGCGTAAATTCAAAAAGAATGAAAATTTTAAATGGTTAAAACCCGGCAAGGCTAAAGCAAACATTGTTGGAGGATGTCTTTATTCAATAGCTTCTTTAATAGGTTCTGATATTGAGTTAGATTATACAGATAAAATATTATTTATAGAAACTCCTGAAGGCCAAGATTTTAGTAAAGGAGAACCAATTCCATATCTTGAAGCACAAATTGTTGATTTAAAAAATAAAGGGATTTTTAATAAAATTAAAGGATTGATTATTGGAAGACCTTTCGGACATTCAAACGAGGGAAAAAAAGAATTTGAAGAAGTTATTAAGGAACACCTTAAAGAATATGATTTTCCAATATTAATGAATGTTGATATCGGCCACACAGATCCCATGATCACGATGCCTTTAGGCGTTGAAATTTCACTTGACTCAGAAAAAAATCTATTTAGTATTGATGAATCTGGCGTGTGCTAAATTTAATATTAGCGCCACACAAATAGAATTTAACTAAGAAGTTTAAGTAAACCCCCAATATTAAATTATATAACTCACCGGCCTCAAAACACTAATATATCATAAATTAATATAACTAAGATGGAAACAAAATGCAAGAATTGCGATTCAGAATGCTGCAAGTATGTAGTGATTGATATAGATACTCCTGAGTCACTTGAAGACTTTGAGAATATTCGTTGGTACGCCTCCCATGAAAATGTTGAAGTATTTGTAGACTTTGAAGGAGTTTGGAATGTGAAATTTATTACAAAATGTGAACACCTAGATAAGTCCAATAGGTGTGATATTTATCAAAAAAGGCCTGAAGTGTGCCGTGAATTTTCATATGAAACCTGTTCAATTAATGAAGAAAATGAAAACCTGATTGTTTTTAAAAATTTAGAGGATGTTGAAAAATATATTCAAGATGTTTTTAATAAAGGAAAACATTTAGTTAAATAAAACTCCCCCATTCCTGCTCGAGACCTATTGTTCTTAGAAAAGTTTAAAAATTTAGATTTATTGGATGAATAAAGAGAAAAATAACATGGGAATATTTGATTTATTAAAAAAATTAGTTGAAAAAGAAAAAATTAAAGAAATTGCTATTGAAACAATTTCTTTCTCTGATATTGAAAAGTGGATTGAAAATAAAACAAAAGAAAATAAAACTAAGGAAAAAGAAGTTCTCCTTTTAGTAAAAGAAAAAATTAAAGATTTTATTAGTGAACTTAAAGAAAAGATAAAAATATTAGAAGATTTTGATGTTGGATCAAAAAAAGAAACAGAACACTTTAAAAATATTGTAATTGATAGCAGAGAAAAATATATAGAAACAACGGAAGATTTTATTGAAAAATTAAATGATTTAGAAGAAAAAAATTTAGAAAAATTTATTGGAAAAATAAATAAGATTTTTTCTGATTTTGACAAAGCATCAT
>CAZWGF010000068.1:0-3043 GCA_964633605.1 Candidatus Woesearchaeota archaeon
CTTTTTAATCATTGTTATGATGTTTTTAGTTAATTCTATGCACTTAGGTTAGCTTAGTTTATTAGAAATTTTCTCTTAAAAAATAAGAAGTTAGATAGATCAATAACACGCTTATTAGGGTTATAAAAATTGAGGTCAAAACAGTTAATGAATTTAAATTTGTAATGTTTGTAAGAAATTGGACAAATGTTTGAGAAATATCAAAAATTGTTTGTCTCCATGTAAAGGCTATTGTAAACCCCAAAGTAAACAAAATGAGCAATCTTAATTGATTTTTAAATTCTCTTTCATGGCTTTGGCCTTTCACAAAAAAACGATATAACCTCTTTTTCATTTTCAAAATTAAAAAAGGATTCGAGATTTATAATAGTTTTGGAGGATCTTATGAAGCAAATTTGGGGTAAATTTTTTTATTAATTATTTTTTCTGGCCGATGTTATGCACTTAGGTTAGCTTAGTTATTTAATATTAATATTTATTATTTCAAACAGCTGTTTGGACAGGCTGTTTGTGGGTGTTTATCGACGATAAAAATTGTGTTTTGTGTAAAAAACAAACAGTTGTTTGTGGGTGTTTGTTTATGTTCATCTCTGTTTGTGGGTGTTTGGACAGGCTGTTTGTGTTGAATTTTTTTGACAAACAGCCTGTTTTTGCTGTTTTTTTACTATTTTTTAGGAATGTTTTTAAGATTTTTCCGACGATGATAAAAAATCCTTATCGTCGGCACAAAACATTTTTAAAGGTTATTTGAGTTTACATAGTAAGATGTTTGGGTGGTTATTTGATAAAAAAGAGGTTGAACAGGTTAAAGAAGATACTCGTAAGGGTTTTGAAGATGTTAAAAAAGACATTGGAGCTGTTACGGGTTGGATCAAACACCTTGATTCTGAGAAAACAATTCAACAAAATGACATTTCTGAAATTAAAGAGGTTTTATCGTCTATTGAAACAGATATAGAAGGCATCAAAAACATTGTTTCTTTCATTGGAGAAGTAAAAACAAACAGCCCGTCCAAGGCAAACAAACGGCTGTCCAACAAACAAACAGCTGTTTATGCTGTCCAAACACCCGTTCAAACAGCTGTCCAAACACCAAATTTAGACCAATTTTCAATAACTGAAAAAGCAATTATCTGGATATTGTTAAATACAGATATGAAGTTGAGTTATGATGATCTTGCTGCGATGTTGGGTAAAGAGAAATCGACCATAAGGGGTCAAATAAACAGCATAAAACAGAAAAGTGAGATAGTAGAAGAGAGTATTGAAAGAAACGGTAAAAAGAGGGTGTTTATACATGAAAATACTAAGGAAAAAATGCTCAAAAAGTCGAAAGTGAGAGTTAATATGGGTAAGAAAGATAAGAAAAAGTGAGAAAAGCCGTGGTTTTTGAAAAAAACTGCAAGATAAACAACAGAAAGTGAGAGAAATAGGTAAAAATTTCAAAATAAACCATAAAAATGAGAAAAAGTAGTGGTTTTTGAAAAAAAGAAATATGGGAAAAGTGAAAAGAGAGAGTAAAAATTAGTCACTACAAAAAGAAATATGTAGTTATCCTCTTAGTAGGAAAACTGCTAAAGAATAAAAAGAAGTGAGTTAGAGATCTCTAAGCTGTAGGATGGTGTTTAGAGGAGCTATTTTCTTTAAATTATCAGAGATGTGTAATTGTATATGTTTATTATTAATTTTATGTTTCTCGACGGGGATTCCTTTCTTAATCAATCTCCCCACATAATCCCTAACAGAGCTCTCTGTGAGCTTTATTCTCTCAGCGACGGTCTTGTAATTAGAATAACCTAATTCCTCTTCTAACTGATATATTGTAGAAAACACCAATAATTCTTGCTCAGTAATTCTCTTAAATTTTAATCTAATTTCCTTTTTTATATTATCTAAGGAGTCAAGTATACGGACCGCATCATCAACAGTATTTTCTTGTATTTTTGGCTGTTTTTGTGTCGAATTGTCTGTCTGTCTGTCTGTCTGTCTGTCTGTCGAAACCCCTTCATTTCCAGTGGAAAAAGGCATATTTTGGCTATTTAGGGGCTTAAAAGGGTAATCGTGTGTCGAAGGATGTGTCGAATGTGTCTGTATTTCGGGGCTATGTGTCGAAGTCTCTTTTTGATCTTTTTGTATCAAATGCTCTGTTTTTTCGCTAATTTCTTTAACAATTTCACAGATCTCAATCATCTTTTCTCTTGTTTCATTTAGATCAAATTTTAAGAAATCTATCTCTTCTCGAAAACTTGACATGTCTTCTTTTACCCTATCAAAAGAATCTTGAATGTGGTCCATTTTTTAATTAAGAAAAAGCCCATATAAAAATATTAAGATACTCCAATATATTATATGAATTTGGTGGAAGGTTGTTTTTCTTTATATGCTACATAAACAGCATCTGTTAACTTCCATCTTGATCTCCTAAGATAATCAACGCCCTTGGGGTTCTTCTTTACCTCAACAACCAGTTTTTTATCTTTTAGTTCAATTAATAGTTTTTTAATAAATTCTTCATCACGAGCTATCTCTTGAGCTATTTGAAATGTGAATAAAGGTTTTGGGTTAAATGAATAGAGAACAGCAAGGATCTGTTCAGAAATCTTTTCTTTTTTGCTATCAGATATTTTCATAAATATCTTAGTTGAATATTTGTTTTAAAGGTTTTGAATATTAAATAAAATTAGATCTTCCACACACCATTATCTTGAACTGCCTTACCATCAAGAAGAATCTTGGCTTTTTTCATACTCTTTACAATATCCCAATGTATCCCAGAATCATTTCCGCCACCATTTTCCTTATATGCCATTCCCAAGGCTAAATGAATTGTTCCTCCTATCTTTTCATCAAATAATAAATCTTTAGTAAATTTATTTACTTTTGGATTGCATCCAATTCCAAATTCCCCCACATAAGAAGCATTTTCATCAGTATTTAACATTTCTTTTAAAAAATCTTCATTTTTGCTGGCTGGAGATTCAACAACTTTTCCTTTTTCGAATTTTAGAAAGATATCTGTAACTTCTTTTCCTGCCCTAATTGC
>CAZWGF010000069.1:0-3020 GCA_964633605.1 Candidatus Woesearchaeota archaeon
AACTTCCTTGAGAATCATCATTTGAAGTTAAAAAGAAATCTCCTGTAGTTACATCTATTTGAGTGTTGTATGAAAGGTTTCCACTTGCTAAATAATTCTGCATTGTTATAAATCTCTCGTCTCCTGATGCTGTTGATTTATATAAATGAAGTTTACCTTCAGGACTTGATGTGCCTATTCCAAAATTACCAGTTGTATTAAACCAAACATCATTACTTCCATAAATTGTATTGTTAATTGCAGATCTGAAATCTATTGGAATTGTTGAAGGAGCGCCTCCTCCGTCAACACTATTAACATAAAGAGCAATCACATCTCCTACAGAGAAAGAATCTCCTGAGACTGCTGATGATGTTTCTGTGAAAGAAAGATCACCCGCTATTATATTCTGACCATAGATATTGGCAAACTTATTTGTCGAAGAGCCTATGTTGTATAGATTATCTTCTAAGGGCATAATGCTTCCTACTTGAACTATGCCATTTTCATCAATTGTTAATAAATTAAGTTCGGCTACTGCATTATTAATTAATGCATCAACTTCATCTTCTAAGGCCATATCTGCAATATGTTGAGTAATTTGTTCTTCAACTGTTTCAATTGTTAAAGATTTATTCTTTCTGGCTATTAAGACATTTATATTACCTGTTCCAGAAGATAATGGAGACATAGCAATACCGACTGTTGAATGACCAGCATCAGCTTTCATTAGATAACCAGGTGTTGAAGAAGCGGAGGTTAAACTATCTCCTATTTGAATAACTCCATTTTCATCTGAAACCTTAGCACTTAATTGTCCAAGCATTCCAATTATTGTGTAATTAGAATTGTTTTCATAACCCTCTTGAGAATTACCTACAATAGATGGATTAGATGAAACAACACCCATCAGATTACTATCAGCAGCTCTAGAACATCTCTTAACTGCATTGTTATTAGTAGTATCAATACAAACTGCTTCACCTGCTGTTAAATCAGTATCTATTGTATAGAAATATTCTGCATAGTCAGCTCCTCCACTTCCATATACCCCTGATGTATATGTATCACCTTCTACATGCAACTTATATCCTGGTTCTGTCGTCCCTATACCCACATTCCCATTACTATCTATATACATAGATGGAGTAGATGTAGGTGCATTAGATATATCTAATATATTTAACATTTCTTGAATAGCTTTAGTATTGTAAACAGCTAATCTATTGATACTCATATAGCTTTCTCCAACAGCTATTCCTTGAGGTAAGGTGTTGTGTTCAATATCTCCCCAATCTCCATCTTCTGTACCAGGTACATAATCTATAGATAGGATTGAATCTAATGCTCTTGCTGTATACATAGGAGAGTATGTTAACCATTCATCTGCTAAAGCACTTCCTTGAATTGATAGTGCTTGAGAAGGACTTGTTGTTCCTATTCCTACATTACCATCTGTTCCTATGTAGAATCCTTCATTTTGTAATCCTGTTCTGAACTTGATAGCTCTTCCTGAACCTGTTCCATCTGCATAGGTTCCAAAGGTTAGTTCATTTCTTGTTCCTCCTCCTTCATGATCTATATAGATACTATCTACTTGTGGATTTTGAGAAGCAGATGTTGTTTTTAATCCCATAGCAAAGTCTATTGTATCTACGCTTGTATTCCATCCATTTATTGCTTCCCATTCTGTGTCTGTTATGGCATTGAGCTTTGTTCCTGTCATTTGGTTGAGGCCAGTAGCTTGAACTGCATCAGATGTTAAATAACGGATGATTACGATACCTGAACCTCCTGCGCCACCACCAGCGCCATAACCGCCGCCGCCGCCTCCTCCTCCAGTGTTAACAGTACCAACAACGCCCAGAACCGAAAGTCCGCCGCCAGCACCTCCACCACCATTACCGCCAGAAGAAGGTCCAGTCCAACCACCGCCGCCGCCACCTCCAGCATAATATACTCCAGAACCACTAATAGAGGAACTCAAACCAACGCCACCGTCACCACCAGTTTCGCTTACAGTATGACTACCACCTACTGCTCCTGCACCACCACCACCACCGGCAGCCGCACCGGACCATCCTGTACCACCATCATTTCCTTGTCCTGGGGTACCATCACCACCAGGCGTTTCACTATAAGTAGGTCCTCCACCACCAGAACCTCCATTCCCTCCAGAGAAATCTAAAACACCACTAGAAGACAATGATCCAAGTCCTCCACCAATAGAAGTTATTGTTGAGAATGAAGAGTTATCACCATTATCTCCACCTCCACCTGCTCCAACCGTTATAGAATACGCTTGTGCAGTTACTCCATAATCATAAGTTCCATTAGTCCTATAACCACCAGCTCCGCCTCCGCCGGCATATTTTCCAGATCTACCATTGCCTGCACCACCACCAGCAACTACAAGATATTCAACATCAAAAGATTTACCTGGTGTAAATGTTCCATTTTCTTCAAAAGTATGAATCGTATAATCTCCATCAGTAGTTATTGTTCCTCCTGTCGGGGCAGTAACAACTCCTACATCATATGCATCATCAAATGCCCATGATTGTGTGTTTGTTGCTGTAGCTGTCCATGTTTCAGAACCCCAGGTTACGTTTGAATTGTATTTCCATGTTCCTGAATCATTCTTTACTATACTTCTCCATCCTGTTTCAGATGTATCTGCTACTTTCCATGTTGTTCTATCATCAAAGGAGACTGAATAGTTAATTGTTTGTGAGTTTAATGTTTCTGTTATTGTACCTGAGTTAATGTCTGTCCATTCTGATGAATCTAATTGGTTTGTGTCGGATGTTGTTATTGTGTAGGTTTGGTTGGTTGGGGCGGTTATTCCTACACCATCAGTTGTTAGGTAACGGATAATTACTACTCCTGAAGCACCTGAGCTTCCTAAACCATATACATCAGGCTCCTCATTATCCATGTCTAAAAAACCACCGCTACCACCACCACCTCTGTTAGCGGTTGGTTCCGTTGCATTTTCAGTTGTCACATTTCCAGGAGCACCACCATTTCCAGAACCAGCA
>CAZWGF010000070.1:0-2991 GCA_964633605.1 Candidatus Woesearchaeota archaeon
AACTTCCTTGAGAATCATCATTTGAAGTTAAAAAGAAATCTCCTGTAGTTACATCAATCTGAGTATTATATGAAAGGTTCCCACTTGCTAGATAGTTTTGCATTGTTAAGAATCTTTCATCTCCTGATGCTGTTGATTTATATAGATGTAATTTGCCTGTTGGATCTGTTGTTGTTGCTAAACCTATACCGACATTACCTGTTGTATTAAACCAGATGTTGTTACTTCCATAGATTGTATTGTTTATTGCTGAACGGAAGTCAATTGGTATTGTATTAGGAGCGCCTCCTCCATCAACACTATTAATATACATAGCAATAATCCCGCCAGCTAAGAAAGAATCACCAGATACTGCTGATGTTGTTTCAGTCCAAGCTAAGTCACCAGCTGTAAGAACATTACCATAAACATTTGAGAATCTATTAGTTGGAGATCCAATTGTATATGTATTATCTGAACCTGGAATCAAGCTATTTACAGTAGTAGTTCCTGTCCAGTCAATTCCTACACTTACATCAGACCAGCTTGTTTTACAATCTCCATCAATACAAAGATTTGATATTGCATTTATATTAGTTGCAGATACAGAATCACCTGTATATGTTCCACTGATAATATTATCAAGCGTAGAACTATTATCATTGACCCAATTTGTAGTTATATCCCAATTTGTAGAACTAGCTGTATTATATTCATAGGTGATGTAATTATTTGTAATGTATTCTTCTGTTGTTGTTGCATAATAATCTGCATAATAATTGTTTGTTGTTGTGGAAGTTACTTCTATTGCATCTATGGCACTATTTAATTCTGCCATTGTTATATATCCAGCTTCTGAATGATCACCCCAGTTATATGCTTGCCCCGCTAGGTCGGCGGCAGTAATCCAATTTGTTGTACTAGCCACAGTTATTTTACCTGCTTCACTAATAGTGAATATAGGATCTGTTTCAGTATAATCTGTTACGTAACCAACCAAAGCTTCGTCTATTAATAATTGTGCTGAACTTGTAGAAATGCCTTGGATAATGTTTGTAATGTATTCTTGTGTTGTTGTTGTATAGTATGTATTAGCTATGTATTCAGCAATAGTTGAAGAAGACCATGCTAAATCATCTATTTTAGTATTTAATTCTTGTACTCCTTTGAGAGCTACGCCAGCTACATCTAATGCTTGGATAGTATAATCTGAGCCTCCTAATCCAAATTTATCTCTGAAGTCTTCTGAAAATGGAGATATGTGTCTAACTCCTCCTTCATCATAATGACTTATTTTAAATTGCCATTCTTTTATATCTAATTCTGAAATACCAGGAAGAACACTAACATCTTCATATTCTTCTTTGTATGATGAATGTGAATCATTGCTCCAAGCTGTAGTACCGCCTGAATCGCCACTTACAAAGAAACTGCGTGTTGGTCCCGTTGTACCTATTCCTACATTACCATCTGTTCCTATGTAGAATCCTTCATTTTGTTGTCCTGTTCTGAATTTGATAGCTCTTCCTGATCCTGATCCATCCGCATAGGTTCCAAAGGTTAGTTCATTTCTTGTTCCTCCTCCTTCATGATCTATATAGATACTATCTACTTGTGGGTTTTGAGATGCAGAATCTGTATATAGTCCCATAGCAAAGTCTATTGTATCTACACTTGTATTCCATCCATTTGCTGATTCCCATTCTGTGTCTGTGATGGCGTTGAGTTTTGTTCCTGTCATGACATTAGCAGCAACATCATATGCATCATCTAATGCCCATGCTTGTGTGTTTGTTGCTGTGGCTGTCCATGTTTCAGAACCCCATGTTACGTTTGAATTGTATTTCCATACTGAATCATATTTAACTATACTTCTCCATCCTGTTTCAGATGTATCTGCTACTTTCCATGTTGTTCTGTCATCAAAAGATACTGCATAGTTAATTGTTTGTGAATTTAATGTTTCTGTGATTGTACCTGAGTTGATATCTGTCCATTCTGATGAATCTAGTTGGTTGGTGTCTGAGGTTGTGATTGTGTAGCGTTCCGAGGTTGGGAGGGTTCCTGTTCCATCAGATGTTAGGTAACGAATGATGACTATGCCTGAGCCGCCTGCGCCGGCGGCTGTAGATGTATTGGAATAAGCGCCACCACCTCCGTTACCAGTGTTTACTGGACCTGCTGTGTCAGTTCTAGTACCACCACCAGCCGCATATGTAACGGAAGATCCTGTAATGCTACTCGCAAGACCTATACCCCCAGCAACCTCACCGCCATTAGTTCCAGCCCCACCAGCACCTCCACCAGACCCAGAAGCGCCTGATGCCTGAGCACCAGCACCACCATTGTTACCTTGCTCACTTGTACCAAGACCACCATCTAACGCAGTTGTATTAGAACCCCCTGACCCTCCTCCTGAACCCCCTGAAGCACCCTGTCTGTCTGTCCCAACATTTGAGCCATCTCCCCCTAAACCGCCAGCAACAGATGTAAAAGTATCAAAAACAGAATTGTTACCATTAGCGCCAGCCGCACCACCACCACCCACTGTGATTGTGTAAGCCTGTTCTGTTACAGGATGATCATAAGCGGCGTTTTTTAGCATACCCCCCGCTCCACCACCACCACCACCATGCCCATCTAAAGAAGAACCTCCACCTCCTCCACCCCCAACAACCAGATATTCAACATCAAAAGATTTGCCTGGTGTAAACGTTCCAGAACTTGTAAAGGTATGGACTGTATAAGATCCATCAGTAGTTATCGTTCCTCCTGTAGGAGCTGTGGCAACATACTCACTCATCTCCACCTTCCCTGAACTATCAAAATCAGTACAATAGATATTCCAACTCCCAGAACCAATAGCATCTGTGTTTGTAAAATCAACAGTTGTTGAGGCAGTTATTGTTGATTGAGCAGCCGGTGTTGCTGTGATATCTGCTTTACCTCCATTACCTACTACTCTACAACCTGCTTTTACTTTATGAGTAGTGTTCCAGTTGCCACTTCCTA
>CAZWGF010000071.1:0-2925 GCA_964633605.1 Candidatus Woesearchaeota archaeon
CCCTAGTCCAAAGCTTATTATAATTTTGGAGAATAGGGATTATATTGGCAATTTAAAAGAAAATTTAACTGAAATTAATGATTTTTATAAAAATAGATTGATTTCTTCCAAATAAGATATATTAAACAAGAAAGTAAATACCAATAAATAAGATTATAAACCCAAGAAAATAAACTATAATGATTACTATATCCTAAACCAACTTCATCACAATCATAATTAAATCCAATAAATTTTGTTTTTCCAAGCTCTGGTTGGTCTATCGGACCATTATCACTAAACATACACATTGGTGGAAGTGAAATAACTGGAGCAAACAATACTGGTCTTTCTTCCTGTATAAATCCTGCTGATTCTTTTTTAAAAACACTAGGAATTATAATAATATTAATAATTATTAAAATTATAAAAATTATTATTTTTTACGGTTTACTTTTAAAAAATTTAGCATATTTGTTTAATTAATAATCTATTTTTATTTTATTTTTCAAGTTTTTAATTTCTGATTCTACCTCATTTTTATATTTTTTTGCCCAAATTAATCCATTTCCAGTTGGAAAAGGAAAAACAAAGCAATCAATTCCATTTATTCGTATTTTTTTATTGTTTCGATAATAATCTACCAGTCTTTGTTTTTCTATTAAAAGTTGATACCCTGCTAATCCTAAAAAAATAATTATATTAGGTTGGCAAAAATTTATTTCCTCATTTAAAAGTTTCTTACTTTGCGGGTTATTAAATTTTTTATAAGAACATTCCTGATAAACTTTTTTGGCATCTGTTATATAAAGAAAGTCTAAATTTAAGTCACATTTTTTAAAAATAAATTTATCATAACCCAATGAGGATTCTGGGTTTTTATTAAATGATTTTTTGAAACTTTTGTATAAGTCTGGGTTTTCAAACAGATGTGCCCAAAAAACTATACTGCCAGCATCAAGGGTTAGTGAATCTTGGGCAATTACAAAAATTCTTTTGCCTTGCTTAGCGGAGAAATAATCTTTTCCCCAAAATGGTAAATCTGCTCCTCTTTTTTGTGATTTATAATTCTGATTTGGTAAAAATTCGGTCTTTAAATTTTGCGCATAATAATTATTTGAATTATCTAAAAACCAACCTGCCGCCGTACAAGATGTAAATCTTTCTTTCGGATAAATTTTGTATTTAGCAAAAATTTGTGCTAATCCTCTTATCTTGCTCATTTGTAAGGTATCGCTGCTTCTCGTAGATTTTGTTATTTTATTCTATCAAAAAACCATTGAGAATAAAACAAACTCAAAACGTAAATGTCCTGAGCTTGTCGAAGGACTCCCCAGTTCAAAGCTTATTATAATATTGGAGAATAGGGATTATGTTGGAGATTTAATAAAAAAAATACTAGATATTAAACAATTTAATATTAACTTAAAAAATAAAAAAGTGGAGATATTAGTTCTCCACCGTTTTGAGATATTCCTTTATCTCTTTAATTCCTCTGTATTTAGTATATCCAACTATTAACAGAGGTCTACTCGGAATTTCTTCAAGACATTGTTCCCCAAAGGCAGGTGCTAAAAATTCACAATAAATTCCAGAATTCCTTAAAAGCTGAAACGCTTCCCCGTCTTCTTCGCTAGCATTAAAGAACAATCTTATTTGATTTTTTAGAGTCATTATCAGTCCTCCTTTCACTCAATCTTCTTTAATTTCTTGCCTATACCTTTCTGGTGAATATGGGTCTTGATTATCTTCTTTCATCGCGATTCTCAAAGCATCTAGAGCTTTCCATGTTTTAGGATGATATCCCCCTCCTTGGCTTGTGCAGAATTCAACATGTGCGATTTTAATTTTTCCATCATCATTGGTCTCCATTACCTTGACAAAGAGATCTCCGTCCGGTAATACACTAATTTCAAGAAAATCTCTTCTTCCGTCACCCCTTCTACTGGTAATATTACCTGGCATTATTTCACCTCTCAAATAACTATTTTATATATTGATGCTATTGTCTTTCTATCACTTCTATAATAAAAATCAAGTCCCGCAATGAACTTGAAAATTTTGCTCCGACGGTAGAATTCTAACCTACCTCAAGTATTTGACTGTAGCCGCATTGTGTTCATCCAACGTCCTACTATATATAGTCTCCCCTTCTGGGGTTGAAAGATAATATAAATAAGGACTATCTTTAGGATTTATGGCAGCTAATATACTATCTAATCCAGGATTAGAAATAGGTCCTAATGGTAATCCATAGTTTAAATAAGTATTGTAAGGAGATTTAATCCTAGTGTCCTCGTAAGAATATCTCCATTGAGAAATTCCTTTAATATAGGCTATGGAGGCACAACTTTGCAAAGGATATCCATACTTTATCCTTTTCCAAAAAATACCAGAAACAATTTCTTTATCTTCTTTAGTTTGAACTTCTTTTTCTATTAAAGAAGCCATAGTTATTACATCTTCTAAGTCTAATCCTTTTTCATTAATAGATTCCATCAAGGGTTCTAATTTTTTATTAAAATTATTCTGCATCATCTCAATAATTTCTTCTAAACTAGCTCCTTTTCTTATCCAATAGGTGTCAGGAAAAAGATAACCTTCCAATTCTGGCATTTCGTCATACAATTCTTCTGCCTGGTACATTCCATTATATTCAAAATAAAAACCAATATCTTTTAAAGTCCAACCTTCTATAATAGTAATCTTTTCTTTGACAATATCTCCATTAACAAATTTTTCAGCTATCTGTGGAATATTCATAGAAGGACTTAAAGAATAAGTTCCTGCCTGCAAATTACCAGATACTCCAACGGTTAAAACATAAATCCTAAAAATAGAACTCCAAGTAACTAATCCTTGTTCTTGTAAATTATAGGCTATATCTCTAGAACCCTGTCCTTTTTCTAATTCAAACAAAACTTCTTCCTTTGAAAAAGGATCTAT
>CAZWGF010000072.1:0-2851 GCA_964633605.1 Candidatus Woesearchaeota archaeon
CTTGTAGTATAATCCTTAATATTCAAAACCTCAAAAAGAAAATCTTCTTCCTTAACCAAAATAGCAATAGAAAATGGGAACCCAAAATTCAAAGCATCAATAACTTTTTCAGCAATAAACTCATCCTCTGCTTCACCTTCTACAAATACTTCTTTCCCACGATTTGTAATTCTAACATTCAAAAGCTTCTCTAACTTTTTACGATTCTTCGTTATTCTTGGAAGCTTTTGAGATAAAATAGTTTTCATAAAAATAATAAATGTTCAGAAGTTATAAGGATTTTGGTTAGTAAGCAATTGTCTTGCAAAGATGATAATTGGGAGTTTTATTTTTCCTTGACTCAGACCACAACTTAAAATCAAGATGCAATGCATTAATTTTTCCTGCACCATTCCTCAAATCATTTATCCCATTAATTAACATATCTGAAGCATGAATAGTTGAAGCCCTTATTTCTAATTCCTTAAGTGAATTCTTAGGAAGAACTTCTAAATTATCCACTTCAGTAGCCAAAACAGGGGAATATTCAAGAATCTCCAAATCTCTCAACCCCTTAGGAAGAACATAATCTGCAAAAACAGTTAATTTATCTGCATCTTCAAATTGACAAATATCTGTGTCTTGAAATTTTCCATAGAGTTGGGCTGCACCAAGTTGTGCCCTCTTATCAAACCTTACTAAATTTCCCCTATGAACTACCGAATCATTAAAAGAAGGAAAATCATTTGTTAATCTTTCAATGAGCCCTTTCCCATTATTAAAAAGTTTATTTTTTGAAGCCTTAACAATATTATGAAAATGCCCATCATATTTTTTACATAAAACATCTCCAACTTCTTGAAAAATTTCAGTTCTCTCATTAAACATTGGGATCAAAGTATCTTTCTCAAAAATTTGAGCCATATCTGTAAACTGAATAGTACTCAAATACTTCCCATCTAAAAGAGGAAATTTATTTTCAATGCCTCTCTTCAAAGAAGCAAACATCCCATAGGCACCAGCCCAAGGAATATTCTTGTAATTTGTAGCATATTTTTCTTTAGTTTCAAAATCAGTAAATGCAAAATTTATTGTATTTGCCAAAAGTAAAAAATCAATAGTTGATTTATCTTTAGCATCTGGAAAAACAAGAGCATCCCACTTTGGAATTTCCATATTATCTTGAGAAAATCTTTCTGCAACTTCCTTAACCTTATCAGTATTAATTTTTACATAAGTAGGATTTTCTATCAACCCCCTTGTAGACTCCAAAACTAAATTATTCATATAATGCCATACAAAATTCCCTTTATAATTATAATTAGTCTAAAAAATATATTTTAAAATTCCGTAATCTCTGTTTTCAAATGCCCATTCTTTCTTAACCAAGAAACTTGATTCGGCCTATACTTAAACAAAACATCTGCTTTAGTATTATCTAATTCCCAAGGCTCCACAATAACCACATCATCTGGACGTAACCAAAGCTTTCTCCTTAAACGGCCAGGAACCCTACAATTTCTAGGTTTACCATCAACACAAGAAACCATCATCTTATTTCCTCCAAGTCTTTGATCAATGGTTCCAATTACTTCTCTTCCCCTAGGCAATTTAACTCTAGTAAACTTTGGCTCTTCACCAGGAGTAGTTTGTGCTCCTTCTACTTTAGGAGTAAGATCTTCAAATTCTTTATTCTCTTCTACCATAATAATTCCTACAAATCCTTACTTAAAAACATTTCCTCAAGCCAAAATCAAAGCAAACTTAACGCCTTGAATCTCACCAACTCCACTCTCAGAAATAATACCAACCTTCAAAGCAAGATCTACAGATTCATTTCCAACAATATTAAATGTTGCATCCTCTCCAGACATATACTCCATCAGCTTCTCTACTTCTTCAGGAGTCTTTTCTTCTCCTTTGTAAAAACTTTCCTTAATATCTAATTGGGATTTTCCTTCTTCAAAAAATTTACCAATCAGATCAAAATCGCAAATAGCAATTACATCGCGATATGTCTTGTGAATCTTTACAAACATTTTCAATAATAAAAAACAATAATAAAAAATAAAAAATTATTTAGAAGGCCTTTTTAGCACCATCTTTCATTGCTTGTTCTGCGTTATCTTTAGACATCATAGCACACATCTTTGTTTTGTTACATTTAGAACAAATTCCTTTTGCCATATATCCGCCTTTAGATGTTTTATGAATCTCTGGATTCTTCATTTCAACGCCCTTCTCCTTACAAACCACACAATATCCTTTTACCATTTTTTTTTAACCTCCAATTTAATTAGATAAAATTGTTAGGGAAATTTCTTTTATAAATATTTAGATTTCTTAAAATTAGGAAAAAAACATTAAATTCGGTAAATTAATAAAGAAAAAAACCAATAATACTCTATGAAAAATTGGGTGAAATATTTTCTGTATTCTGTTTTAGCTTGGTTTATTGTAGATTTTACTACAACAAATGCGATTGCAAATGCTAGCGAATATTATTCAGCCTATATGCCCACACTATTAATTTTCTATATGGGACTTCCATTAATCTTTTCATTATTAATATATAAATTCAACTTTAAATCAAAGGGAATATTTATTGCAACAATCATTAGTATCATTTTGGTAGAAATAATATTTACAGGTAATCAAATCCTACTCGCATTTCCAATAATGTTCTTAACAATTCCCCTGGCACTTGCATATTATTCAATGTTAACCTTTGTGCCCTGGTGGATAGTTGAAGGAAAAATAAAAGAAAATAAAAAATGGTTTCTCATCACATTATCAATTTATATTTTTGGAACCCTATTAAATATATTAATTCACTTAAGTGGTAATGCTCAACCAATCACTTAAATCTCAC
>CAZWGF010000073.1:0-2843 GCA_964633605.1 Candidatus Woesearchaeota archaeon
GAAAAACCAAACATTTTTAAACTTTTTTTAATAATTTTTTTAATAATTTTTTTGCTTTTACCTTTTTCTTCTATAATTTTAAAATTTTCTTTTTCTGACCCTACCTGTTTAATTATATTTTTTAAATCCCAATAAGTATAAAAATGTAAATTATTGTCCTCATAGGGACAATGTTTAAACAATTTTACTAACTTACTAGATACAATATATGGCAACCAATGTAAAAAATAAAGCAAGGTATGTGTTTCTTTCGGCCATAATCTATTCGGAAAAGCCAAATATAAATATCTATTTGGTTTTAAAACACGCAAAATTTCTTTTAAATAATTTATTGGATCTGATACATGTTCTAAAACGCTAATCGATAATGCAGCATCAAAAATATTGTCCTGAAATGGTATTCTATTACCGTTATATAAAATAAAATTTGGCTTGACACTGTATTCTTTAGAAAATTGTTTAGCAATATCAACTAGCCTTTCATTCAATTCAATTCCCGAGACAATAGCTCCAGCTTCTGCAAAGGCGATTGATGCTCCTCCATTTCCACTCCCAACATCTAATATTTTTAAATTTTTAGGACTTTCTACTCATATTTTAAAATCTTCTACAATTTTTCTAGTTACATTTATTTTATTTATCCAATCTTTTATTAATTTCCCATTCTCTTTTTTAGATGCCAAAGGAAATTCAGAGTAGGCATATCTTTAAGCTATTTTTTTAATTAAAAATTTCATCATATATTAAAATAAAAAATAAATTAATTTCAACTAATTGCTTTTTCGATCAACTCAGTATATCTTTTAACATTGGTATTTATATCAAATTGCTTAGCTGTATTTAAACAATTTTCTCTATATCTCTCTCTTTCTCCTTCATTCAAACTATCTAAAAGATTTATCTTTTCTGCAATATCTTCAACATCATTTTCTACTAAAAAACCGTTATAACAATCTTTTACATATTTATCTGGTCCTGCAACTTTAGTAGATACAACTGGTATCCCGAATGCCATCGCTTCTATGCATACGATAGCAAATCCTTCAATTCTGGATGTCAAAACAAATAAATCACTAATTTTATAATATTTATAAACTTCATCTTTTTCTTTTTCACCCAGTAAAAAAACCTTATCTGACAAACTAAGATTGTTGATTAATAATTCTAAATTTTTTTCTTGTGATCCTGCGCCAATAATAATTAATTTATAATCCTTTTTTATCATACAAAATCTTGCAAAAGACTTGATCAACAAATCATGATTTTTTTGTAGTACTAAGCGAGATACATTTATAATAATTTTATCATTTTTATTAAAACCTAATTCTTGTTTTAATTTATTTTTATTATAATTTTTCTTTACATTATTAATGTCATCAAGATTTATGCTATTATGAATAGTAATAAATTTACTAGGTTTTATTTTTTCTTGTAATACAGTAAAATCTGTAACCGCTTTAGAAACGCCAACAATTCTATAGGTTACTAGAGATAAAATTCTATCAGTCAAAATTTGAAGCTTAGTTTTATAAGAATAAGTATTCTGTTCAACTATTATTACTTTATAACTAACTAGTAATTTAATCAATCTAAACACCGTATTGCAAAAAAATAAATGAGAAATAACTACATCTGGTTTAATTTTTTTTAAGGTTTTAAAAAGATTAAACCAAGATTTTAAATCCTTAAAACTTTTAAAGTTAAATTTATATAATTTAATGTCTGATGGCAATTGATTATAAAAATCTTTTTTTCCAGGAGACTGGTGTAAGGTTATTAAATGAATTTCAAAACGCTCTTTATCTAAAACACTCAACTGATCTACTATTAGTTTTTGCGCTCCACCAATTATAAAACTAGTTATTCCAATAACTAATTTTATTTTTTTTGTATTACTCATATTAATATCTATGCATTAGAATATAGCTATAATTTTTTTAATTAAATTATCTAAATTGTGATCTTTAATTACTTTATCTCTTAATTGTTGTCCAATAGCTTGTTTTTTTTCTATTTCTAAATTGATTAAATCAATAATTTTTTGAACTAGATCTTGAGAATTTTTTTTCTGAAAAATAAATCTCTGATCATTAAGAAAATCAAAAAATGCCTCATTACAAGTTAAAACTAGTTTTTCACAAGCCATAGCTTCTAAAACTACTTTATCCATGCTTCCAGTGTGGCTTAAATTAATAAACAAATTATTATTTTGATAGTAAGATAATATTTGATTATGAGATATTGGACCTAATAATTTAATATAGTTTTCTAAATTTTTATCTTTAACTATATTTTTTAAATCATTAAAATATTTTTGCTCTTTTTTTAATACTGGTCCACCAATAATTTGAATTTCTATATTCTCTATTTTTTTCTGATTAATTAAAATATCAATTGCATCAATTAATGTATTATAATCTTTAGTTGGCGAAATCCTACCAACAGATAATATTCTAAAATTCTTTTGTTCGTTATTTACTATTTGTTTTTTATTAAAATAATCTATATCAATCCCTTGACCAATTACATTAATCTTTTTTCTATTTTTTAATCTACAACCTTTATCTGAAGAAGTTAAAATTTTATCAGTAAAAAAATTAACTAATATTAATTTCCAATTAACTGATCCATGAGCATGCCAACTAATTATTCTTTTTCTAAAAATCTTTGATATTAATACAGATAGAATTGTATATTCTGGATTTTGATGACAAAAAACTCCATTTACTTTAGGTAAAATTTTTAATAATTCAAATTGTAAAACAAAAATTTTAAAAAATTTATTATCAGGCAAAGAAATAATTTCAATATTATTTGGCAAATCTCCTCTGTCGCTTTTTTGC
>CAZWGF010000074.1:0-2782 GCA_964633605.1 Candidatus Woesearchaeota archaeon
TCTCATCTTGTTGAGGAGTCAGTTCTATGGATTTAGGGACATTAACCTTAGTGGGGTTAATCTTATTTAACTCTGTTTCTTGTTTATCTATTTTTTTGAATTGTTCAGGCATAGAGATTATTATCTAATTTATCCTTAATACTGGTCCAACAATATTTAATATATTTTTATAATTCAGGTTCTCTAGTTCATTGTCAGTAGAGACCAAAATCAACATTGCTTTATCTGAAATATTTATAGCATCATCTTTTGTTGGCCCAAAAATGTCCATCCTATTAGATTTACTTATCAGATAAAGTTGATTATAAAATGCAGGGTCCAAGTATTCATGAATACGGACAAAAATAATACTTTCTTTACTTAAACTCTTAGCTAAATTTTCGAGAAAACCAGTAATATAAGTATCTGAAGTTAAATCAAATATTGTCACTAGATTTGAATTTGGGACTAAACTTTTTAAATCTTCTAATATCTCTTCTGCGCTAACAATTAATCCGATATCCTTGCCATAATTTGGCTGAACATTAGATAGAGCATTAAAAAAAAATCTAATTTTTTCTTTTTTTTCTTGATTAATCATATTTTTATATTATTTAATTAATTCTTCAATTTTATTTCCCAAAACTTCAGATAATTTTTTAACATTAACGTTAGGGACATTACCCACATTATTTAGCTCATTAGAATAAAAATTTCCGACATGTTCTGTCCCTGGACCTAAGCCAATACCTAATAATTTTATTTTATTCTCCTGAGAAATTTTTTTAATCACGGCATGTAACTCTTCTTTTTGTGAGTTTTCATCGTATCCTGGAATATGATGAGTTGAATCTCCTGCGGGCTGACCATCAGATAAAACAAATAGAAAAATTTCTTCATCAACTAACACATCTAACTGATTTCTCACTTTATCTAAACAATATCCGTCATTATTATAATTGGCTTGGTTATGTAAACCATTGTTATCTACTTCGTCTTTCATTCCACTCATTCTTTCTCTCATGTCATTATCTAAATTTTCATCAAAATTTTTATATATTAATAAATCGTCTTGAAATCCATAAACACTAACCTTGACATCCCCTAAGGTACTAGCAATTTTATTTAATACCTCAGTAAAAAGGACAACTCCTCTAAAAGTTTCTTTTATAGTGTCTCCTGCCATTGAACCAGAAAGATCAACTAATATAGTAAAGTTGTATTTCTGTCTTTCCATCTTTTGTCTCTTGGCAAATAGTTCTTTGTAATTCTTCTTTGATTCATATTTCATTGCCCCCTCCAACCTCAATCTCTGGCCAGGAAATCCTTTTTTGAACTGAGGCCATTTTTTTGTAATTAATAAATTAATAATATCATCAGCCACCTTATCAATGTATTGTTTAACATCTTCATGAGCGTAAGTATATTCTGTTCTCTCTGATTCTAGTTTCCTTTCTATTTCTTCTTCTGCTTTACCTATTTCCTCTTTAGTCTTATGGCCACTCTCTTCCTTTAGCTTTTCTTTCTCTTCTTCTGACTTTGTCTTAGGTTGTTCACTAAATTTACCCTTTAACTCTTTGTTTACATCCTCTTCTATGTCATCTAAGATCTGATTAGCCTTATCATTTATTTTTTTTTGAAATTTCTTTTTGTCTTCTTCGGACATAGAATCTAATTTTTCTTTAATTTTCTTTTCCAATTCTTTTTTCAAATCTTCCGGTAATTGATCTAATGGCAATGGTTCTCCTTCACTGCTCTCACCTTCTTCGTTAAGTTCAATTTCTCCGCTCTCTATCATATCTTTAATCATTTGTCTAGATTTCTCGTCTTCATAAGATTTATCAATTAATTTTTGATATTCAGGCCAAATTGTAGAATAAACAATTTTATACATTTTCTGAGCGGCATCAGAAATATCATCTTCGCTGGGATCTATAATCTCAGGAATATTATTATATGCTAGTTCTGCATAATTTATTGTTTTAACAAGAAAATTCCTAACTTCATCTGGCAAATCTTCAGAAAATTTTCCAGTATGCCAATACCTGATAACTTCAGAACCATACTGGATATGTTTAGGAATATATCCTACTTTACTTTTAGCGATTTCTTCGGATGTTTTTTTCTGAGACAAATCTTCGTTATATACTTGCTCTAGCCATTTTTTAGCTCCGTCATACTTTTCTCCAACCCAATTATTAACACGGGGGTCTTCTATGGCATTCATTAAATATGAAAATCCTCTTTCTTGCCAAATTTTTTTAGGAATAAAGTCAACACGCGATATTTTCCTATGAGACCCTTCATGACAGATTATTCCTAAACAATAATCTCGCCCCTTTTCTATAACGTCATTTGGATCAACTTCTATTTTGTTAATTGGCTTGAATATATACCTCCACCCTGGCTTTGACCCAATTCCTACTTTCATATCACAATCATCACCAACAACTTTGGCAATAATTTCTAAATTTTGCAATCTTTTTTCGTCTACTTCCCCTAAATCCTTTTCCTTCGCTATGCCTGCATTAATCTCTGTATCGTTTTTTTCAAATTCTCCCATATCTTATATTGTTAAAATATATATTGTCTAAATATTAAATTATTTTTTTGCCTCAAGAGATTTGACAACCCAACTTTTACTTATTTGTCTCTTCTTGCTTTCCTGACTCCTGCCATTAGATAATCGCCATAAGTCCCCCTAGCAACATAACCCTTTCTTACGCCTTGAGATAAAAGGGTTTCTCTCATTTCCCATGCTTTGTCTGAGTCTATTCCAGCTAGGCCTAGAGCAACAAAACCC
>CAZWGF010000075.1:0-2712 GCA_964633605.1 Candidatus Woesearchaeota archaeon
GTTCATTTATGAACGACAAGTTAATTAAAATAAAATAAGCCTACACCGCCGCTGCTTTATGATCCCCTAAAGATCTTACCCTCAGCTTATTTTAGTTAATTGTTAAACTATACGAAGAATCTCATTTTTCGGTGGGCCGACTTTAACGGGCTTTCCATCGTCGTCAACTGACATACCATCGTTAAAACCGACATCAGCGGTAAATTCCAAACCAACAAGATCTTCCTCATCAGTTTCTTCATCAGGATCAAGTCCCAAAGCGCGGAGAAAATCTTTTACCATTCTCCACATAAGGTTATTCTTTTCCTCATCATCGCCCTGGAAATCTTTGTAATTACCATACCACATGGTATGGAAAATTGAATCAGCGGTATCTTCGCCGTCAATATCAATGATAAGCATACAGCCGTATCGGCCAGTATTTTTGGATTTAGTTTCTTTAGCTGTGCGAATACGAAGATCATATTCACCTGCCTCTGCGGGTTTCTTGTCGGGAATTTCTGAAAGATTAGGAATGATAGCCATTTTTGTTTCTCCTTTTTGGGTTGATATAATGGTGAGAAATTCACCATTTTTGATTAAATTAATAAATATTACTGTCCCATCTCGTGATTAATTACAGTTTGATCGCCCCATTCATCAGTGTAAACTTCACGAGTTTCCCAAGAATCATCATAATTTATAACTTCATGTGATTCTCCTTGATATTCTGGTAAACGTTCATAACCATTTCCATCTTGTATCGGTATCCATTTTTGTGTCATAATAAAACTCCTTTATTTAATAACAGTCTTACCAGCCAAATATGCCTTAGCCAAATCAGACATAGTAACATCTTCAACTCTTGGCATGCTAAAGACTCTTGACTTTGCTTCAAAAGCTAATTTTTCTGTAAAGAAAATCTGTCTTTTTGATCCTTTAGAAGTTAACAAGTAAGCCTCATCAAAATCACATGCAAGAAGCTGTCTAAATTGACCATTTACCGCTGGATAACGGCCAACTATTTCTTGATTACTATTCATCAAAGTATGGAGATGAACTGTTACTGCAACCGCACAGGGTAATTCTTGTAGCGAAGTAACAAGTGTCGTCATCCAGTTAAGAAGCTGGCCCCAGTGTGGAGGTGCCATACCTTTTTTCATATCAAGTTTTCTACCAATACCTGATGGTGTGACATTAGACTTTCTGGCAATTTCAATAATAGCTTTTTTATTTGCATTGGTTAATGAGTCGAGAACTAAAAGACCATTGTTTTCAGCCAGCCAAGTAAATAATCCATTTTTTTCATCTTCTTGGTATTGGTTCCAAAAATCAGAAAAGATAATATTACTGGAAGAAAAGTCATCTATAGTAATATCAGTCCTGGCACCCATAATTTTCTCTATTGTTTTTTCACCTCCTTTGTCAAATTGATAATAGTGGATTGGGCCATCAGTGTAAGTTGCAGTGAAATGTGTTTTGCCTGATCCGGAGTTGCCTGTTAAAAGAAATTTAAGATCAAACTTTCGTTTATGCGCTGAGAGTTTTGTTTTCTTTGGTGGAGTTAGCATTGAAAATTCCTTTCAAAGATTTCTTTTCTTAACTGGTTTTAAATTCATAAGAACTAAACGTTTATGTATATTATCCGGAGCATCAATAATGCTACTCGAAGTTACTTGGGCAACGATTGATTCTCTTTTGGTTACTTTCTTTTGCATTATTACATCAGCATCGTCCGGAAGATCCTTAATAATTTCTTTGAGTTCTTTTATCATCATTATAATGCCTCCTTTTTATCTTCCTGCATCGGGTTTTTCAGCTACTTCAAGTTGTGGATTATATCTGCCAAGAATATAATCAGGTCGGCGCTGATCTGGCTGATTACAGACAGCGATAATTCTCCACCCATTATTAAGATCAGATTGCAGTGCGTCAGTACAAATATCTTCTTTTAGCAATAAATCATTATATGTAGTGATTAGACCACCACCAACATGGACGTTGGTTTTTGAGTTAAAAGTATTTTCTTTAATTTTATCGACTAAAGAATTTACTTTTTCAGCCTTCTCTTTAAGAGTTTGTAATATGGCGTTAATATTATGAATTGTTGGTTCTTTACTTTTAACTGATTGTGCAATGAAGAATTTATGTTGACATTTTGTAGCAAAAGGAAGTAAATCAACTAAATGATTATCTTTTTCTACATGAACATAATCAACATTGCCTGTATATTTGATGTAAAGATAATAGTTTTCTACTTTTTTACCTTTTTCCATATCATCATTATCTTTATAATATTTACCATCTTTTTCAATACAATCTTCTTTATATCGGTCATAAGATGACATTAATTGTAATTTGTCATTCATATAACCTATTTTAGGATCTGTTTTATAACTAAGATTTAAATTTTCAGCTTCTTCTTTTGGGATAATTAAACTCTCTTCAAAACAAATAATTGAAATCATTTGAAAACTCCTTTCAAATTTAGGTTATTTGTTATTACACTCTTTCTTTGTACATTTTGGGCATTCTAAATAGTAAGAATAACCACTTTGTTTAATAAAATCACGAACTTTTATTAATTGTGTACCACACTTATCACAAATATGTTTTTTATTTTTTGCCATTATGCTGCCTCCGCTAATCTTCTCTTGGTTTCTGCCTCATGAGTAGTCGGGTCCCACTCGTTAAAATGAAATCCTTGCGGAGCTTTATCAAGCCACAATAAAG
>CAZWGF010000076.1:0-2712 GCA_964633605.1 Candidatus Woesearchaeota archaeon
AGGACTGCAGATTTTGAATCTGTCTATCGGGGTTCGAATCCCTGTCCGGCAGCCATAAGACTTTTTTATCGAGAGACCGAGGTGCGTAAAAAACAGCCTAATGGGCTGTTTTTTTGATTAATACAACAATTCTACAATAGAGAATTCTACAATAGAGCTTTTTTAATCCTTTTTTTAATATTCTCATGCCAAAAATCATAATTATCTAAATCTGAAAACCTTGCCCATACATAGTCGATATGTTCATCACTTAAAGTGATTTTGTCTACTTTGAGTATTTTAGCTACAAAGGTTACGACATAATAGCCAGTTTTATCTTCTATCCAACTATCAATATCTAATATTTTTTTTATTTCAAATTCAGCAATCTTTGTTTCTTCTTTTATTTCTCTTTTTAAGGCTTCAATCCAAGATTCATCTTTTTGGATTTTTCCACCCGGTAATAACCATTTACCTGTTTTATGTTTTAATATTAAAACAGCTTTTTCTTGATTCTGGATAATGATATTTTGAGTAATTTTAAATAATTGTGTAGTCATAATACTGAATATTGTATAATTTGATTATATATCAATATTCAATTAGTGTCAAAATGTTGACAATATTATTAAAAGTATTATAATATTGATAGTACAAAAATAATAAAATATAGGAGGGGAATAAATGGAAACATCTTTTTTTCTAATAAAACCTGATGCCGTAAGAAATGATTATGTTGAAAAGATTATAGAATTTCTTAAAAAAAGGGGGTTCAAAGTATTAAAAAGAGAAACCAAGACGCTTAGTAGGAGAGATACGATGTTTTTATATCCCATGCATATTAAGGAAATGTTTTTTGATGATCTTGTTGTATTTATGTCTTCAGGTCCATCAGAGATTTTAATGGTACAAAAAGATTCTGCTATTGAAATTCTAAATAGATTGGTAGGTTCTGCTAATCCTCAGAATAATAGCGAAGATACCTTAAGGTATCGATTTGGAACAGATCTTCGACATAATGCCGTACATTCATCAAATAGCGAAGTAAGCGCGGCAAAGGAACTTCTGTATTTTTTTCCTAAATGGCAATGGGATGTTTAAGGGGGGCTATTGGACACAATAGCCCCCCAATTATTATAAAGTATTATTATGATAAAAAATAATGATAAAAAAATAAAATTAGGTATTTTCGTAGATGGAGATTTTATTCCTTCATTTGATGGGGCCGCTAATAGATTCCATTATCTGTCTAGAGCTCTTCAGAAGATAGGCGTTGAGGTGGTAATTTTCCATGGTTATCGTGGTTGGTCCGATTTAAAGTTAATCAAAAAAGAGAAATTTAAAACATATATTTTTCCAGTTAAATGTTATTACGATAATTTAGATTTAATCGCGTCTATTATAAAAAAAGAAAAAATAAATATCATCCAATTTGATAATTTAGAACCTATTGTGCTACAGGGGATAAAGTTATCATATTTAACTAAAGCTTATCTCGTGAGTGAAATGCACTATGTAGTTAGATCTTTAGCTAAAGATCTTGGGGCTTCTGTAGCGCGGATTAGAACAATAAAGAAAATAGAAGAGGCTGTCGGCAAATCGATAGATTATTTAATATGTCTTAGTAAAGATGATAAGCCCTTTCTTATTAAAAATATGAAAGTGGATAAAAGTAGGGTATCAGTTATGCCGAGTGGCGTTGACACAGAAGATATTAAATATTGGGGTCCAAATTTTAAAGAAAAGACAATTATTTTTTTAGGAAATCTTTTTTTTGAACCAAATCTAGAAGCAGTTAAAATAATTTATAAATATATTTATCCTAAATTAAAAAAATATAATTTTCGTTTTTTAATTGTCGGTGATTGTCCTAAAAAGATTAAAAGTAGATATCAAGGTATTGATTTTAAATTTACTGGTACGGTTAAAAACTTGAATCAAGTATTTAAAAAGTCTACATTTGGGTTGGCCCCGATTCTAAATGGAACAGGGTTGCGAATTAAAATTTTAAATTATTTAGCCGCGGGCATACCTGTCATCGCTACAAATGTTTCTGTTCTTGGTATAGCTAATAAGAAGAATATTATTATAGAAGATGACTTCAAGAAATATCCTCAAATTATCATTGATTTAATGGATAATAAGGACAGTGCTATAAAATTATCACAAAAAAACAGAACAATGATATGTAAAGATTTTGAGTGGAAAATTATTGCAGGAAGAACTAAATTGATTTATCAAAGAATATTACAATCACCATTAAAGGATAAGAGGCAATTACTAGAAAAAATTCCGAAACTTAGAAACAAGGAACCCATATGGCTTGAGGAGGCAAAAAAGAAAAAAAGATTTATAAAGCGTAACGAAATTAGAAAGCAGTTCCAATACGCTATCATACAAAATAATAAATTTCGTATTATAAAATGATTATATGAAAAAAATTATTGCTTTTGAAGGTATGCCAGGGACAGGGAAAACAACTTTAATAAGAAAAATTATCGAAAAAAATCTATTAAAAAGATGTATTGGTATATCTCAATTAGAGCTTTCTCAACAGTTATGTAGTTTGAATAATGATTTAATGATGTCTAAACTTTATTTAGACGCTGAAAGACAAAAGTCTAATAAGATAAGTGGTCTCTTTAAAAAATGCGATTATATTTTATTAGATAGGACCTTTCTGACTACATTAGCGTATTGTTATGCCAGATCAAAAATAAAAAAAGACAAAGC
>CAZWGF010000077.1:0-2632 GCA_964633605.1 Candidatus Woesearchaeota archaeon
AATGCTGGAACAGGTAACGGATTACTCATTGACCAGAATGGTAATGGAGTATCTTTAAACATAGATTCAGAAGCCACTACTGCAACTGTCGTTAATATAGCTAGTGTTAATACTTCTGGTGTTGTGTTAGATGTTAGAAATGCTGGTGCTGGTGGACAAGCTGCATATTTTGCCAACACCAATGGCTCAGGAGCTGGAACATCAGTAGGGATTGATAATTCTGGGACAGGTCACGGATTAGTTATTAACCAAGTTCCAGCAACTGATGCTGGTAGACAGGCTTTAAGAGTTTTTATGACTACAGATAGGACTATTGCAGATACAGCTCTTGTTAAGTTCGAGGACCAGGGGTCCTCAACAACTGAACCAACTCTTGAGGTGCGTACTGGCGGTGGGAGTGGAATAGAATTATTTAATGCTGGAACAGGTAACGGATTACTCATTGACCAGAATGGGAATGGTGTAGCTTTAAAGATTGATAATGCTGGTACAAGCGCTGATATAGAAATGAACGCTACAGGTGGTGGAATAATCTTCCCAACATCAGACCCTAACATAGCTGGTGCTTGGTGGGATGATACTGGAACATTAACTAAAAGTTCAGGATAAGTTGGCGCAACAACATATAATGTAGATATAACAGCAGCATAACAAGGAGGAAATAAAATGAGTGTACAAATGTTAGCAGTACAGTTGTGGACAACGGAAGCGATTGGGACAGGCGCTACTAGCGTATCAGCAGCTGTAGACATCGGAAAAGCAAGTGCACTAGCACTTCATGTGACAGCGTTAACGGGTACAACTCCTGACGTGACTTTTACATATGCGTTAAGTAATAGTCGTGCAGGAACGTATACCACACCAGCATCTCCAGTAACAATCGGAGCGAATATTGCTGCGGTTGATGTACTAGATTTCGCGCCGGAAGCAGCTGGGTTTATTCAGATCACGGCTACTAATAACAGTGGTGCAAATATTGCAACCTTAACAGCACAATTAGCTGTTCAAGAATTATAAGGAGGGGTATATGGGTTTTGCATCAGGTCCTAAAGACAAGACCATTCAGGAAAAGAAAGTAACCATCATTAAGAAGGTTATTGAACGGCCTACTTTTAAAGAGGTTGAGATTACAAAACCTGTGTACAAAGAGGTTGAGATTATAAAACCTAGAATTAAAGAGGTTAAGGTCATCGTCGAGAAAGTCGTCATTAAAGAGGTGGAGAAAATCGTGGAGGTACCGAAATATGTCACTAAAGAAATTGAGGTTCCTAAGATCAAGATTGTACCAAGGACAGTCACGGATACCAAAGTGGTGGAGAGGATCGTTCATGTCACTCGTGAAGTGCCTAAACTTACGGAAGTTGAATACGCTGTGCGAGTACCGAAGGTCGTCTATCAAGAGACTGTAAAAGAAATCATAGTACCAAAGCTCGTCGAGAAAGAGTTGATTATCCAACAGCCGAAGTTTGTTACCAAGGTTGTGGAGGTTATTAAACCTAAATACGTATGTCAGAAATGCGGACATGAGGTGCAATGAGAGCGACACAACATACAAAAGAGATAGGTGATTATGATTATTATAATGCGTACACTACGTCGAATTTGTATGTAGAGCACGTATTTGGTGAGGGCATCTCGACGATAAACCTTACGAACGATTCTGCTACAGACTCTGTGCAGTTTAGTTATGACGGGGCTACGTTAGCAGGGACGGTAGATCCGGGCGAATCTGTCAAACTTACCGTCAATCAAAAGGCTAGTGTGTATATTAAGGCTACTGCTGGTGGAGACGTATTACGTATTTGGAGTTATGCAGGTGTAACATCGTCTACTCCGGTGGACGCTAACGGTAGTTTAGTTGTTGTGTCGAATCCGACGGACCCATATTCAATTAATGATGTGGATAATGACGGCAATGACGCAAACCCGAACTACTATGGGTTTGAGACAGCGGCCGGAGCATGGTATATAATGAAAGAGGACAAGTCGACTAATCCTAAAGTGTACACGTATGCTAAGGGGCCAAGCGACTATGCAACAGCATGGGCAGGACGAGGCGGACAGTCCTATGCTACATTTGGAGCGACATTCTAATGGCAGAGGAATTTACAGTAAATCCAGCTACAGGAAAACTTGATGTTATTCAAGGGGTTAATCCTTTGGAGGCTGTAGACATAGAACTGTCTGGTGCATCCATTCTTGCAAATTCTGAAGCAAGTGGAGTCCTTACTCTTGGTGGAACAGGTGGAAGTAATAATGAGAACTTGACTTTGGATTTTGAAAGCGATGCAGATGATGTAGTGTTAGGAACGACTACCAATATTCAACGAATTAAGTTTGGGACACTTAGTGCTTTATTAGCAGATAATAATGCTTTGTATTTTGGCAATAGCCTTGATTCTCAAATAACTTGGGAAACATCAGGGAATGACAATTTACAGCTAGGAACAACTTGTGCTGGAGACGCTAGTGGTAGTGGATATTTTTCCCTTATGGAACGAGCAGATATGGGAAATGCCAACCGTTCCCCTCTCGACACTTCAGCAAACCCTGTACTTAGAATCTACTCGTCAGATGCTACTCAACCTTTAGATTACATAGAGATGTACCATGACCAGACCAACTCTATTAT